>NZ_FMCI01000288.1 GCF_900091845.1 Streptomyces sp. SolWspMP-5a-2
CGCCACGGTGACCGCGCGGGCCGCGGCCCGGCCCTGGACGTGCCACATGCGGTGCCCGGCGCGGGAGAGTTCGGGCAGCGGGCGCAGGACGCGGGCGGTCTCCCGGTCCTGGGTGCCGGCCGCCGCGATGGTGCGGTGGCCGCCGACCGCCTCCGCGAGGTCGGCCGCCATCCGCCCCTGCACGCGCTGGTAGTCGCCGACGCAGGCGGTCGTGTCGCGGGCCAGGGCGCGCAGCAGCAGCGCGAGCAGGGGCGCACCGGCCAGGAGGACCAGCGCGAGCCGCGCGTCGATGATCCCCAGCGCGACCACGCCCCCGACCGGTCCCGCCGTCGCGGCCAGCAGCGCGGCGACGGCCGCGGGGGAGGTCCCGGCCTGGGCGGCGTTGCCCACCAGGCGGGCGGCCAGGTCCCCGGCGCCGAACCGGTCGGCCGCGCGGGGGCCGAGCGCCAGCACCTGTCCGGTGACCAGGCGGCGCAGCCACGCGGCGGCGCGTCCGTCGGCGGTGCCGGAGAGCACGCCCGCGGCGGCGTCCAGGACGCCGAGCAGCAGGACGAGGGCGGTGGCGCGGGCGACCCAGCGGGTCGCGGGATCACCGGCCAGCAGCAGATCGAGAGCGCGGCCCAGGACCGCGGGCAGCAGCAGTCCGGCGGCGGTGGAGGCCAGGCTCACCAGGCACAGGGCCGCGCAGTGGGCGCCGCCGTGCCGCAGCGCGGCCCGTTCGAGGGCCCGTGCGCGCGGGGTGAGGAGGTCGCGGGCGGGCGGGGCGACCGGATCGGGGGCGGCGTCGGAGACGGTCGTCATCGCTGCGGGCCTCGCGTCGGGTAGGGCGAAGGCCCCGGGCGGCCCCTCCGTGAGGAGAGGGCCACCCGGAGCCGGGTATCCGCGGTGCCGGTCAGAGACAGAGCAGAACGCTCGCCGCCGAGACGCAGGAGAGCAGGCTCGCCGTGCTCGCGCCGCCGGTGTACTCGTCCGACTCCATCGTCTGCAGGTCGAGAAGGGCCATGAGGTGTCCTTTCCTGGAACCGGCACCGTGGTGACGCGGTTCCTTGTCTTCGTGGGGACGGGGTGGTGTCACGACTCCGTCAGGTGACGGTGCCGCATTCGTGGGCCGCCGGTGGCGGCGGGAGGAACGGCAGGTGGGCGCCGCGGCCGGGTTCGAGGACCGACGCGAGGGCGAGCAGGCAACCGGCCGTTCCGGTGGCCAGGTCCATGGACAGACGCATCATCTGGTGGCCGGGGAAGGCCAGTCGGCCGCGGTAGTCCATCGCGAGCCAGCCCAGCCCGTCGATCTGCCGGTCGGTGCGCGCGGGGTCCGCGTCCGGGGCGGTGGTGCGCCCCAGGTGCAGGACCATCCCGGCGCGGCCCTGGAGCAGACCGGGCTGCGCGTAGAAGCGGGAGCTGGACGCGGTGAGGATCGCGGAGCGGGCGGCCTCGAACCGGCCGGTGCCGTCGGGGCCGTGGGCGAGCCAGTCGTCGAGGACCAGTCCGATCCCGGCGCTGCCGTCGCCCAGGTAGGGCAGGGTGCGCCAGCCCTCGTCGACCTCGAGACCGCCGTCCCGTTCGACGCACCGGTCCAGGTCCCGGCCCAGTGCCTCGCGGGCGGCGGCCAGGAACCGTCCGTCGCCGGTCTCCTCGTACCGGCGCACCAGGAACAGCGCGGGTCCGGTCCAGCCGCGCATCAGCCCGGCCCGTCGCCGGGGGGCGCCGTCGGGCACCGGTTCGGCCAGCCTGCGGACGAGGATCTCGGCCGCCTCCGCCGAACGGTCGGTGAGTTCCCGCTCGCCCGAGGTCCGCCCGAGGTGGCCGAGGACCAGACCGAGCCCGGCGAGACCACCGTGCAGGTCGGAGGAGAGATTGCGCCAGTTCTCCCGCAGGATGCCGGCGGTCAGGTCCAGGGCGCGCTGCCGGTGGCCGAGCCGGTCCAGTACGTGGGCGACGCCCGCGAGCCCGTCGTAGAGACCGAGCGGGGTCCCCGGCGGGGGTGGCGCGGTGTGGTCGAGGAGCCAGCGTTCGCCCTCGTCGTAGGGGGCCGCGCCGCTCTCCGCCAGCGCGTACAGCACCCCGGCCGCGCCGTGCGCGAGGCCCAGACCGCCGCCGTCGGAGAACTGCGCGATGTCGCCGGGGAAGAGCCGGTCGTCGCGCTGCGGGGTCGCGGAGGCGAGGATCGCCTCGACCATCGAGTCGCGGCTGTGCGGCCAGTCGCCCGGCCGGACGGGCCCGGCGGGCCCGAGGGAGGTGCGGGCGCCCTTGGTGATCTCGGCGACCGCCTCGTCGAGGAAGGTCCGCGGCACGTCGGGGAACTGCTCGGCGACGACGTCCGCGAGGTGCGCCGCCTTGCCGCGGTCCACCACGAACAGCGTCGTGACGGGCAGGAACAGGGCGAGCCGCAGACAGGCGAGCGCGTACCGGTCGACGTCCACGCCGCGCCGGTCGGGCGGGGCGAAGAAACCGGGGTGGGCGACCGTCTGACGGCCGTTCTCCTCGACCGGGGCCGCCGCCTCGAAGTCGATGAGGGAGACCGACTCGTCGTCCGGCGCGACGATGATGTTGAAGACGTGCAGGTCGTTGAAGACGATGCCGTGCGCGTGCACCTTCTCCACCGCGTCCTCGACCGCCCGGTGCACGCGCAGCGCCCACGCGGTGTAGGCGCGCACCTCCTCGGGGTCGGGGTCGGGGCCGAGCAGCGGATGGCGGTGCGCGAAGAAGGAGTTGAGGGGCTTGCCCTCGACGAAGTCCATCACCAGGAACCGGTGCTCGCCCAGCGTGAACCAGTCCCGCACCTCCGGGACCACGCCGGTGCCCGCGACCCGCCGCAGCGCGTCCCGCTCCCGTTCCAGGCGGGCCACCGCGTCCGCGCCGTCGGACGCCAGCCCGGCGTGCGGCCTGGCCTCCTTGAGCACGACCCGGCTGCCGTCACGGGTGTCGGTGCCCGAGTAGACGCCGCCGCCGTTGGAGAAGTGCAGCGCCTTCTCGATCCGGTAGGGCAGGTCCCCGACGGTGGTGGCGGCGCGCGCGGCGAGCTGCGGACGCAGGAACTCCGGCAGCGTCACCCACTCGGGGACCTGGAACGAGGGGGCTCTGCGGTCGGGAACGAGCACGCCCTCGCCGTTCTCGACCGCCGGCACCAGCGTGCCCCGCTCGTCGACGACGAACCGGCGGGCGAAGGCGCCGTAGCGGACGTACAGCGGGCCCTCCTCCCACCGCAGGTCGGTGAGGATGTAGGGGCCCTCGCAGCCTTTGAGCAGGTCGCCCAGTTCACCGAGGACGGTCTGGAGCTGCCGCTCGTCCGCCGGGTAGACGGTGACGAACTTGCCGCTGGTGTCGCGGCCCGCGTACTTGGCGTTGCGCAGGTGCAGCAGGTGCGGTCCCGGCACGAACTTGAACGGGATCCGGCGGGGCACGCAGTAGTCCCAGACGGCCGCCGCGATCCGCTCCGCGTTCTCCCGGGTCGCCGTCGAGTGGATCTTCCACCCCTGGGCGGGGGAGGGCTCCGGGGCACCGTCCGCGTCGACCGGGGTGAAGGTCAGCCAGTCCCCGCCGCGTGCCGTGTGCCAGCCCTCCGGGACCGGTCGTCCGGCCGCCGCGAACAGGGGCGCGGCCTCCTGGGTGCCCTCCGCGGCGAGCCGGTCGGGCGTGTCGTAGAAGTGCCCGTCGGCCAGTGCGTACACCTCGTACCGCTTGTCCATCCGCCTCCCCCTCCGTGGCTCGCCCTGAACATTTCCAGGCGGCCGGTGGTCGCGGACAGTCACGCCTGTCATGACATCGCCGTGCGTAACGCATGCGTCAAGTCGTGTTCGATCCCGTTTCGAGCACCTTCGCCACCGTCCCTCCGGCACCTCCGCGGAGCCCGGACCCCCACGCGCTGTGACGGCCGGCGCCCCCGCGACCCGCCCGGCCACCCGGAACGACTCCTCCGGCGCTCCCCGGAACGCGCCCCGCCGTTCGGAACACGCCCCTCCGCACTCCCCGGTGTCCGTCCGTCACCCGAACGGCCGTACGGTGACCCGCGGGTCGCCCGCCCGGTCGCCGCCGGGGTCGGGCCACCCGCCCCCGTCCTCCGCCTATTTGTCGCGAAAAGGCCCGAAACGATCCTCAGCCGTCATATGCGGTCAATCGCGGCTAGGGTGAAGCGATGAAGGCTCTCGTGCTCTCCGGTGGTGCGGGTACGCGGCTGAGGCCGATCACGCACACCTCGGCGAAACAACTCGTGCCGGTGGCCAACAAGGCCGTCCTCTTCTACGGCCTGGAGTCCATCGCGGCGGCCGGCATCACCGAGGTCGGCGTCGTCGTCGGGGACACCGCCGCCGAGATCGAGGAGTCCGTCGGCGACGGCTCCAAGTTCGGCCTGGACGTCACCTACATCCCCCAGGAGCGCCCGCTCGGCCTCGCGCACGCGGTGATCATCGCCCGCGAGTGGCTCGGCGACGACGACTTCGTGATGTACCTGGGCGACAACTTCATCGTCGGCGGCATCGCCGTCCTCGTCGACGCGTTCCGGCGCGACCGCCCCGACGCCCAGATCCTCCTCACCCGGGTGGCCGACCCGCGGGCCTTCGGCGTCGCGGAACTCGACGCCCAGGGCCAGGTGATCGGCCTGGAGGAGAAGCCGGAGCGCCCCAAGAGCGACCTCGCCCTCGTCGGCGTCTACCTGTTCACCCCGGCCATCCACGAGGCGGTGCGCGCCATCCGCCCCTCCTGGCGCGGCGAACTGGAGATCACCCACGCCATCCAGCACCTGATCGACCAGCGGGCCGACGTGCGCTGCTCGGTCATCGAGGGCTACTGGAAGGACACCGGGAACGTCGTCGACATGCTGGAGGTCAACCGCACGGTCCTGGAGACCCTCGAACAGCGCATCGACGGCGAGGTGGACGAGGCGTCCGAGACCGTCGGCCGGGTGGTGATCGAAGAAGGCGCCCGGATCGTCAACTCCCGGGTCGTGGGCCCCGTCGTGATCGGCGCCGGGACCGTCATCGAGGACTCCTACGTCGGCCCCTTCACCTCCGTCGCGGAGAACTGCAGGATCGTCGACAGCGAGCTGGAGTTCTCCATCGTGCTGCGCGACTCCTCCATCCTCGGCGTCGGCCGGATCGAGAACTCCCTGATCGGACGGCACGTCGAGGTCACCCCGGCGCCGAGCGTGCCCAGCGCCCACCGCCTCGTCCTCGGCGACCACAGCAAGGTGCAGATCCACACATGAACCTCCTCGTCACCGGCGCCGCCGGTTTCATCGGCTCCCAGTACGTGCGCGCCCTGCTCGCCGGCGGCGACCCCGGCGTCCGCCGCGTCACCGTGCTCGACAAGCTCACCTACGCCGGGAACCTCGACAACCTCGATCTCGACGACCCCCGGATCGACTTCGTGCAGGGCGACATCCGCGACGCCGAACTCGTCGACCGGCTGATCGCCGACGCCGACCAGATCGTCCACTTCGCCGCCGAGTCCCACGTGGACCGCTCGATCTCCGGCGCGGGCGACTTCGTCCTCACCAACGTGGTCGGCACCCAGACCCTGCTGGAGGCCGCCCTCCGGCACGGCGTCGGACCCTTCGTGCACGTCTCCACCGACGAGGTCTACGGATCCGTCGAGACCGGGGCGAGCACCGAGCGGGACCCGCTGAGCCCCAACTCCCCGTACTCCGCGTCCAAGGCGGCCTCCGACCTGCTCGCCCTCGCCTACCACCGCACCCACGGCCTGGACGTCCGCGTCACCCGCTGCTCCAACAACTACGGCCCGTACCAGTACCCCGAGAAGGTCGTGCCGCTGTTCGTCACCCGCCTCCTCGACGGCCGCACCGTCCCCCTGTACGGCGACGGCCGCAACGTCCGCGACTGGCTGCACGTCGACGACCACTGCCGGGGCGTCGACCTCGTCCGCACCCGGGGCCGCGCGGGCGAGGTCTACAACATCGGCGGCGGCACCGAGCTGACCAACCGCGACCTCACCGGGCTGCTCCTCACGGCGTGCGGGGCGGGCTGGGACCGGGTCGAGCACGTCGCCGACCGCAAGGGCCACGACCTGCGCTACTGCGTCGACTGGAGCAAGGCCCGCGACGAACTCGGCTACCGGCCGCGCCGCGACTTCACCACCGGCCTCGCCGAGACCGTCGCCTGGTACCGCGACCACCGCGACTGGTGGCAGCCCCTGAACCGGCGCACCGCGTGAGATGGCTGGTCACCGGCGCCGCCGGGATGCTCGGCCGGGACACCGTCGGCGAACTCGCCCGGCGCGGCGCCGAGGTGACCGGCCTCGACCGCGCCGCCCTCGACCTCACCCGGCCCGACGCCGTCGAGGCCGCGCTGGCCGCGCACCGCCCCGACCTCGTCGTCAACTGCGCCGCCTACACCGCCGTCGACGCGGCCGAGACCGACGAGGCGACCGCCCTGCGGGTCAACGGCGACGGGCCCCGCCACCTCGCCCGCGCCTGCGCCGCGACCGGCGCCCGCCTCGTGCACGTCTCCACCGACTACGTCTTCCCCGGCGACGCCCGCGCCCCCTACCCGGAGGACCACCCCACCGGACCGCGCACCGCCTACGGCCGCACCAAACTCGCGGGCGAGCGCGCCGTCCTGACGGAACTCCCCGGCGCGAGCGCCGTCGTGCGCACCGCCTGGCTCTACGGGGTCCACGGCCGCAGCTTCGTCCGCGCCATGATCGGTCTCGAGGCCGAGCGGCGGACCGTGGACGTCGTCGACGACCAGTACGGCCAGCCCACCTGGAGCGCGGACGTCGCCGCCCGGATCGCCGACCTCGGACCGCTCGTCGGCCACGGCGCATCCGGCGTCTTCCACGCCACCTCGCGCGGCGTGACCACCTGGTACGACCTGGCCCGCGAGGTCTTCACCCGGCTCGGCGCCGACCCCGGCCGGGTCAGGCCCGTCGCGAGCGCCGCGTTCCCGCGGCCCGCGCCCCGCCCCGCCTACAGCGCCCTCGGACACGGCCGCTGGCGCGGCGCGGGACTCCCGCCGACGCGCCCCTGGCGCACCGCCCTGCACGAAGCACTTCCCCTGATCCGCGAGGAGTCCGCCCGTGAAACGCCATGAGTTCCTGCGAGGACTGCACCGGGTGAGCGCCAACCGCACCTACCTGGAGATCGGGGTGAACGACGGCCGCAGCCTCGCCCTGTCCCGGGTCCCGAGCGTCGCCGTCGACCCCGCGTTCAAGGTGGTCGCGGAGCTGCGCTGCGACGTCCACCTGGCCAGGGCGACCAGCGACGACTTCTTCGCCCGCGCCGACCCGCTGGGCCATCTGCGCGGCGGCCGCAACCCCGTCCGCAACCTGCGCCGGGGCAGGCATCCGCTCGGCCACTGGCGGCGCCCCGTCCTCGACCTGGCGTTCATCGACGGCATGCACCTGTTCGAGTACGCCCTGCGGGACTTCATCAACATCGAGAGGCACACCGGGTGGGGGAGCGTCGTCGTCCTGGACGACATGCTGCCCCGGAGCGCCGACGAGGCGGCCCGCGACCGGCACACCACCGCCTGGACCGGGGACGTCTACAAACTCACCGGGATCCTCGCCCGCTACCGGCCCGACCTGGTGACCGTCCTCGTCGACACCCGGCCCACCGGCCAGCTCGTGGTCTTCGGCGCCGACCGCCGCTCCACCGTCCTCGCCGACCGGTACGACGAGATCGTCGCCGAGCACCTGGTGCCCGACCCGCAGAAGGTGCCGGACGCGGTCGTCGAACGGGCGGCGGCGGTGTCGCCCGAGACGCTGCTCGGCGCCGGGTTCTGGCGCCCGCTGGTGCGCGCCCGCGACCGCGGTCTGAGCCGGGTGCGCGGCTGGGAACCGCTGCGCGCCGCGCTCGCCGGGTTCAGCTCGGGCCGCTGAACTCCCCCTCGCGCAGCCGCCGGTAGCGGTCCGCGCACCGCGCGTACGACGGCAGCAGCCCGGCCCGCTCCGCCTCGGCGAGGGTGGGCGCCGCGGCGTCCTTCTCCGACAGCAGCGGGGTGATCCCGGCGGGCCACTCGATGCCGAGGCCGGGGTCGAGGGCGTGCACGCCGTGCTCGTGCTCGGGCGCGTAGCCGCTGGACGTCAGGTACACCACCGTGGCGTCGTCGGTGAGCGCGAGGAACGCGTGCCCGAGCCCCTCCGCGAGGAACACCGCGCGCCGGTCGGTGTCGTCCAGGCGGACCGCCTCCCAGCGCCGGTAGG
Source organism: Streptomyces sp. SolWspMP-5a-2 (assembly GCF_900091845.1). Classification (GTDB taxonomy): domain Bacteria; phylum Actinomycetota; class Actinomycetes; order Streptomycetales; family Streptomycetaceae; genus Streptomyces; species Streptomyces doudnae. Next base: position 8,158 of record NZ_FMCI01000288.1, read on the forward strand.
TGGGGGAGCCGGTGCGCAGGTCGACCACCACGTCGAGGACCGCGCCGCGCAGGCACGACACCCACTTGGCCTGGCCGGGCGGCACGTCGCTGAAGTGCACCCCGCGCAGCACGCCCCGCCGCGAGACCGAGCAGTTGGCCTGGGCGAGGGGCAGGTCGTACCCGGTCGCCGCGCGGAACTCGGCGCCCCGGTACCACTCGTGGAAGGTGCCGCGCCCGTCGGGGAACACCGTCGGTTCCAGGACCCAGGCGTCGGCGACGTCCAGTGCGCGCATACGGTCACCTCCCTCGTCCTGCGGGCTTCCTCGGTGTCCTGCCCAGGAGCGCGGCCAGCACCCGGCGCAGCCGCCGCGCGACCCGCCGCGGGCCGCCGGGGTGCGGGCGGCGGACCACCTCGACGGTGCGCGCTCCGGCCCGCAGCGCGAGCGGCAGCGGCAGGAAGCGCGGCACCGCGGCGTCCGGGACCGGGCAGAGCGCCGTCCGCCAGGTGCCGCCCGCCAGTCCGGCGGCGGGCAGGACGGCCTCCAGCAGGGCGGCGCCGTCCTCGCCCGGCGCGAGCCTGCCGGGCGTGTCCACCGTCCGCCCGTCCTGTCCTTCGCGGGTGAACCGCAGCAGGACGTCGGTGGCGCCGGTGACGTGCAGCGGCAGCGGCGCGCGCAGGCTCCCGGCGGTGACCGCGGCGTCCTCGGGCCCGAGGGCGGAGAACCCCAGCCGCTTGGCCGCCCGGTCGACGTCCAGGGAGAGCTGCCCGTGCCGGTCCGTCCAGTACGGGAGCGTCACCCGGCCCGCGGTGACGGCGGCCCGGGTCGCGGCGCGTGCCTTGCGCGGGCCCGGCCCGATCCGGCACTCCTTGGTCCAGCCGCCCAGCCTGACCCGCGCGACGAGGTCCCACAGCCCGGCGCGCAGCGGGTCGCCGCCCGCCGCCGTGGCGGGGTCGACGGTCGCCGTCGCCCGCATCACCAGGCGGACCTGCCCGCTGTCCTCGACCGGCACGATCTCCCGGGACACCTCCACGGGCTGGAAGTACTGGGCGCCGCTCGCGCGTTCGCGCACCAGCAGGTCCGCGGTGCCGGTGGCGAACCGGGCGACGGAGTCGGCGCCGACCCGGGCGACCGCGGCGGGCACGTCCGGGGGCGGGCCGTCCGGCGGGGCACCGCCGCCGGAGAGCACCAGGGGGGTGCCCGCGGCCGTGAACTCGGCGGCGAAGCCGACCTCCAGCAGCCCGTCACGCCAGGCGACGCGTTCCGGCGCCGCCACGAGGCCGATCCCGGCCTCCCACTCGGCGAAGGCGAGGGCGTCGTCGTACCGGTCGGCGGCGGCGAACGCGGCCACCACCTGCTGGACGGGCGGGAGTCCGGCGGCCACGCCGGGCCCGAACCGCTCCACGACCACGGAGCGGATCTCCTCGAAGAGCGTCCTGCGGTAGTCGTCGGGCAGGGCGAGGAAGCGCCGTCCGCGCAGCCGCTCCACCATCTCCACCCGCAGCCAGCGCCGGAAGAGACCGTCGCGCACCGGCCCCGGCGCGGTGTACCGCTCGACGACGTCGAGGGCCTCGCGGAGGTTCTTGAAGTAGCCGACCGGCTCGAAGCGCTGGATCCCCGCGTTCGCCGCGTCGGCCCGGCGGATGTGGTAGTAGCAGACGTAGTCCCCGATGACGCTGACGTTCGCCGCCCGCAGGTACGCCTCGGTGACGAAGACGTGGTCCTCCAGGCGCCGCCGCCCCTCCGGGAACCGCAGTCCGATCTCGTCCAGGAACGCCCGGCGGAACATCTTGTGCGGGGTGAGGCTGTCGATCAGCGGGGCGTCCTCGACGGAGGCGCGCGGCCGGTTGGCCCGGAACAGCTCGACCGGCACCGAGCGCCCCCGGCCCGCCATCTTGCCGACGACCACGTCGGCCCCGTTGGCCACGCCGTAGCCGTACATCCGCTCCAGGGCCTCGGCGCCGAGGTGGTCGTCGTCGTCGACGAACATGACGTACTCGCCGCGGGCCGCGTCGATGCCGACGTTGCGCGGCTTGCCCGACCAGCCGGAGTTCTCCTGGTGGACGACCCGCACCCGCTCCTCCCCGGCGGCGAGGGCGTCGAGGAGGGCCGGGGTGCCGTCGGTCGAACCGTCGTCCACGAAGATCACTTCGTACGCGTCGGCCGGCAGGGACTGGCCGAGGAGGGAGGCCGCGCACTCCTCGATGTAGCTCCCCGGGTTGTAGACGGGGACGATGACACTGACCTTGACCGGCATCGGGCTCGGAGTCCCCTCGGGTCGTTCGCCGTGGTGGTGCGGTGGCCAGATGCTATCCCGGGCGGTCGCTTTGCCCCACTCGTCCCAGGTGTCCGTCAGTTGTCCGTGCGGTGGCTCAGCCGTGTGCGGCGGCGAGCAGACCGAGGATCTCCTCCGTCGTGCCGGTCTCGCCCAACCGGGGGAACAACTGCTCGACGCTGGCCCGGTGCGCCTCGGCGCTGCGGTCGCTCATCGCGTCCGTCGCCAGCGTGACGTGGTAGCCGTGCTCGTGGGCCGCGCGGGCGGTGGACTCCACACCGATGCTGGTGGCGATGCCGGTCAGCACGATCTGGGTGACGCCCCTGCGGCGGAGCTGGAGGTCCAGGTCGGTGCCGTAGAACGCGCCCCAGTTGCGCTTGGTGACGACGACGTCCTCCGGGTGCCCGGACAGCTCGTCGACGATCACGTCCCAGCCCTCCGGGAGGGTGGCGCCGGAACCGGCGACCTCGGTGCGGCCGACGGGGGCGTCGGAGCCGTCGGCGGCGAACGAGACCCGGACGAGCACCACCGGCAGCCCGTGCGAGCGGAAGGCGTCGGCGAGCGCGGCCGAGCGGGCGATGACCTCGGCCGCCGGGTGCGGCTGGACGGGCATCGCGGCGATGCCCGCCTGGAGGTCGATCACCACGAGGGCGGAGCGGGGGTCGAGGGCGGTGACGGTCATGTGCGTGCCTTTCGGGACGGGGTGAGCGCGCTCAGGGAGCGGTCGGGAAGGGTGATCGCCAGCAGCAGGGCCGATCCGGCGAGCATGAACAGGGCCAGCTCGTGCAGGCCCGGGGTGTCGGCGCGGTGCGGGAAGAAGGCCGCGGTGGCGGCCGACGCGCCCAGTGCGCCGAGGTAGCTGAAGGTGCGCAGCAGCCCGGCGGCGGAGGCGATGCGCGCGGGCTCCGCCTGCCGGTACAGCGTGTTCTGGGTGGCGAGGCCGATCAGGCCCTGCGGCACGCCCATCACGGCGCTCGCCGCGAGGAGCGCCCAGAGCGGGGTGCCCGCCCCGGCCGCCAGCAGTCCCGCGCAGACCGCCACCTGGACCGCCGATCCGACCAGCAGCTTGCTCCGGGGCGCCTCGCTGCGGCCGGTGAGCGCGGAGACGGCGAGCGCCGACGCGGACAGCGGCAGCAGCACCAGCCCGGCCGTCCCGGGGGAGAGCCCGCGCCCCTGTTCGAGCCACTGCGTGAACCCGTACAGGAAGGCGTACGAGGTGGTGTACGCCAGGAGCTGGCGCAGGTAGGTGACGAGCAGCGGGACGTTGCCGCCCAGCACCCGCAGGTCGACGAAGGGCCCCTGCACCCGCAGCTCCCGCGCCGCGAAACCGGCCCCGGTGAGCACGGCGAGCACCGGCAGGTACCAGCGGTCGGGCCGGGGCGCCATCAGGAACAGCATCAGCGCCACCAGCGTGACCGCGAACAGGGCCATGCCGGGCAGGTCCACCCCGCGCGCCCGGTCCGCCGCCCCGGGCCTGGTCCGCGGCAGCCGCAGGGCGCCGAGGACCAGGCAGGCGGCGGAGAGCGGCACGTTGACGGTGAACACGGCGCGCCAGCCGCCGAGGCCGATCAGCAGCCCGCCGAGCGCGGGCCCGACCACGGCGACCGTCTGGTTGGCGACGGCCAGCGCCGTCAGCACGGCGGCCGGACTGTCCTTCCCGGTGCGTTCGTTCTCCCGGCGGATGAGCTGCATGGCCGCCGGGTACGCGGCCGAGGTGCCGAACCCGAGCAGCACCCGGGCGCCGATCAGCGCGCCGAGAGAGGGCGCGAGGGCGCCGAGCAGTCCGGCGACGCCGACCAGCCCGGTGCCGATCAGGTACAGGGTCCTGGGCCCGAACATGTCGACCAGCCGTCCGACGACGGGCTGGCCCACCGCGGTCGCCAGGTAGAGCGCCGAGACCAGCCACGCGGTCTCGGCGGGCGGTGCGCCGAAGGCGATGCCGATCGGCACCAGCGCGACGGCGATCATCGACGAGTTGACGGGGTTGAGCACCGACCCGATGAGCATCGGGGCGATCAGCCCGCGGTCGAACCCGTCGGGGGCGGGTGCCCCCGTCCCGGTCCTGCGGCGGGCGGCGTCGCGGTCCGTCACGGCCGGGTGAGCCGTTCCAGCAGGGCGAGGCCGTCGAGCACGGTGCGCCGCTCCTCCTCGGTGCAGCGGTCCTGGAAGGCGCGGGCCAGCCACTCCTCGCGGGCCTGCCGGTCGCCCTCGACGCGTTCGCGCCCGGCGTCGGTCAGGGTGACCAGGAGGCGGCGGCCGTCGTCGGGGTCGGGGCTGCGCCGGATCAGGCCGCCGCGGTCCAGGGCGGCCAGGGTGGTGGCCATCGACTGCGGGCGCACCCCCTCGGCGGTGGCCAGCGCGCTCGCCGTGGCGGCGCCGTGCTTGGCGACCAGCGTGAGGGCGGAGACCTGCGGCGGGCTGAGCACGTCGTCCCCGGAGACCTCCCGGATCCGGCGGCGCAGCCTGCTGAAGACCACCCGCACGTCGCGCGCGGCGCGGGCGGCGGAGTCGGAGATGTCCCCGGGCGGGTCGGTGGCGTTCGCGTCCATGCCGTCCACGGTAAAACCGACAGCCGAAACTGTCCAGTTCAGCCTGCGCAGTTTTACCTGTAGATCACCTCCGGGCGGCGCGGCTCGCCCCGGCGTGGCCCGAGGTCCACGGGTGCGGCTCGTCCGGCGGGTCCGACCGCTGCGCACCGGTCGCCAGACAAGCCCAACTGGGCTTTGAGACAGGCAACTTACCTGTGAGTCAGAAGTGTTGACGGGGTCCGGCAACGGCCGGACTGTAGTGGACATGCCGAATCTACGTGCGCGACTGCTCGCCGTGCTGGTGGTCCTCTGCGGACTGCCGGCGGTGACGGGGACCACCCCCGCCACCGCCGCCGTCCCCGGCTCCCTCCCCTTCGACGGCACGGCCCTCACCGTGTCGAACGGCCGCTTCGTCGACGGCGGGGGCCGCGAGGTCGTGCTGCGCGGCTACAACGTCTCCGGTGAGACCAAGCTCGCCGAGAACGACGGCCTGCCGTTCGCCTCCGTCGCCGACGCCCGCACCTCCGCCACCGCGCTGCGCGCCCTCGGCGGCGGCAACTCCGTCCGCTTCCTGCTCTCCTGGGCCTTCGCGGAACCCGTCCGCGGCCAGGTCGACACCGGATACCTGGCCGCCGCCACCGCGCAGATGAAGGCGTTCCTCGACGCGGGCCTGCGCGTCTACCCCGACTTCCACCAGGACCTCTACTCCCGCCACCTGTTCACCACCGGGAGCTGGTACACCGGTGACGGCGCCCCCGCCTGGGCGGTACAACTCGGCGGCTACGCCCAGGAGTCGTGCGGGATCTGCCTCTTCTGGGGCCAGAACATCACCCAGAACGGCGCGGTGACGGCGGCCCAGCACGACTTCTGGCACAACGCCCACGGCCTCCAGGACGCCTTCCTCGCCACCGCCCAGCAGACCATGACGTACCTCCGGCAGAACCTGAGCACCGAGCAGTTCGCCGGCGTCGTCGGCTTCGACCCGTACAACGAGCCCTACGCCGGCACCTACGACTCCGGGCAGACCTCCCGCACCTGGGAGCGGGACCTGCTGTGGCCCTTCTACACCAGGTTCCGCGCCCGGATGGACAGCGCGGGCTGGCAGGACAAACCGGCGCTCGTCGAGCCCAACCTCTTCTGGAACTCCAACATCTCCACCCAGAAGCAGGAGGGCGGACTGCTGGACGCGGGGACGCTCGGCTCCCGGTACGTCCTCAACACCCACTTCTACGACCAGAAGGCCATCTCCGGCGTCCTGATGTGGGGCAACGCCTCCGACGGCCAGTACGCGGGCGACTTCGGCACCGTCCGCGACCGCGCGGCGGCGGCCGGGACCACCTCCGTCGTCAGCGAGTTCGGGCACCCGCTGTCCGGCACCGTCGCGGGCAAGGCGCCGACCGTCCTCAAAGCCATGTACCAGGCCCTCGACTCCCGTGTCCCTGGCGCCGGTTGGTGGACCTCACCGAGCACCTCGGGACCGGTGCTCTCCGGCTCGCAGTGGCAGTGGGACCTCTACAGCGGACGCCACCACGAGCTGATGAACGGCAACACCGGCAAGGTCCTCACCGCCGGTGACGCCTGGAACGACGAGGACCTCTCCGCCGTCCGCCTCGACGACGCGGGCGCCCCGGCGCTCCGCCAGGACGCCCGCCTCCTGGACCGCGTCTACCCGAGCGCCACCGCGGGCACCGCCCTCGCCTTCACCTACGAGGACCGCTCCCGCGACGGCTCCACCACGCTGACCTGGAACCCGGTGCCCAGCAGCCTCCCGAACGTCTCCCGGCTCGTCGGCTCGGGCCAGTACGGGCTGCTGGTCTGGCGCTCGGGCAGCGGCTCCGCACCCACCGAACTCCATCTGCCCGCCTCCTTCCCGACGGCCGCCACCACCGTCGTCTCCGACCTCGGCACGGTCCACGGCCCGCCCGCCTACACCGCCTCCGCGCCGGTCGCCGCGACCGCCGAACCCGGCGGCACCGGCAGCCGCCGCCTGCTGCTCACCGACGCCGACTCCGGTGTCACCCACTATGCGCTGGTGACCAACGGGGCCACCGACCCGTCCTCGGCGCTGCTCTCCGCCGCCCGCTCCGAACTGTCCGCCTGGCTGGCCGCACGCTTCTGAATCCGGCGCCCTCGGGAGGTCCCCGGCGACCGGCCGGGGATCTTCCGCGCACCGCCCGCCCTGAACCCTTCTCCCCGGACTGTCCGCAGGTCACAATATGTGGATCGGAAGACCAGGGAGGCTCTCAGTGGCGGGCAGGCTCAAGGCGCCGACCGGCCGGTACGGCGGCAAGTCCGCCGTGGAACGCCAGGCCGAGCGGCGCAGACGGTTCCTGGCCGCCGCCCTGGAGCTGTTCGGCGACACCCCCGGCTACCGGGGCACCACGGTCGCCGCCCTCAGCGAGACCGCGGGCCTGTCCACCCGTCAGTTCTACGAGGAGTTCCGCACCCTGGAGGACGTCCTCGCGGCCCTGCACCTCCAGGTCAACGACTGGGCCGAGCAGGCGGTCCTGGCCGCCTACGCCACCGTCCGGCACCTGCCGCTGCCCGAACGGGTCGGCGCCCTCTTCCGCGCCTACGCCGACTACGTCAGCGGCGATCCCCGCCGGATCCGGATCACGTTCGTCGAGGTCATCGGCGTCAGCCCCGGCCTGGAGGAGCAGCGGCTGACCCGCCGCGCCCGCTGGGTCGACCTGGTCTGCGCGGAGGCCGCCGCGTCCGCCGCGCGGGGTGAGGCGGCCCCCCGCGACTACCGCCTCGCCGCGACCGCCTTCATCGGCAGCGTGAACGGTCTCCTGCACGACTGGAACGCGGGGTGGGTCCCCGCGACGCTCGACGAGGTCGTCGACGAACTGGTGGCCCAGCTCCTGGGCATCCTGCGCCCCCGGGGCTGGAACCCCCCGGACGACTGACCGACCACGGGCCGGGCCCGGAGGGACCCCCGAGACCGGAGGG
>NZ_FMCI01000286.1 GCF_900091845.1 Streptomyces sp. SolWspMP-5a-2
CCCGGCTCCCGCCGCGACCTCCGGTGACGACGGCGCCTACGTGACCCCGCTGGTGCGCAAGCTCGCCGCCGAGAACGGTGTCGAGCTGGGCTCCGTCAAGGGCACCGGCGTCGGTGGCCGCATCCGCAAGCAGGACGTCCTCGCCGCCGCCGAGGCAGCGAAGGCAGCCGCCCCCGCGCCCGCCGCGGCCGCTCCCGCCGCCAAGAAGAGCGCGCCGAAGCTGGAGGCCTCCCCCCTCCGCGGCCAGACCGTCAAGATGCCCCGCATCCGCAAGGTCATCGGCGACAACATGGTCAAGGCGCTGCACGAGCAGGCGCAGCTCTCCTCGGTCGTCGAGGTCGACGTCACGCGCCTGATGCGGCTGCGGGGCCAGGCCAAGGACTCCTTCGCCGCGCGCGAGGGCGTCAAGCTCTCCCCGATGCCGTTCTTCGTGAAGGCCGCGGCCCAGGCGCTGAAGGCTCACCCGGTCATCAACGCCAAGATCAACGAGGCCGAGGGCACGATCACCTACTTCGACTCCGAGAACGTCGGGATCGCGGTGGACTCCGAGAAGGGCCTGATGACCCCGGTCATCAAGCACGCCGGCGACCTCAACATCGCGGGCATCGCCAAGGCCACCGCGGAGCTGGCCGGCAAGGTCCGCGCCAACAAGATCACCCCGGACGAGCTGTCCGGCGCGACCTTCACCATCTCCAACACCGGCTCGCGCGGTGCGCTGTTCGACACGATCATCGTGCCGCCCGGCCAGGTCGCGATCCTCGGTATCGGTGCCACGGTCAAGCGTCCGGCGGTCATCGAGACCGAGGAGGGCACGGTCATCGGCGTCCGCGACATGACCTACCTGACCCTCTCCTACGACCACCGTCTGGTGGACGGCGCCGACGCGGCCCGTTACCTGACCGCGGTCAAGGGCATCCTGGAGGCCGGCGAGTTCGAGGTCGAGCTGGGCCTGTAACCGCCCTCCCCCCGCAGTGCGCCGATGCCCCCGTCCGGATCTTCCGGGCGGGGGCATCCGGCGTGCCCCGTGACGCCGTGTGCGCCTCGTCTCACCTGGAGAAAAGCAGCCCCGCGCGCCCTTCCCGGGACAGGCGGCGGCCTTATTGTCTAAAGGTCGAACGCCCCCGGGGCCGATGGGCGGCCCCCCGCGAAGGAGCCTCCATGACCGCGCCCGTCGTCCACTCGCTGCGCGAACAGATCCGCGAGCACATCGTGGAGGGGATCGTCAGCGGGCGCTGGAAGCCGGGCGAGCGGATCGTGGAGCGGCGCATCGCCACCGAGCTGGAGGTCAGCCAGACCCCGGTGCGCGAGGCGCTGCGCGAGCTGGAGTCGCTGCGGCTGATCGAGTCGGCGCCCAACAAGGGCGTGCGGGTGCGCAACCTCACCGCGGCCGACCTGGAGGAGAGCTACCCGGTGCGGGCGGGGCTCGAGGCCATCGCGGCCGAGCTGGCGGCGGAGCGGCTGGCGTCGGACTGCTCGGCCCTGGAGCCGCACGTCGGCGCCCTGTACGAGGCCGACCGGGCGTCGGACGGCACCGGCCAGGTGCGGCACACCGTCGGCTTCCACCGCGAGCTGGTGCGGGCCGCGGGCAACTCGGTGCTGCTGCACACCTGGGAGGGGCTGGGCATCGAGGTGTTCACCGCGCTGTCGATCCGCTGGCTGGGGACGGTGCAGCAGTCGTACGCGGAGGAGCACGAGGAGCTGGTGGCGGCGTTCCGGCGACGGGACCCGCGGATCGCGGAGATCGTCAAGGCGCATGTCCTCGGCTGCGCCCCGCGCCCCTGACGCAGCCGAGCGTCCCCCCGCTCACCTGCGAAAATGCCCGAATTCAACGGCACGGCGTGTCCACTGGACAGGCACCGGGTGCCTACTTTCTCGGAATCGAGAGGTTTTACTCTTCAACCCTTTGATCGATCATCGATCAGCGAGTTAGAGTCGCCGACGGGCTTGCACCCGAGCCCTCCGCCCTGTCCTGCCAAAGACCAAGGGCACCCCCGAACCCTTACCGATGAGGGAACCCCCTTCGACTGAGGAAGGCGGCGACATGACCGACCCCCACGCCATCCAGCCGAGCGAGCTCGACCAGCTCCCGGACCGCGACCCCGAAGAGACCTCCGAATGGCAGGCCTCGCTGGACGCGGTCACCAAGGCGGCCGGCCCGCACCGTGCCGCGTACCTGATGCGACGCACGCTGGAGCGCGCGGAGGGCAACGGCATCGCGCTGCCCAAGCTGCTCGAGACGGACTACGTCAACACCATCCCCACCTCCGCCGAGCCGTCCGCGCCCGGTGACGAGGCGCTGGAGCGGCGCATCACCGCGTGGAACCGCTGGAACGCGGCGGCGATGGTGACCCGCGGCAGCGCCTACGGCGTCGGTGGCCACATCGCCACCTTCGCCTCCGCGGCCTGGCTCTACGAGACGGGCTTCAACCACTTCTTCCGGGGCAAGGAGGCCGACGGGTCGGGCGACCAGCTCTACATCCAGGGCCACGCCTCCCCCGGCATCTACGCCCGCGCCTTCCTCGACGGCCGGCTCACCGAGCACCACCTGGACAACTTCCGCCGGGAGTCCGGCGGCGAGGGCCTCCCGTCGTACCCGCACCCGCGCCGGCTGCCCTGGCTGTGGGAGTTCCCGACCGTCTCCATGGGCCTCGGCCCGCTCTCCGCGATCTACCAGGCGCGCTTCAACCGCTACCTGACCAACCGCGGTGTCAAGGACGTCTCCGCGTCCCACGTCTGGGCCTTCCTGGGCGACGGCGAGATGGACGAGCCCGAGTCGACGGCGGCCCTCGCGCTCGCCGCCCGCGAGCAGCTCGACAACCTCACCTTCGTCATCAACTGCAACCTGCAGCGCCTGGACGGCCCGGTCCGCGCGAACTTCAAGATCGTGCAGGAGCTGGAGGCGCAGTTCCGCGGCGCCGGGTGGAACGTCGTCAAGTCGCTGTGGGGCACCGCCTGGGACGAGCTGTTCGCCCTGGACACCACGGGCGCGCTGGTCCGCCGCCTGCGCGAGGTGCCGGACGCGCAGGTGCAGACGTACCAGACGCGCGGCGCCGCCTACATCCGCGAGGACTTCTTCGGCAAGGACCCGGCGCTCGCCGAGATGGCGAAGCTGCTGAGCGACGACAAGATCCTGGAGTGCTTCCACCTGTCGCGCGGTGGTCACGAGGCGCGCAAGGTGTTCGCCGCGTACAAGGCCGCCGTCGAGTTCAAGGGCGCGCCGACCGTCATCCTGGCCCAGACCGTCAAGGGCCACACCCTCGGCGAGGGCTTCGCGTCGAAGAACGCCAACCACCAGATGAAGAAGCTCACGGTGGACGAGTTCAAGACGATGCGCGACCTCCTCGAACTGCCCATCTCCGACAGCCAGTTCGTCGACGGCCGGGTGCCCTACGGCCACCCCGGCGCCGACTCCCCCGAGGTCCGCTACCTCCAGGAGCGCCGCGCCGCCCTCGGCGGTCCGGCCCCGGCCCGCCGCACGCAGCCGCTGCCCGCGCTGCCCGCCCCGGCCGACAAGGCGTTCGCCTCGTTCGACAAGGGCTCGGGCTCGCAGAACGTGGCGACGACCATGGCGTTCGTCCGGCTGGTCAAGGACCTGGTCAGGGACAAGGAGACCGGCAGGCGCTGGGTGCCGATCGTCCCCGACGAGGCGCGCACCTTCGGCATGGAGTCGCTGTTCCCGTCGCTGGGCATCTACTCGCCCAAGGGCCAGACGTACGAGCCGGTCGACCGCGACCAGCTCATGTACTACAAGGAGGCCAAGAACGGCCAGATCCTCAACGAGGGGATCACCGAGGCCGGTTCGATGGCCGACTTCATCGCCGCTTCGACGTCGTACGCGACGCACGGCGAGGCGATGATCCCGTTCTACATCTTCTACTCGATGTTCGGCTGGCAGCGCACGGCCGACCAGATGTGGCAGCTCGGCGACCAGCTCGGCCGGGGCTTCCTGGTCGGCGCGACGGCCGGCCGCACCACGCTGACCGGCGAGGGCCTGCAGCACGCCGACGGGCACTCCCCCGTCATCGCCGCGACCAACCCGGCGGCGCTCTCCTACGACCCGGCGTTCGCCTACGAGATCGCGGCGGTCGTCAAGGACGGTCTGCGCCGGATGTACGGCGAGGCCGCGCCGGGCGAGGACCCGAACGTCTTCTACTACCTGACCGTCTACAACGAGCCGATGCCGCAGCCGGCCAAGCCCGCCACGCCGGGGGTCGACGAGGGCATCATCAAGGGCCTGTACCGGTTCAACACGGTCGAGTCGGCGGGCCTGGACGTGGCCGCGGCCAACGCCCCGCGCATCCAGCTGCTGGGCTCGGGCACCGCGATCCACTGGGTCCTCCAGGCGCAGAAACTCCTCGCCGAGGAGTGGGGTGTGGCCGCCGACGTGTGGTCCGCGACCTCCTGGACCGAGCTGCGCCGGGACGCCCTGGAGGCGGACGCGGCCCTGCTGCGCGGCGAGGAGCGGGTGCCGTACGTACGGCAGGCGCTGCACGGCGCCGAGGGTCCGGTGCTCGCCGTCTCCGACTACATGCGCCAGGTCCCCGACCAGATCGCGCAGTGGGTCGAGCAGGACTGGTCGTCGCTGGGCGCGGACGGCTTCGGCCTCTCCGACACCCGGGACGCGGCCCGCCGCCACTTCGGTGTCGACGCCCAGTCGGTCGTCGTCGCCGCCCTGGCCCAGCTGGCCAGGCGCGGTGAGGTGAAGGCGGCCGCGGTGAAGGAGGCCCGGGAGCGGTACGGCCTGTAGCCGCCCCCTCAGCCGTACGACGAGACCCCCGCCGGTGTGCGGGGGTCTCGTTGCATGATGGGCCGTATGCGCGCTGCCCGCCTCATCAAGATGGTGCTGCTCCTGCAGTCACGGCCCGCCATGACCGCCGCCGAACTGGCCCGCGAGCTGGAGGTGTCGGAGCGGACGGTGACCCGGGACGCGCAGGCGCTGTCGGAGGCGGGCGTGCCGGTCTACGCGGACCGGGGGCGCGGCGGCGGGTACCGGCTGGTGGGCGGGTACCGGACCCGGCTGACCGGTCTCGCGCGCGGCGAGGCGGAGGCACTGTTCCTGTCCGGGGTGCCGGGCGCGCTGCGCGAGATGGGGCTTGAGGACGCGGCCTCCGCGGCCCGGCTGAAGGTGTCGGCGGCGCTGCTGCCGTCGCTGCGGGACGCGTCCAGGACGGCGGCGCAGCGCTTCCACCTGGACGCCCCGAACTGGTTCGCGGAGCCGCGGACGCCCCCGCTGCTCCCGGCGGTCGCGGACGCCGTCTGGGACGACCGCCGGATCACCGCCCGCTACCGGGGCCGGGAGGCCGAGGTGGAGCGGGACCTCGAACCGTACGGGCTCGTGCTGAAGGCGGGGGTCTGGTACCTCTGCGCGCGGGTCGCGGAGGGGGCGCGGGGGCCGGGGGCGCTGCGGGTGTACCGGGTCGACCGGTTCGTGTCCGTGCTGGCGCGGGAGGAACGGTTCGGCCGGGACGGGGAGTTCGACCTGCCCGCCTTCTGGGAGGAGCGGGCCGAGCAGTTCGCCCGGTCGATCCTGCGGGACGAGGTGGTGGTGCGGCTGTCGGCGGCCGGGGCGCGCGCGCTGGCGCACGCCGTCGACCCGGTGGCGGCCCGGGACGCGCTGGCGGCGGCCGGTGCGCCGGACGCGGCGGGCCGGGTGACGGTGACGCTCGGCGTGGAGTCGCAGGAGGTGGCCCACGCCCAGCTCACCGCGCTGGGCCCGGAGGCGGAGGTGCTGTCCCCGCCCGCCCTGCGCGCCCGGTTCGCGGCGGACGCGGCCCGGTTGCGGGGGCTCTACGAGGAGTGAGAGGGGTGGGGGCGCCCGGAGGGCGGGCAGGACGACGGGGGTGACGGCGGTGACGGTGTCGGCGGGGCTTGTCGCGGGGACTGTGTCACCGGGGCGCGGGTCGTGGTGGTGGGCACGCGTCGTCGTCACGGGGAGCGTGCGCCGTCGGCGCCCGGCGCCGTTCGGGCCGGTGATAACAATCCGCCGCACTCCGCGTGCGCCCCACCCGCCCAGGACGGATGCTGGACCCGTGATGGACGAGACGGAGTTCTGGGAGCTGGTGGACGCCACCCGCGAGGCCGCCGAGGGCGACCCCGAGGAGCAGAGCGACCTGCTGGTGGAACGGCTGCTGCGGCTCGACCCCGACCAGGTGCTCGACTTCGCCCGGCACTTCGAGGCCCGCTTCAACCGGGCGTACACCTGGGACCTGTGGGGCGCCGCCTGGGTGCTCCTGGACGGCGCGGGCGACGACGTCTTCGACTTCTTCCGCTGCTGGCTGATCGGCCAGGGCCGCGAGGTGTTCGAGGGCGCGGTGCACGACCCGGACGCGCTCGCCGAGCTGCTGCCCGACTTCGACGAGGAGATCGACGGCGACGGCGAGGAGCTCGGCTACGCGGCCGACGAGGCGTACGAGCAGCTCACCGGCGTCGTCGCCCCCGACCTCGGGATCGCCCCCGCGCCCGCGGAGCCCGTCGGCACCCCGCTCGACCTGGAGGACGACCGGGTGCTCGCCGAGCGCTTCCCCGCGCTGTGGGGGCGGTTCCGGGACTGAGCGGCCGTCAGGGCCGTCCGGCCGGGCCTCTACGCCGTCGCGCGGCGCCTCCCGCTGGTGTCGGAGGGAAGGTACGCCTGGTTCTGGTCGGCCCGCACCGCGTGGTGCATCGGGGCCGCGTTGGCCTGGTCGAGCGCGGACGCCGTACCGGCGGCCGGGCCGAGGACCACCGCGGCGACGGCGCAGACCACCGCCCAGGGTCCCCGCGCGGGCTTCGCGCGGCCCGTGGTCCGCTCCGAGGACTCCGTACGCCTGCTGTTCACGTTCCCCACCTCCGGTCGGCTTCGTTGTCCCCGACGGTAGGAGGCGAAGATCTCAGGACTCTGCGCGGCGGCTGTGGCGTCCCTGTGGAAGCCGTCCGGCCCTGGCGGCGGGCCGCCTCCGCGCGGACGGCGGGCAGCCGGGCCGTCAGGGCGGCTCCCGGGCAGGTCGTGGCGTAGCCGTCCTGGTGGCCCGCGAGCGCCGGGAGGACGGCGCCGCGGCCCGCCGGGTAGCGGCTGAGGTCGTTGCTGGAGACGAGCCGGGCGGTGCCCCGGGGGTCGACGTCGGCCGGGCCGAGCTTCCAGGCGGCCAGCGCGGCGATCGCGTCGGTCATCGCGCGCGGCACCTCGGCGCCCGCCGTGAAGGTGCCGATCGCGGCGATGCCGGTGGTGCGGTGGTTGAAGCCCTGGGTGTGGGCGCCGGTGACGGGCCGGTCGACGCCTCCGGCCCGGCCCTCGTAGAGGGTGCCGCAGCGGTCGACGAGGAAGTTGTAGCCGATGTCGTCCCACTGCCGCCCGCCGGTCTGTTCCGTGTACAGGCCGCGCACGATCCGGGGGCCGTCGGCGCAGTCGTAGCCGTTGGGCGTGTCGGTGTGGTGGACGAAGACCGCGACGACCTCGTCGTCGTAGCGCGGCGGCGGCTGGGCGTGCCGGGAGAAGTCGTCGAGCCAGGCCGAGCGGGGCACCACGCGCGGGGCGGGCGCGAGGTGCGGGGCGGGCCGGGTGACGTGCGGGGCGGGCGTCCGGCGCGGTGCGGTGCCGCCGGTTCCGCAGGCGGCGAGCAGCAGGGCGACGGCGGCGGTGACGGCGGTGAGGGCCGCGGGGGAACCGTGCGGGAGCGGGCCCGCGCCGGGTATCCGGGCCCGCCGCCCCTTGGTCCCGCCGCACCCTCGCAGCATGCGCATGGTCCCACTGTCGGGCCGGTCGGCGCCGTCCGCGATGTGCGCTGTGCCACCCGGTGGAACCATCGTCCTGGTCCGAGACGTTTCTCCCGGTGCACGGGCGCGTGGCCGGTTCACGGGACCGCACGCGCGCGTGGCTGATCACTGGCTCCGCCCCGCCCGTACTAAGGGGTCCGAGAGAAAGGCGGCTCCGTGGACCTGCTCGACGTCCTGCTGTTGCTGGTGGTGGTGGTCTACGCGGCGTCCGGCTACCGGCGCGGCCTGGTGGCCGGCTGTGTGTCGCTCGCCGGTTTCGTCGGCGGCGCGGTCGTCGGCGTGTGGGTGCTGCCCTGGGTGATGGACCTGGTGACGCCCGGCACCCCGGCCGCCACCGTGACCGCGGTGCTGACGGTGCTGGTGCCCGCCGCCGTAGGGCACGAGCTGGCGGGAAGGCTGGCGCTGCGGCTGCGCCGGGAGCTGGACCGGGGCGCGCTGCGGGTGGCGGACGGCCTCGGGGGCGCCGCGGCCAACTCGGTGGCGGTGCTGATCGTGGCGTGGGTGGCGGCGAGCGTCCTCGGGGCGTCCTCGTCGTCGCTGGTGACGTCGTCGATCCGGGACTCCCGGGTGCTGGGCGCGGTGCAGAGCGTCATGCCGGAGACGACGCCGGTCTGGTTCTCGCGGGCCACCTCGGCGCTGAGCGAGGCGGGCTTCCCGCAGGTCTTCAACCCGTTCGAGAACGAGTCGACGGCGGAGGTGGCGAAGCCCTCGGGCGACAGCGTCACGGCCGGGGCGACGACGGCGGCCAGGCGCAGCACCGTCAAGATCGAGGGCGTCTCGGGCGACCAGGGGCGCGAGGGCAGCGGGTTCGTGTACGCGCCCCGGCACGTGATGACCAACGCGCACGTGGTGGCCGGGATCGACGCGCCGACGGTGCGGGTCGGCGGGGTCGGGCGGTCCTACGAGGCGCGGGTGGTGCTGTTCGACCCGCGGCGGGACGTGGCGGTGCTCTACGTGCCCGGTCTGGACGCGCCGGTGCTGACGTTCGACGAGGACGCGGGGCGCGGGGACGCGGCGGTGGTGGCCGGGTATCCGCAGGACGGCGGTCTCGACCTGCAGGCGGCGACGGTCGCCAACCGGGTGCGGGCCACCGGGCAGAACATCTACAGCGACGCGATGGTGACCCGGGAGATCTACTCGATCCGCTCGACGGTGCGCCCCGGCAACTCCGGCGGACCGCTGCTGACGACGGACGGCAAGGTGTTCGGCGTGGTCTTCGCGCGCTCCACGTCGGACGCCGAGACGGGGTACGTGCTGACGGCGGCCGAGGTGGCGGGGGACGCCCGGCGGGCGGCGTCCGCGACGGCGCCGGTCGACACCGGTCCCCTGATCACGTCCTGACCGCCCGTCACCGGACGGACGGGGCGCCCCGGGTGGCGGCGGGCGCGGGAGTCACAGGGCGCGTCCCATGAGGACGTCGTCGACGTAGGCGCCGTCCAGGAGGAACTCCTCGGGCAGCACGCCCTCCACGGCGAAGCCCTCGGAGGCGTAGAGCGCGCGGGCGGGCGCGTTGTGGCCGAGGACGCGCAGGGTGAGGCGGCGCGCTCCCTGCCTGCGGGCCTCCTCGACCGCGGCCCGCAGCAGCGCCCGCCCGACCCCGGCGCCGCGCGCCTCCTCGGCGACCAGGAACCCGAGGATCTGCCGGACGTGCCTGTTGCAGGCGAGGGAGGTGGGGAACCCGAGCCTGGCGTACCCGACGAGGCGCCGTCCCCTTCCGCCGCCCGCGTCGCCGGTCGCGTCCCCTGCCGGGTCGGGGCCGCCGGGGCCGTCGAGTTCGGCGACCAGGTGGTCCCGGGGGCCGAACCGCTCGGTGAAGAAGGGCGGGTACGGCGGCTGCGGGCGCGGCTGCACGGCGTGCAGCGGGGACCAGGCGATCCGGTCGAGACGGCTGAGCGTCTCCTCGTCGGCGGGGACGGCGTGGCGTATGTACGGCTCCGGCATGACGGCCAGCCTACGTCGCGGTGCCCGGGTGCCGACCGGGCGTTCTCGCCGGGGCCGCGCAGAATGGGCCCATGGAACCTTCGCGAATCGTGGTGGCCGGTGCGTCCGGGCTGATCGGCGGGGCCCTGGTGCGGTCCCTGACCGCCGACGGGCACGAGGTGGTGCGGCTGGTGCGCCGGGCGCCCCGGGGGCCGGACGAGGCCCGCTGGGACCCGGAGGCCGGGCGGGTGGACACGGCGGGGCTGGCCGGGTGCGACGCGGTGGTGAACCTGGCGGGCGCCGGGGTGGGCGACCACCGCTGGACGGACGCGTACAAGACGCGGATCAGGGAGAGCCGGGTGCGCGGCACGACCGCGCTGGCCGAGGCGGTCGCCGGTCTCGACCGCAAGCCGCGGGTCCTGGTGAACGGCAGCGCGGTCGGCTACTACGGCGAGACCGGTGACCGCGCGGTCGACGAGGACGCGCCGGCCGGTGAGGGGTTCCTGCCGTCGGTGTGCGTGGCCTGGGAGGGCGCGACGGCCCCGGCGCGGGAGGCCGGGGTGCGGACGGTGTTCGCCAGGACCGGGCTGGTGGTGAGCGGGCGCGGCGGCGCGTGGGGGCGGCTGTTCCCGCTGTTCAAGGCCGGTCTCGGGGGGCGGATGGGCGACGGGCGGCAGTACTGGTCGTACATCGCGCTGCACGACGAGGTGGCCGCGCTGCGGCACCTCCTCGACACCGAGGGGCTCTCGGGGCCGGTCAACCTGACCGCGCCCACGCCGCTGACCAACGCGGAGATCACCGCCGCGATGGGCCGGGTGCTGCGCAGGCCGACGCTGTTCACGGTGCCCGCGCCGGTGCTGCGGACCGTGCTGGGCGAGATGTCGGGGGACGTCCTGGGCAGCGCCCGGGTGCTGCCGAAGCGGCTGCTGGAGTCCGGGTTCGCGTTCGCGTTCCCGGACATCGAGGCGGCGGTCCGGGCGGCCGCCTGACCGTCGCGCTCCCGCTCCCGCGCCGTCCCGCGACCGGCATGCGACCGCCGTGCGTCCGTGCCCTGCCGATGCGCGACTTCCGTCCGCCGATCACGCGCCTACCCTCGATCCGAACTCGGGGTATTCGACAAGCCAGTCGGGGGCATACGTCCGCACTGGCCGCGCAATCGCGAGGAGGGGCACGTGCAAGAGCCCGCGTACCAGGCGGACGTCGTCGTCGTGGGAGCCGGAGTCGCCGGACTCTCCGCGGCACATCGTCTGATCAGCGCAGGAGTGACGACCGCGGTCCTGGAGGCCGCGCCGTGCCCGGGAGGCCGGATGTCGACCGACAAGGTCGACGGGTTCCGCCTCGACCGGGTCGGGCAGCTCCTGTCGACGGCGTACCCGGAACTACGTCTGACACCCGGTCTGGACGCGCTGGTGCTGCGCCCGTTCGCGCCGGGTGTCCTGCTGCACGGGGAGGGACGGCACCACCGGGTGGGGCCCCCGGCGAACACCAGGGGCGCACGGGGCGCACTGAACGTGGCGCGCGCTCTGGCGAGCGCCCCCCGGTCGCCCTCGCTGCCGCGCGGCCGCTCCGGCGGGCCGCTCGGCACGGCCGTCGACCAGGCCCGGCTGGGCGCCGCGCTGGCCCGCTTCGCGGGGCTGCCGGTCGAACGGCTGCTGGCCCGCCCGGAGTCGGCGGCGGGGCCCGCGCTCGCCGCCCGGGGGCTGCCCACCCGGGCCGTCGACGGCTTCCTGCGGCCGCTGCTGGCCGCGCTGCTGTGCGACCCGGAGCTGACCACCTCCAGCCGGTGCGCGGACCTCGCGCTGCGCTCGTTCGCCTCGGGGCGGCTCTGCCTGCCTGAGGGCGGCGCGGAGACGCTGCCCGACCTGCTCGCCGGGGCGCTGCCCGAGGGCACCGTGCGCACCGGGGTGCGGGTCACCTCGGTCGCCACGAACACCGTGACGACGGCGGAGCACGGGACGTTCCGGTGCCGCGCGGTGCTGGTCGCGACGGACGCCAGGGCCGCGGCCGAGCTGCTGCCCGGCCTGCGGGTGCCGCGGTTCCACCCGGTGACCGTCGTCCACCACACCACCGACGAGGCGCCCGACACGGGGGCGTCGCTGCTGCTGGACGCCGACCGGGGCGGGCCGGTGGCGCACACGGCGGTGGTCAGCCGCGTCGACCCGTCCAGGGCACCGGCCGGACGCGCCCTCGTCTCCTCGACGGTCCTGGGCACTCCCCCGCCGGACGTCGACGCCGCCGTCCGCGTCCACCTGTCGCGGCTCTACGGCACGTCGACCACCCGCTGGGAGACCCTCGCCGTCCACCACACCGCCGAGGCGGTCCCCTCGATGCGGCCCCCGCACGACCTGCGCCGCCCGGTCCGGCTGCTGGCGGGCCTGTACGTGTGCGGGGACCACCGGGACACCAGCAGCGTCCAGGGCGCGCTGCACTCCGGGCACCGGGCGTCGGCGGCGATCATCAGGGACCTGGGCGCGTCCGGCTCCCTCCACCAGGCGGACCCGCCCCCCACCACGGCGGAACCGGCGGAGGCGGCCTGACCCCCACCCCGAGGACCGGCCGGCGGCCCCCACCAGAGGCGCCACCGGCCGCTCCCGGCCCACCGGGCAGCGGATACCGCGGGTCCGGGTTCTCCGGCCACACCCACCACCGGCGGGGACGGGCGGCGGGAAGGCGCCGGCGGACAGCCGGTCCTCGTCGGCCGGAGTGCCGGGTAGGCGTCGGTGGAGGGACCGGCCCTGTCGGCCAAGTCCCGGCGCGGGCGTCGACGACCGTCCGGCCCTTCGGCAGGGCGCGGCACGGATGCCGCCGGCCAGCCGGTCCCGTCGGCCGAAGCCCGGCACGGACCCCGGCGAACCATCGGTCCCCGTCGGCAGGCGCGCGGCTCGGACCGCCGCGAACCGCCGGTCACCGTCGGCGGGCGCCCGGCACGGACCTCGGCGAACCGTCGGCCGGAGTGCGGCGGGGCGGTGGGGGACGCCCACTCGGGCGCCCGGCGCCCGCGCCGCCGCACCACTCGGGCGCGTCTCGTGCCCCGGCTGGCGCTCGC
>NZ_FMCI01000283.1 GCF_900091845.1 Streptomyces sp. SolWspMP-5a-2
CGGCCCGGCGCCGCACGGTCGCCAGCGCCGCCGCGTCCAGCAGCGCGACCGGCGCCTCCCGGCCGCTCACCGCCCCGAGCCCCTGCGGGGGCCGCCGCTCCGTCCCGAGCAGGGCGACGGTGACGAGCCCCTCCCAGTCGACGGAAGGTGACGGGGGAGCGGTGGCGGAGCCGATGGGCGTGGGAGCGGAGACTCTTCCGCCGTCCTCGTCGACCGCCGCCAGGGTGTTGCCGTTGCCGTTGCCGTTGCCGTTGCCGTTGCCGTTGCTGCCGCTGGCGTCGCGCATGGCGTTGGAGCCGGGAGCGGTGGCGGTGGCACCGGTGTCGTGAGGTGCGGGTGCTGCGGGCGCGGGTGCGGGTGCGCCGGACGCGCCGGACGTGTCGGGCGGCTCGGTGGTGTGCGCGGTGTGCGCGGGCCCCGGCGGGGGCGTGGTCGGCGTCCTCGTGTTCATGGGCGTCCCTTCGACGGCGTGGCCGCGGGTCGGTGCGGGTGGTCGGTCAGCACAGCCGGACCGGCTCTCCCGGGCCTTCCGGCCATCCGGTCAGCGGGGTGAAGCCCTGGTGGCCGCACTCGCCGAACACCCGGACCGGGGCCCCGCCGGAGAGCGCGACCAGGCGCCAGAAGCCGGGCCTGGAGCGGGCCGCGGGGGTGAGCGGGAGGGCGTTGTCCCCGTCGGCGTCGGCCAGTTGCCAGGCGTCGCCGTCGGGGGTCGGTATCACCCGGCCCAGGGTGACCGGGACCGACTCCAGCCAGGGATCGTCGCGCAGCGCCTCGCCGTACCGGGCGGCCGCCGCCTCCGTCGTCACCCCGGGAGGTCTGGTGTCGGTCGGGACCGGCGGCCCGAACTGCCGGCCCAGCGCCACCCGGTACTGTCCCGCGCCCGGGTACGCGGCCACCTCCGTGTCCAGCGCCAGCCCGACCGGCAGCGCCAGCTCCGGGGTGCGGCCCGCCGCGCCGTAGGAGAGGAGCAGCGCCGTACGGTCCGTGCCGGTGCCGTGCAGCCAGATCCGGCGGGTCGTCAGCCGGGCGTCCGCCGTGTCGTACTGGGCGAGGACCAGCCAGGTGTCCCGGACGGACTCCTCCTCCGTCGCCCCGGGCAGGCCCACCCGGGAGCGGACCGTCGCCGCGAGGCCCTCGGGCAGCTCCGCCCGGCGCAGCCACCCCTGGTCGAGCAGGTGCAGCAGCGCGCACTCCTCCAGGAGCCGCATCGGCCAGCCCGGCCCGGACGCCGGTATCGCCCCCAACTCCCGCACCCGGGACGCGAGTCCGGGGGCCTGGGCGTCGACCATCCGGGCCGCCGTCTCCTCCCAGAGCCCGTACCCGGCCTGTTCCGCTCCGGCCAGCCCGCCGCGCAGCAGATCGGTGAGCCGCTGCTCCAACTCGGTTGCGCCCGCGGTGATCCGCTCGGCCCGGCGCTCCGCCCGCCGCCGCGCCGCCTCCGGGTCACCCGACCCGGCCGGGGCACCGGCGCTCTTCTCCTCGGCCTTCTTCCTCCTCCCCTCCAGCCACTGCGTCGCCCAGTCCGGCGGGGCCCCCGCCGGTACCGCGGCGTCCTCGCCCGACCAGAGCAGCAGCAGCCCGAGCGCGTGCTTGCACGGGAACTTACGGCTCGGGCAACTGCACTTGTACGCCGGTCCCGACGGGTCCGCGAGGTCGACGACCGTCTGGTACGGCTTGCTCCCGCTGCCCTTGCACAGCCCCCACACCGCCCCTTCGTCCGTGCTTCCCGCCCCGGACCACGGCCCGGCCGCGCCCAGTTTGCTTCCCGCTTTGCGTGACGGGGCATCAGGCGCCAGTGCCAGCACCTGATCCGCCGTCCAGCGCACCCCCTGCTGAGTCATGACATCGAAGGTAGGACCCACCACTGACAATCGGCCTCGCGACGGCGTTTTCGCAGGTCAGAACGGATTGTCAGTGCCATGGTGCACGGTGGGACACAGATCCGAACCGGCCGAGCTGGAGGGGGCCTCAGCCATGTCTGTGTCCACAGAACCGACATCCGCGGAAGCGCGGGGGAGCGGCTCCGCGCCCGCGGACCGGAGCGACGCCGCCGCGGACCCGCGAGCGGCGGAGACGACCGGGACCGAGGCGCTGCGCCCGCACGCCGAGGACGCGTTCGCGCACGAACTCGCCGCCCTGGCGGCCCAGGACGACCGCCCGCGCCCGGTGCGCTGGAAGCTGTCGCCGTGGGCGGTGGCCACCTACCTGCTCGGCGGCACACTGCCCGACGGCACGGTGATCACGCCGAAGTACATCGGGCCGCGCCGCATCGTCGAGGTCGCCGTCACCACCCTCGCCACCGACCGCGCCCTGCTGCTGCTCGGCGTGCCGGGCACCGCGAAGACCTGGGTCTCCGAACACCTGGCGGCGGCGGTCAGCGGCGACTCGACCCTCATCGTGCAGGGCACGGCGGGCACCCCGGAGGAGGCGATCAGGTACGGCTGGAACTACGCCCGACTGCTCGCCCACGGCCCCAGCCGCGACGCCCTGGTGCCCAGCCCGGTCATGCGGGCCATGGCGGAGGGGATGACCGCCCGGGTCGAGGAGCTGACCCGGATCCCGGCCGACGTCCAGGACTCGCTGATCACGATCCTCTCCGAGAAGACGCTCCCGATACCGGAGTTGAACGCGGAGACCCAGGCGGTGCGCGGCTTCAACCTGATCGCCACGGCCAACGACCGCGACCGCGGGGTCAACGACCTCTCCAGCGCGCTGCGCCGCCGCTTCAACACGGTCGTGCTGCCGCTGCCGGAGAGCGTGGAGGCGGAGGTGGACATCGTCGCCCGCCGGGTCGACCAGATCGGCCGCTCGCTCGACCTGCCCGGCGTGCCGGACGGCGCCACGGAGATCCGCCGGGTGGTGACCGTCCTCCGCGAGCTGCGCGACGGCATGACGTCGGACGGCCGCACCAAGCTGAAGTCGCCCAGCGGCACGCTCTCCACGGCCGAGGCGATCTCGGTCGTCACCAACGGCCTGGCGCTGGCCGCGCACTTCGGGGACGGCGTGCTGCGCGCCGGGGACGTCGCCGCGGGCATCCTCGGCGCCGTCGTCCGCGACCCGGCGGCCGACCGGCTGGTCTGGCAGGAGTACCTGGAGGCGGTCGTCCGCGAGCGGGACGGCTGGACGGACTTCTACCGCGCCTGCCGCGAGGTGAGCGCGTGACCGGCGGACCGAGGAGCGGAGGCGGCGGACATGGCGGGGAGTGACGGCGGAGGGCCGCTGCTGCTCGGGGTGCGGCACCACGGGCCGGGTTCGGCCCGCGCGGTACGGGCGGCGCTGGACACCGCGCGGCCCCTGGCCGTGCTCATCGAGGGACCGCCCGAGGCGGACGCGCTGGTCCCGCTGGCCGCCGACGCGGACATGCGCCCGCCGGTCGCGCTGCTCGCCCACGCGGTCGACGAACCCGGGCGCTCGGCGTTCTGGCCGTTCGCCGAGTTCTCACCGGAGTGGGTCGCCCTCCGCTGGGCCCTGGAGCACGGCGTCCCGGCCCGCTTCATCGACCTGCCCGCAGCCCACACCCTGGCGTGGCAGAGCGCCGACGAGGAGCAGGAACCGGGCACGGAGAAGGAATCCGCAGGGCAGGGGCAGGGGCAGGGCCAGGAGCCGGAGCAGGATTGCGCGGACGGCGGGCCGGGAGCTGCGGCGGGGGACGGCCCTGCGGGGGAGGAGGACGGTCCGGGGGGCCGCGGCGAGGCCGGGGAGGCCGACGGCGGGGGAGGAGCGGACGGCCGGGACGGCGACACGGGGGACGACGGAGGGCGGGTCAGGGTCGACCCCCTCGCCGTCCTGGCCGGCGCCGCCGGGTACGACGACCCCGAGCGCTGGTGGGAGGACGTCGTCGAGCACCGGGGGCTCGCCGACGACGACGCCCTCGCGCCGTTCCTCGTCCTGGAGGAGGCCATGGGCGCGCTCCGGGAGGTGTACGGCAGCGGCGGGCACGAGCGGGATCTCGTCCGCGAGGCCCACATGCGGCTCCAGGTGCGCGCCGCGCAGCGCGAGTTCGGGGCGGACGGCGTGGCCGTCGTGTGCGGGGCCTGGCACGTGCCCGCGCTGCGGCGCCGGTCCACCGTCAGCGCCGACCGGGCCCTGCTGAAGGGCCTGCCCAAGGTGAAGACCGACATGACCTGGGTGCCCTGGACCCACCGCAGGCTGGCGCGGGCCAGCGGGTACGGCGCGGGCATCGAGTCGCCCGGCTGGTACGGCCATCTGTTCGGCGTCCGGGACCGGCCGGTCGTGCGGTGGATGACCAAGGTCGCGGGACTGCTCAGGGACGAGGACCGGATCGTCTCCTCGGCGCACGTCATCGAGGCGGTCCGGCTCGCGGAGACGCTCGCCGCGATGCGCGGCCGCCCGCTGCCCGGCCTCGGCGAGACGACCGACGCGGTGCGCGCGGTGATGTGCGAGGGCTCCGACGTCCCGCTGGCCCTGGTGCACGACCGGCTGGTGGTCGGGGACGTGATCGGGGAGGTGCCGGAAGGGGCGCCCGCGGTGCCGTTGCAGCGGGACCTCGACCGGCAGCGGCGCACCCTGCGGCTCAAGCCCGAGGCGCTGGAGCGGGAGATCGAGCTGGACCTGCGCAAGGAGATCGACGCCGGACGCGGCAGGCTGCTGCACCGGCTGCGGCTGCTGGGCGTCGGGTGGGGCGAGCCGGTCGCCTCGCGGGGCAGCACCGGCACCTTCCGGGAGACCTGGCGGCTGCGCTGGGAACCGGAGTTGGCGGTGCGGGTCGCCGAGGCCGGGGTGTGGGGCACGACCGTGCTCGGCGCCGCCACGGCCAAGGCGGAGGCGGACGCCGTCGCCGCGCCCGGCCTCGCCGACGTCACCGGGCTGGCCGAGCGCTGCCTGCTCGCCGACCTGCCGGACGCGCTGCCCGTGGTGATGCGGGTGCTCACCGACCGGGCCGCCCTGGACGCCGACGTCGGCCACCTCGCCCAGGCGCTCCCGGCCCTGGTCCGCTCGCTGCGGTACGGCGACGTGCGCGGCACCGGCACCGGCGCCCTCGCGGAGGTCGCGGCCGGTCTCGCCGAGCGGATCTTCGTCGGGCTGCCCCCGGCCTGCGCCGCCCTGGACGCCGACGCGGCCGAGGAGATGCGCGGCCATGTCGACGCCGTGCACGCGGCGCTGGGCCTGCTGGGCGACGCGGACGACGCGGCCACCGTCCCCGGCGGGGCCGCGCTGCGGACCAGATGGCGCGGGGTGCTGCGGCTGCTGGCCGCGCGGGACACGATCCCCGGGGTGATCCGCGGCCGGGCCGTCCGACTGCTGCTCGACGAGGGGGAGTTGGCGGCCGAGGAGGCGGCGCGGCTCATGGGGCTCGTGCTGTCGCCTGGCACCGCGCCCACGGACGCCGCCGCGTGGATCGAGGGGTTCGTCGGCGGCGGCTCGGGCGGCGGGATGCTCCTCGTCCACGACGAGCGGCTGCTCGGCCTGGTCGACACCTGGCTGACGGCGGTGCCCGCGGAGGCGTTCACCGACGTACTGCCGCTGCTGCGGCGGACGTTCTCCGCGTACGAGTCCGGCGTCCGGCGCACCCTCGGCGAGCTGGTCGGCCGCGGCCCCCGCCGGACCGAGCGGGCCGCGGCCGCCGGGCACCGCACCCCCGGGTTCGCCGCCGAACCCGACACCGGCCGCGCGGTCGCCGTCCTGCCGGTGGTGCGGCTGCTGCTCGGCCTCACCGAAGGGGGAGCGGAGCGGAACGACGGAGAAGAAGGAGCGCCGGCACGCGCCGCCGGGTACCTGACGGGGGTGGGGAGATGACGTCGCCGCCTGCCGGGACCGACGGACAACAGGGCGGAGAGGCCGGACAGGGGGGACAGGCCGGACAGGGAACGCGGGGAGCACAGGAAGGACGGGGGATCGACGTGGACGGCAGGAACGACCTGGACGGAGTGGAGGACCTGGACGGCTCGGACGAGGCCGCTCGGGAGCGGGCGCGGCGCTGGCGGCTGGTGCTCGGCGGGGAGGCGGCCGACGGCACCGGATGCACGCTGACCGGCAGGGACGCCGCGATGGACGCGGCGCTGGCCGCGCTCTACGGCGACGGCGACGGCAAGGGCGGCAGGCGCGGCGGGCGGGACCGCTCAGCCGGACTGGGGGCGTCCGCGCCGTCCGTGGCGCGCTGGCTCGGGGACATCCGGACGTACTTCCCGTCCTCCGTCGTCCAGGTGATGCAGCGCGACGCCATCGACCGGCTGGGGCTGTCCACGCTGCTCCTGGAGCCGGAGATGCTGGAGGCGGTGGAGCCCGACGTGCACCTCGTCGGCACGCTGCTCTCCCTCAACAAGGCGATGCCGGAGACGACGAAGGAGACGGCGCGGGCGGTCGTGCGCAGGGTCGTCGAGGACCTGGAGAAGCGGCTCGCCACCCGTACCAAGGCCACTCTGACCGGCGCCCTCGACCGCAGCGCGCGGATCAACCGGCCGCGCCACCGCGACATCGACTGGAACCGCACCATCGCGGCCAACCTCAAGCACTACCTGCCCGAGTACCGCACGATCGTGCCGGAGCGGCTCGTCGGGTACGGGCGGGCCACGCAGTCCACCAAGAAGGAGGTCATCCTCTGTATCGATCAGTCGGGATCCATGGCGGCGTCGGTGGTCTACGCGTCGGTGTTCGGAGCGGTGCTCGCCTCCATGAGGACGATCTCCACGCGACTCGTCGTCTTCGACACGGCGGTGGTCGACCTCACGGATCAGCTCGACGACCCGGTCGACGTCCTGTTCGGCACGCAGTTGGGTGGCGGCACGGACATCAACCGGGCGCTGGCCTACTGCCAGTCGCAGATCACCCGGCCCGCGGACACGGTGGTCGTGCTGATCAGCGACCTCTACGAGGGCGGCATACGCGACGGGATGCTGAAGCGGGTGGCGGCCATGAAGGCGTCGGGCGTGCAGTTCGTGGCGCTCCTGGCGCTCTCCGACGAGGGCGCACCGGCCTACGACCGTGAACACGCGGCCGCGCTGGCCGAGTTGGGGGCACCGGCCTTCGCCTGTACGCCCGACCTCTTCCCCGAGGTGATGGCGGCGGCGATAGAGAAGCGTCCGCTGCCGGTTCCCGAGACCGTCTGAGAGATCCCGACGCCCCCGGCCCGCAGGCGACTTGTCGACCTGGCGACCGGGGGCACCGGCCCAAACACGGACATGGATACCCATCGGTAACGGCGGGCTTGCGCACCCTCGGGAGGGTCGTGCGAGGCTGACCCCGCACGACCCTCACCTTCTCCTCACCGTCCCCCCGCGCCCGCGCCGACTTCTTCCCGGCGCGGCCCGCCCCACGGAGGATCCGCCCGCCTTGACCTCGCCAGCCGCTCTCCTCGGTGCCGTGGCGCGCGTTCTGCGCACGGCGGCCGGGCGACGCGTGCCCCAGGTCGCTCTCCTGGTCGGCGGACTGTTCGCGCTGGGGTTCCTCTGCGGGGAGCAGGCGCGGGCGGCGGAGGGACCCGCGCTGCCGCGCGCCTCCGCGCTCGTACCGCACCCGGCGACCGGCGCGCTCGTCCACCCGACGGCGCACAAGGCGAACCCACCGCACCACGGCCCTACGGTGACGGCCGCGAAGACGGCGGCGAAGGCGACGGCGACGGGGAGCGGACAAGGGAAAGCCGCGGGAGGGGCCGCTGCGGAGACGGCCGGGGGAACGGCCTCGACACCGACGTCGCTCCCCGGACTTCTCGGACTCCCCGAGCTGTCCGCGCTCCCGGAAGCCACCGAGCCCCACCGGGACCTCCCCGGACTCCCGCGGCTTCCCCGACTCCCGGCGCTGCCCGCACTCCCGGCGCTGCCCTCGCTCCCGGAGCTGCCCGCGCTGCCGATCCTGTCGCAGTTGCCGGCGCTCCCCGCGCTTCCCGCGCTGCCGGCGCTCCCCGCGCTTCCCGGGCTGCCCTCGCTGCCCGGTCTCCCGGCGTGGCCCACGCTGCCGACGTCACCGGCGGAGCCGACCACACCCACGCTCCCCACCCTCCCCACGCTGCCGTCCTCGCCCGGACTCCCGTCGCTGCCGACGCTGCCCGTCACCCTGCCGACCCTCCCCGCGCTCCCGGGTCTCCCCGGTCTCCCGGGGCAGTCGCCGTCCGCGTCGCAGCCGAGTGCCGCCGACGCCGGTCGGGCGGCCGGGGACGGCGACGGGCACCCGGCGTCGGCCGGTGCCGCCGTGCGGACGGTGGCGTACGGGCCGGTGTTCGCGGGCGGCGGCGGTGACATCGAGCGGCATCTGACGCGGGCCGTCGGACAGCGGGTCGCCGGTGCCGTGTACGCGCCGGTCAGGCAGGCACCGGGCGGGGCGCCCGGCGGGGAGCCGGGGGGTGCGCTGGGCAGCCGCGCGGTCGTCGACGCCGCCGGTTCCCGGCACGCGCACGGTGACGCGCACGCCGTCGCCGTGGACCGGCTGGCGCCGGTGCGACTGGCGCGCGGGGCCCTCGCCCCGCAGGACGTGGCCGAGATCCGGAACCGGTACCGGGACATCCCCGTCTCCCCCGCTTAGGGCAGGCATTTCCTTTCGCCCGGCGCCCTCCTGACCGACCTCGGCGACCGTTCCCGCAGACGCGGGCCGGACCGTGCCGAGGGCGGGTGGTGGACGCCGGAAATGCCCCGAACCCCGTCGCGAGCCAAGGATCTGACGCACGCCATGAACGACAACACCGCCCTGAACGACGCCGTCCGCCCGAACCGGAACTCCCGCGTCGAGCACGCCCTCCGTCCGGACGACGTCACCGGCCGCTCCAAGGGCACCGCGGCGGCGCGGGTCATCCTGGGCGCCCGTGCCGCGCGCGCCGCCCGCCCCGCTCCCGTCCCCGCCGGGACCGAAGCCGACGCCGTTCGGTCGGCCCTCGGCACGGGGCTCGGCCTCAAGGGCATAGCCGCCGCCCGGGTCATCCAGGCGACCCGGGCCGCGCGGGCGAAGGCCCACGCAGTCCCCGGCGTTCCGGGCCGCCTCCGCAGTCTTCCGGGCACGAAGCCCTCCGGTCTCAAGGCGCTCGACGCGGCACCCGACGCCAGGACCTCCGGTGACAACTCCGCGAGCGGCCGCGCCTCCGGCGACAACTCCGCGGGCGCCAAGACCTTCGGCGACAAGTCCCCTGGCGACACGACCCCCAGCGACAAGTCCCACGGCGACAGGTCCCTCGGCGAGGGGGCTCTCGGCGGCAGTACCCCCAGCGAAACGGCCCCCAGCGAAACGACCCCCAGCGCTACGACCCCCGGCGAAACGGCCCCCAGCCAAACGACCCCCGGCGACACGACCCCCCGCCCGGCGACCGACGTCCCCCGCGACTGACCCCCGCGGCTGACCCCCTCGACCGCCCCCGCGGCTGACCCTCGTCGCCCGGCCCCGCGGGCGCCCGTCGCCCGGTCCCGCGAGCGACGGTGTCCATCCGGTGTGACCGCCCCCGCTGATCGAACGGGTGACCACCCGGCGTGACCGCCGCACGTGCCCCACCGCGGCCGCCCGACTCCGGACCCCCGGCACGGGCCGCCCGGTCACCCGGTACCGGCCCCGAGCGCCCGGCACGCGCTTCCCGGTGCGGTCACCCGCGACCGGGCAAGGCGGCCCCTCAACCGGAACCGGACCCCGGGCACCGGGAGCCCGGTCGCCCGGGGGACGCGGTCACCCGGCGCACCACCTGCCGTCCGCCCGGTCACCCCGTGACCTGGCGCGACGTCACCCCCAGCTCCGCGATCCCGGCCCCGGCGGGCGAAAGCCGTCGCTCCGCCCGGGTCGGCAGGTCGCGGAAACGGAGCACGGGGTCCCCATTGGGGTGGGGACCCCGGCTCCCGGTCCTCCGGGGCCGCACCAGAGGGCCTCACCGGGTCGACCCCACCCGGTGAGGCCCTTCCCCGTGTCCCAGCACCGGCACGGCGTGCCAGCCCTCGCGGCATCATGTGACAGGTATCACCGCTCAGGTGTGACTCGCGATTTAGGGGCCTCCTTAAACCAGAGATAACCTGCGAGGCGGACATGCCGCGCCCTCGGACACCGTGTGCGCTTCCCCTGTGACCCATGCGGACGTCACGTTGCCCTTCGCGGCACGCCCACGCATCCAACGAACCGCGAGATCACTGATAGGGACGGAAGCGCGTGGACCTGTTCGAGTACCAGGCGAGGGACCTCTTCGCCAAGCACGATGTACCGGTGCTGGCCGGTGAAGTCATCGACACGCCTGAGGCGGCGCGCGAGATCACCGAGCGCCTGGGCGGCAAGTCCGTCGTCAAGGCGCAGGTGAAGGTCGGTGGTCGTGGCAAGGCCGGTGGCGTCAAGCTGGCCGCCTCCGCGGACGAGGCCGTCGCGCGGGCGACGGACATCCTCGGCATGGACATCAAGGGCCACACGGTCCACAAGGTGATGATCGCCGAGACCGCTCCGGAGATCGTCGAGGAGTACTACGTCTCCTTCCTCCTCGACCGTGCCAACCGCACGTTCCTCTCCATCGCCTCCGTCGAGGGCGGCATGGAGATCGAGGAGGTGGCGGCCACCCGACCGGAGGCCGTCGCCAAGACCCCGATCGACGCCATCGACGGTGTGGACGAGGCCAAGGCCCGCGAGATCGTCGCGGCGGCCAAGTTCCCGGCCGAGGTCGCCGACAAGGTCGCGCACGTCCTCGTCAAGCTGTGGGACACCTTCATCAAGTCGGACGCCCTCCTCGTCGAGGTCAACCCGCTCGCGAAGGTCGCCTCCGGTGACGTCCTCGCCCTCGACGGCAAGGTGTCGCTCGACGAGAACGCCGAGTTCCGTCACCCCGAGTACGAGGAACTGCACGACAAGGACGCGGCCAACCCCCTCGAGGCCGCGGCCAAGGCCAAGGGCCTCAACTACGTCAAGCTCGACGGCGAGGTCGGCATCATCGGCAACGGCGCGGGTCTCGTCATGAGCACCCTGGACGTCGTCGCGTACGCCGGTGAGAACCACGGTGGCGTCAAGCCCGCCAACTTCCTGGACATCGGCGGTGGCGCCTCCGCCCAGGTCATGGCGAACGGCCTGGAGATCATCCTCGGTGACCCGGACGTCCGGTCCGTCTTCGTCAACGTCTTCGGTGGCATCACCGCCTGCGACGAGGTCGCCAACGGCATCATCCAGGCGCTGAAGCTCCTGGAGGACCGCGGCGAGAAGGTCGAGAAGCCGCTCGTCGTCCGCCTCGACGGCAACAACGCCGAGCTGGGCCGCAAGATCCTCACCGACGCCGCCCACCCGCTGGTGCAGCGTGTCGACACGATGGACGGCGCGGCTGCCAAGGCTGCCGAGCTGGCCGCAGCCAAGTAAGCACTCAGGACGAGGACACCAACACACCATGGCTATCTGGCTCAACAAGGACAGCAAGGTCATCGTCCAGGGCATGACCGGCGCCACCGGGCAGAAGCACACCAAGCTGATGCTGGGTGACGGCACCGAGGTCGTCGGCGGCGTGAACCCGCGCAAGGCGGGCACCACCGTCGACTTCGACGGCACCGAGGTACCCGTGTTCGGCACGGTCGCCGAGGCCATCGAGAAGACCGGCGCCAACGTCTCCGTCATCTTCGTGCCGGAGAAGTTCACCAAGGACGCCGTCGTCGAGGCCATCGACGCCGAGATCCCGCTGGCCGTCGTGATCACCGAGGGCATCGCCGTGCACGACACGGCGTCCTTCTGGGCGTACGCGGGCAAGAAGGGCAACAAGACCCGCATCATCGGCCCGAACTGCCCCGGCATCATCACCCCGGGCCAGTCGAACGTCGGCATCATCCCGGGCGACATCACGAAGCCGGGCCGCATCGGCCTGGTCTCGAAGTCCGGCACGCTGACCTACCAGATGATGTACGAGCTGCGGGACATCGGCTTCTCGACGGCCGTCGGCATCGGTGGCGACCCGATCATCGGCACCACCCACATCGACGCCCTGGCCGCCTTCCAGGACGACCCCGACACCGAGCTGATCGTGATGATCGGCGAGATCGGCGGCGACGCCGAGGAGCGGGCCGCGGCCTTCATCAAGGACAACGTGACCAAGCCGGTCGTCGGCTACGTCGCGGGCTTCACGGCGCCCGAGGGCAAGACGATGGGCCACGCCGGCGCCATCGTCTCCGGCTCCTCCGGCACCGCGCAGGCGAAGAAGGAGGCCCTGGAGGCCGCCGGAGTCAAGGTCGGCAAGACCCCGACCGAGACGGCGAAGCTGGCCCGCGAGATCCTCGCCGGCTGACCTCGCCCCACCGTCCGGGCACCGACGGGCCCGCCCCCACCCCGGGGGCGGGCCCGTCGCCGTACCCGCACCGCACCGTCACTCCGCGCGGGGCAGCAGCCGTTCCGGGCCGTGGGCCGGGATGCCGCGGAGCTTCGTGCGCAGCTCCACCTCCGCGCCCGACAGCGGCCCCTGCGCCACCCTGGCCGGGAGGCCCTGCACCTCGACGCCGGGTGCCACCGGCGGTTCGTAGTGCGTGGGCGCCGTGCGCAGGGTGAGCGTGGTGGTGCCGATCAGCGCCACCGTGAACGCGATCGCCGCCCGCGTCCAGAACCGCGCCCGCCGCTCGCTGCCGTGGCGCACGGAGGGCGGTTTCGCCGCCCGCAGCCGTTCCGCCGACGCCGTCTCGGCCAGCCGCTGGTGCAGCACCACCGGGTCGGAGAGGTCGGGCAGCCGCGCGGCGATCCGCTCGCGCGCGTGCATCAGCCGTCCGGCCGCGGCCGGTGTGCTCGCCTCCGTCTCGGCCGCCGTCTCCGGCAGGTCGAGCCCCACGCCGTCGTAGAGCAGGACGGTGCGGCGGTACGGCGCCGGGAGCGCCTGGAGGGTGGTGAGCAGGGTGCGGGCCGAGGCGTCCGCGGGGGGCGGTTCGGGGTGCCGGTAGCGGGGGCGGAACCGGTGCCAGGGGGAGAGCGCGTACTCGTGCGCCCTGGCCCGCACCCATCCGGCCGGGTCCCGGTCGACGGCCACCTCGGGCCAGCGCTGCCACGCCTGTTGGAACGCCTGCTCGACCGCCTCCCGCGCCAGTTCGCGCCGCCCGGTGAGCAGATACGTCTGCCGGACGAGCGCCGGGGCGCAGAACGCGTAGAGGGCGTCGAACGCCTGAGAGGCGGTCAGCCCCTCGACGGGTTCGGCGGCGGGCGCCGGTTCCGCCGCGAGGGCGGCCACCGGCACGGGTTCGGGCGCCAGGACCACTTCGAGGTCGAATTCGAGTTCGGGCTCGGCGTCCGGATCGACCGCCCCGGCGCCACCCGGCGCGACGGCGCCCGACGGCCCGGACGACCCGACGGCCCGGACGACCCGG
>NZ_FMCI01000281.1 GCF_900091845.1 Streptomyces sp. SolWspMP-5a-2
CTCCCGGCGCGACCGGAGGCGGGGCGGGTCCCGGGCGGCGGGCGGGCGCGCGCGACCGACGGGGCGGCCCCGGCCGCCTGCGGCAACGGCGTTCCGTGCGGCAACGGCGCTCCGTGCGGCCGGGGCCTTCAGGTGCTGTCGGGTGCCGTCAGGCGAGGAAGCCGCGGAGCAGGGCCGCCGTGCCGCCGCAGTGCTCGCGCATCATCTCCCGCGCGCCGTCCGCGTCGCCGTCCAGGACCGCCTCGACCAGCGCGGCGTGCTGGCGCTGCGAGTGCTCCAGGTTGCGCACCAGCAGCGGGATGCAGTCCAGCAGGTCGTTGACGGTCGCGCGGACCGCCGCGTACTGCCCGGTCAGGGTCGGTGAGCCGCACAGCTCGGCGAGGGTCAGGTGCAGCAGGGTGTCCAGTCGCCGGTACTCGGTGAGCGGGGCGTCCTGGGTGCGGGCCAGCGCCTCGCGCAGCCGCGTCGCCCGGTCGCCGTCCAGGCCGTGCGCCGCGCAGAGTCCGGCCGCCCCTACTTCGAGCACCTCCCTGAAGCGCAGCAGGTCCTCGATGTCGACGGAGCTGACCCTGCGGCGCAGCTCGTCCTCCCCGCCCGCGTCCCTGGCCCGCACGAACGTGCCGCCGTAGCGGCCCCTGCGGGACTCGACCAGGCCCTGGTCCTGGAGCACCTTCAGCACCTCGCGCAGGGTGACCCTGCTGATCCCCAGCCGCTCCGCCAACTCCCGCTCGGCGGGCAGCCGTTCACCGCCCGGCACCAGGCCGAGCCGCACCACCTGGAGGATCTGTTCCAGGGCCTCCTCGAAGCCGTTCCCCGCCCGCACCGGACGCAGGACCGGCGTCAGGCGGTCCCGCAGCTCGCCGTCCGGATCCACCGACATCCCGGCGCACCCCCTTCCCAAGCAATGGTTCTCCGCAATACCTTATGGCTCCGGGCTGACAGAAGAAGCCGAAGGAGGCTCACCCGTGGCAGACCGCACACCCCCGCTCGACGTCGAGGAGCTCGTCGCCCTCGTCGACAGCGGTGAGATCGACACTGTTGTCCTGGCCTTCCCCGACATGCAAGGGCGGCTGCAGGGCAAGCGGTTCGCCGCCCGTTTCTTCCTCGACGAGGTCCTGGAGAACGGCACCGAAGGCTGCAACTACCTGCTGGCCGTGGACACCGAGATGAACACCGTCGACGGCTACGCCATGTCCTCCTGGGAACGCGGCTACGGCGACTTCGCGATGCGCCCCGACCCCAGCACCCTGCGCCGTCTCCCCTGGAACGACGGCACGGCCCTGCTCGTGGCCGACCTCGCCTGGGACGACGGCACCCCTGTGGTCGCCGCACCTCGTCAGATCCTCCGCCGCCAACTCGAACGCCTCGCCGCACTCGGCCTCACCGCACAGGTCGGTACGGAGCTGGAGTTCATCGTGTTCAAGGACACGTACGAGCAGGCCTGGGACCGCGCCTACCGGGACCTGACCCCGGCCAACCAGTACAACGTCGACTACTCCGTCCTCGGCACCGGCCGCATCGAACCCCTGCTGCGCCGCATCCGCAACGAGATGGCGGCGGCCGGACTCACCGTCGAGTCGGCCAAGGGCGAGTGCAACCCCGGCCAGCACGAGATCGCCTTCCGCTACGACGAGGCCCTGGTCACCTGCGACCAGCACGCCGTCTACAAGACCGGCACCAAGGAGATCGCCTCCCAGGAGGGCGTGTCGATCACCTTCATGGCCAAGTACAACGAGCGCGAGGGCAACTCCTGCCACATCCACCTCTCGCTCACCGACGCCGACGGCGCCAACGCGATGGCGGGACCCGACGGCATGTCCGACCTGATGCGGCACTTCCTCGCCGGTCAGCTCGCCGCGCTGCGCGACTTCTCCCTCCTCTACGCCCCCAACATCAACTCCTACAAGCGGTTCCAGCAGGGCTCCTTCGCCCCCACCGCCGTCGCCTGGGGCCACGACAACCGCACCTGCGCGCTGCGGGTCGTCGGGCACGGCCGGTCGCTGCGGTTCGAGAACCGGCTGCCCGGCGGCGACGTCAACCCCTACCTCGCGGTCGCCGGACTGATCGCCGCCGGACTGCACGGCGTCGAGGAGCGGCTGGAGCTGCCCGAGCCCTGTACGGGCAACGCCTACGACGGCGGCTACGAGCACGTCCCCGGCACCCTCAGGGAGGCCGCCGAACTCTGGGAGAGCAGCCCCCTCGCGCGCGCCGCCTTCGGCGACGAGGTGGTCGCCCACTACCGCAACATGGCCCGCGTCGAACTCGCGGCCTTCGACGCCGCGGTCACCGACTGGGAACTGCGCCGCTCCTTCGAACGCCACTGACCCACCGCACCACCTGAAAGGCTCCCTCGTGTCCGACCACCCCGAGCTGCGGGTCCTCGACCCCGCCACCGAAGAGGTCGTCGCCACCGTGCCCGCCGCCACCCGGGCCGACGTGGACGCCGCCGTCGTCCGCGCCACGGCCGCGCAGGCGCGGTGGGCCGCCCTGGCGCCCGCCGACCGGGCCAGGCTGCTGCGCCGGTTCGCCCTCACCGTCGACGAACACCTGGAGGAACTGGCCCGGTTGGAGGTCAGGGAGGCCGGTCACACCCTCGGCAACGCCCGCTGGGAGGCGGGCAACGTCCGCGACCTGCTCGACTACGCGGCCGGGGGAGTGGAGCGGCTGACGGGACGTCAGATCCCGGTCCCCGGCGGCCTCGACGTGACCATCCTCGAACCCCTCGGCGTGGTCGGCGTGATCGCGCCCTGGAACTTCCCCATGCCGATCGCCGCCTGGGGCGCGGTCCCGGCCCTCGCGGCGGGCAACGCCGTCCTCCTCAAGCCCGCCGAGACCACCCCGCTCACCGCCCTCAGACTGGCCGAACTCGCCCTGGACGCAGGGCTCCCCGCGGATCTCTTCCAGGTCCTGCCGGGACACGGGCCGGTCGCGGGCGACGCCCTCGTCGAACACCCCGGCGTCGCCAAGATCGTCTTCACCGGTTCGAGCGCCGTCGGCCGCCAGGTGCTGGCGAAGGGCTCCGCCCGGCTCAAGCGCGTCACCCTCGAACTCGGCGGCAAGAGCCCCAACATCGTCTTCGCCGACTCCGACCTGGAGGCCGCCGCCGCAGCCGCCCCCCTCTCCTTCCTCGACAACGCCGGACAGGACTGCTGCGCCCGCACCCGCATCCTCGTCCAGCGCTCCGTCCACGACCGCTTCCTCGAACTCCTCGCCCCCGCCGTCGAGTCCGTCCGCGTCGGCGACCCCTCCGACCCGCAGACCCAGATGGGCCCGCTGATCTCCGCGGCCCAGCGCGACCGCGTCCGCTCGTACGTCGACCCCGACGCCCCCGGCCTCCGCGGCAAGGCCCCCGAGGGCCCCGGCTTCTGGTTCCCGCCCACCGTCCTCACCGGCGTCGACCCGGGCGCCCGGGTGGCCGTCGAGGAGGTCTTCGGACCCGTCGCCGTCGTCCTGCCCTTCGAGGACGAGGCCGACGCGGTGGCCCTCGCCAATGCCACCGACTACGGCCTCGCGGGCTCCGTCTGGACCCGGGACGTCGGACGCGCGCTGCGTGTCTCGCAGGCCGTGCGGGCCGGGAACCTGTCCGTCAACTCCCACTCCAGCGTCCGCTACTGGACCCCCTTCGGCGGCTTCAAGCAGTCCGGCATCGGCCGCGAACTCGGCCCGGACGCCCTGACCGCCTTCACCGAGACCAAGAACGTCTTCATCAGCACGGAAGGTCCCGCACAGTGAGCGCAGAGAACATGTGCCGTCGTCTCGTCGGCCGCACGGCCGTCATCACCGGCGCCGGCAGCGGCATCGGCCTCGCCGCCGCCCGCAGGCTCGCCTCCGAAGGCGCCCACGTGGTCTGCGGCGACATCGACGAGGCCGGCGGCAAGGCCGCGGCCGAGGAGGTCGGCGGCCTCTTCGTCAAGGTCGACGTCACCGACGCCGAGCAGGTCGAGGCGCTGTTCAAGGCCGCCTTCGACACCTACGGCAGCGTCGACATCGCCTTCAACAACGCCGGGATCTCCCCGCCCGACGACGACTCCGTGCTGGAGACCGGGCTCGACGCCTGGCGGCGCGTCCAGGAGGTCAACCTCACCTCCGTCTTCCTGTGCTGCAAGGCCGCCATCCCCTACATGCGCCGCCAGGGCCGGGGCTCCATCATCAACACCGCCTCCTTCGTGGCCCGTATGGGCGCGGCGACCTCCCAGATCTCCTACACCGCGTCCAAGGGCGGCGTCCTCGCCATGTCCCGCGAACTCGGCGTCCAGTTCGCCCGCGAGGGCATCCGCGTGAACGCCCTGTGCCCCGGCCCGGTCAACACCCCGCTGCTCCAGGAGCTGTTCGCCAAGGACCCCGAGCGGGCCGCCCGCCGCCTGGTGCACATCCCCGTCGGCCGGTTCGCCGAGGCCGACGAGATCGCCGCCGCCGTCGCCTTCCTGGCGAGCGACGACGCGTCCTTCGTCAACGCCACCGACTTCCTCGTGGACGGCGGCATCTCGGGCGCGTACGTCACCCCGGTGTAGGGAGGAACCGGTACGGTCCGGGCGTATGCGACAGCTTCTCGCCCGGACCCTGGCCGTGGCCGCCGCCACCCTCGCGGTCACGGCCACCGCACCCGCCCCCGCCCCCTCGGCCGCCTCCACCGACTGCCCCCGTCTGACCGGCCGCTGGCACGGCGACGCCCGCGCCCACCTCCAGCGGCTCATCGACGAACGCGGCACCTGCTCCCGCCCCGGAGGGCCCCGCCCGGTCGCCGCCTTCGACTGGGACAACACGGTCACCAAGAACGACGTCACCGACGCCACCCTCTCCTGGGCCCTGCGCCACGACCGCATCCTGCGCCCCGCCCGCTGGCGGGACACCAGCGCCTGGCTCACCCCCGCCGCCGACCGCGCCCTCACCAC
Organism: Streptomyces sp. SolWspMP-5a-2; assembly: GCF_900091845.1. GTDB lineage: Bacteria > Actinomycetota > Actinomycetes > Streptomycetales > Streptomycetaceae > Streptomyces > Streptomyces doudnae. The sequence goes on from NZ_FMCI01000281.1 coordinate 4,893, forward strand.
CGCCTGCGGCACCCGCGTCCCCGTCGGCGCCCCGCTGCCCACCTCCCGCGACGCCCGCTGCACCGACGAGATCGCCGTCATCCGGGACAGCGGCACCACGACCTCCGGCGCCCCCGCCTTCGCGGGCACCTGGAACCACCGGCGCACCGTCCCGCAGTACGCCTGGGTGCCCCAGCTCTTCGCCGGGCACACCCCCGCCGAACTCTCCGGCTACGCCCGCGCCGCCCGCCGCGAGGCCCTCGCCGCCCCGGTCGGCGCCGTCCGCACCCTCGGCACCCGCACCGTCCCCGGCTACGTCCGCTACTACGACCAGCAGCGCGACCTGATCCGCACCCTGCGCAGGGCCGGGTTCGACGTCTACATCGTCTCCGCTGGGGCCGCCCCGATCACCCAGGTCTGGTCCCGCTCCCTGGGCTTCGACGCCGCCCACACCCTCGCCATCCGCTCCGTCCTCGACCGCGGGGGCCGCCTCACCACCCGCACCGAGGGCTGCGGCGGCGTCCCCGCGGGACCCGGCACGGTGATCCCCTACATCGACGGCAAACGCTGCTGGATCAACCAGGAGATCCACGGTGTCCACGGCCCCGCCGCCTGGCAGCGCCGCCCCTGGGCCGAGCGCCCCGCCCTCGCCGCCGGGGACGCCGACACCGACGCCACGTTCGTCGGCGACGCGACCGGCGTCCACCTCGTCCTCGACCGCAACAAGCCCGAGCTGATGTGCCGCGCCCTCGACGACGCCGACGGACGCTGGCTGATCCAGCCGATGTTCATCGACCCGCTGCCGCGCAGGACCGCCCCCTACCCGTGCGCGACGACCGCCTACAACGCCCCCGGCGGCGGCGGGTCACCCCTCCTGCGGCCCGACGGCTCCACCGTCCCCGACCTGAGCGAAGGGCCCTCCGCGTCCTGACGGCATGCGGCGGCCCTCACCGGCGGGGGAGCGCACCCTCACAGGAAGAAGGCGTCACAGGCAGACGTCACAGGAAGACGTGCCCCTCGCCCCGGTACGTCGGCACGGTCGCCGTCACCCGGTCGCCCTCGACGAGCCGCAACGCGTCGAACCGCTCGCAGAGTTCACCGGCCTTCGCGTGCCGGAACCACACCTTGTCGCCGAGCAGCAGATCGTCGGCGGGGGAGCCGAGCAGCGGCGTCTGCACCTCGCCGGGCCCCTCCTGCGGGTCGTAGCGCAGCCCCTCCGGCAGATACGGCACCGGCAGCCGGTCGGGGCCCGCCGCGCCGGACGCCGGATAGCCGCCGCCCAGCACCGTCACCACCCCGACTCCCGGCCTGCGCACCACCGGCTGCGCGAACAGCGCGGCCGGACGGCCCGTGAACGACGTGTAGTTGTCGAAAAGACGGGGCACGTACAGCCCCGAACCCGCCGCGATCTCGGTGACGGAGTCCTCCGCCGCGGTGTGCTGCACACTGCCGGTGCCACCGCCGTTGACGAACTCCAGGTCCGGGACGACGGCCCGCACCGCGCGCACCGCCTCCGCCCGCCGCTGCGTCAGCTCCCGCCGCGCCGTGGCCTGCATCAGCCGCACCGCGCGCGACCGCAGCGGCTGCCCCGCCACCGCGTCCCCGACACCGGCCACATGACCCTCGTAACCCATCACGCCCACCACCCGGAAGCCCGGCCTGCGGGCCACCGACCGTGCCAGCTCAGCCAGTTGGGCGGGCGAATGCAGCGGGGAGCGCCGGGCACCGACCCGCACCCGGCCGCCCAGTAGCCGCAGCGAGGTGTCCAACTCCAGGCAGACCCGCACCACTTCACGGCCGCCGTCGCGGGCTCCGTCGATCAGCGCGAGCTGCGCCGGGTCGTCGACCATCACCGTCACGGCGGCGGCCAGCTTCGGATCGGACGTCAGCTCCGCGAACCCCGCGCGGTCGGCCGACGGGTAGGCAAGCAGCACGTCGTCGAAGCCGGAGCGCGCCAGCCACAGCGACTCGGCCAGCGTGAACGACATGATCCCCGCGAAGCCGTCCCGCGCCAGCACCCGCTCCAGCAGGGCCCGGCAGCGGACCGACTTGCTCGCGACCCGGATCGGTTTCCCGGCGGCCCGCCGGACCAGATCGGCCGCGTTCGCGTCGAACGCGTCGAGATCCACGATGGCCACAGGGGCGTCGAGATGGGCGGTGGCCCGGTCGTAACGGGCCCGGTCGGCGGCGCGCGCAGTCATGAACGAAGCCTGCCAGACAGGATTACCGCAGGGTAGGGGGACGTTCCGGGCAGATGCCCCGGGGTGAGCCGACTGGTTCCCGTGGGGCCGTCGGCAACCCGTAGAGTGACGCGAACGCACGGCGGAAACGATCCGGTCGCCCACCCGCGCCGGGATGGCGCGCCGCGCGTACGGGTATGCGTGCCCGGGACGGCGCTGACCGCATCGCCCGGACCGGCGTTGAGCGCCAGGACGACGGCCCGCGTACATGTGGACGGGTCCGGGGTCCGAGGAAACGGGGGGTGCATGGGTACGGAAGCGCGGCACGCTCCGGTACCGCCACGCCCACCGCACCCGCCGACGCCGCCCGACCCGGCCGCCGAGGAACCGGCACCGCCCGCGAGCGCCTCGACCGGCGTCTGGTCGCCCTGGCCCGCGGCGAACGACCCCTTCGACGCGTTCGGGACACGGACGCGCCGCACACCACCGGCCGCGGACGCCACCGGCGCCACTGACGCGGCCGTCGCCGACCCGGCCAGGACACCGGCCGACGACGGTACGACGACCCCGGTGACGCCCCAACCCCCGTCCGCGCGACCGCACTTCCCGTACCTCCGCCGCCCCTTCGACACCCCGGCCCCGCCCCGGGCGTCGGCCCGCTTCCCGGACAGGCCCCCGAGCACACCGACCGGGAACGGCCCCACGGACGACCCCGCGCCGGCACCGGAAGGGCAGCGCACTCCTGCGTCGGCACCTGACGGGTGGCGGACCTCCGCGTCGACACCTGACGGGCAGCGCACCCCCGCGTCGGCACCTGACGGGTCGCGGACCTCCGCGTCGGCGTCCGAGGGGCAGCGCACTCCCGCGCCGACACCTGAGGGGCAGCGCACTCCCGCGTCTACACCTGACGGGTGGCGCACCCCCGCGCCGACACCCGAGGGGCGGCGCACCCCCGCGTCGAACGGACCGGTGGCGGCGGCCCCTGGCCCCGTCGAGTCCGGCCGTGACCTGCCCCGTCCTGACGGTGCTCCCGGCGCGCTCCGTGCCGAGCGGGGCACGGACGGAGCGGGCGGTGACGGCCCCGGACGGAACGGGTCCGGTGGGCCCGCTGCCGGGGAACGGTCCTCCGGCACCCCGGTTCCCGGGCGGCGGACGCCGGGCGGCTCGGGACCGGCCTGGTCCGGGAGCCCCGTACCGCCGCGTCCGGGCGATCGTCCCGAGGCACGTCCCCCGCGTCCGGACCGGGCCCCCGACACCGCCGTCCCCGGGACGACCGGTTCCCCCCGCCCGGCCGACCGGACCCCCTCCGCTCCTACGACGGCATCCGACGACCCGCGCCGGACGTCCGGGTCCGGTGCCCCCCGGTGACGGAGACGTTCCGCGTCCGCCCGTGCCGCCGCGCCCGGTGTACCGACCCGGTCCGGCCGCCCCCGGCCCGGCGGAACCCTGGGACGCCCCTGCCCCGAATGCGCCCGCCCGGCACCCCGGCCCGCCGTCCGCCTCGTCACCCGGTGACCGCCGGACGCGGGAGGCCCGTCACCCGGCCGCACCCGACGCCGGGGACGGCCCTGACACCGGGAGCGCTCCCTGCGCCGGGCGCGGCCCCGGTTCCCCGCAGACTCCGGACCCGGGCCGCGCGCCCGACACCGCCCGGTCCGACTCGTCCCCGGCCCAGGACCCGCGAGTCGCGACACCGGGTGATGCGACACCGCATGACGTGACACGGGGTGCGGCCGCCGGTCCGGTCGCCGGTGGGGATTCCGCGCCCGCACGTCCCGGCGCGGGGACGTCACGACAGGGACGCGGTCCCGCGGACTCCGGTGCCTTCCGCGCCGCGGCGTCGGCCGGGTCCGCCGGTGCGGACGTCTTCCGTGCGGGGGAGTCGGGTGGTGCGGACGCCTTCCCCGCGCCGTCCGGCTCCGGTGCCTCCCGGCGGCCGGTGGACGGTCGCGTGCCCGGCGTCGATGCGGGCGTCCCCGGCCCGGCCGGGGAGACGTCCGGAGCCGAGTGCACCCCAGACCCCGTCACCGGTGACGGCGTCGGCCCCCGTACCGCCCACCCCCCGCTCCCCGGTCGCCCCGCCGGACGTCCCGACGTGCCGCGCACCCCCGGCCGCGCCCCCCACCGCCCCGGCGCTTTCCGGGCCCCGCCCCCGGCGGCTCCCCGCTCCACCCCACCGCCCCGGCGCCCCCGCACACGCCCGAGTCTCTGCACGCCCCGGCGCCCCCGCATGCGCCCGCCC
>NZ_FMCI01000279.1 GCF_900091845.1 Streptomyces sp. SolWspMP-5a-2
GCGGCCCTCCGCGCCGCCGCGACCCTCCGCCGTACCGCCCCTCGCGCGGCCCCGCCGCGCGCCCGCACCCGGGGGTGCCCGACCACGAACAGGTAGCCGCTCCGTTGTCCCTCTCCGCTCCCTCCCCCGCCGCCCGGCTGCGCGGCCTCGCCCCCGACTGGCTGCGCGACCCGAAGGTGTGGCGCACCGAGGTGCTCGCCGGCCTGGTGGTCGCGCTGGCGCTGATCCCGGAGGCGATCTCCTTCTCCGTGATCGCCGGTGTCGACCCCGCCGTCGGCCTCTTCGCCTCCTTCACCATGGCCGTCACCATCGCGGTCGTCGGCGGGCGGCGGGCGATGATCTCCGCCGCGACCGGTGCCGTCGCCCTGGTCATCGCACCGGTGAACCGGGAGCACGGCTTCGGGTACCTCGTCGCCACCGTGATCCTGGCCGGTGTCCTCCAGATCGTCATGGGCGCGCTGGGTGTCGCCCGGCTGATGCGGTTCGTGCCGCGCGCGGTGATGGTCGGCTTCGTCAACTCGCTGGCCGTCCTCATCTTCCTGGCGCAGCTCCCCGAGCTGACCCATGTGCCGTGGCCGGTCTACCCGCTGCTCGCGGCCGGACTCGCGCTGATGGTGCTCCTGCCGAGGATCACCCGGGCGGTGCCCGCGCCGCTGGTGTCGATCGCGGCCCTCACCGCCGTCACCGTGGCGGCCGGGATCGCCGTGCCGACCGTCGGGGACAAGGGCACCCTGCCGTCCGCGCTGCCCGCGCCCGGATGGCCGGACGTGCCGTTCACGCCGGACACCCTCGCCACGATCGCCCCGTACGCGCTGGCGATGGCGCTGGTCGGGCTGATGGAGTCGCTGATGACGGCGCGCCTGGTCGACGAGCTGACCGACACCCGCTCGTCCAAGACCCGGGAGTCGGTGGGCCAGGGCATCGCCAACATCGTCACCGGGTTCCTCGGCGGGATGGGCGGCTGCGCCATGATCGGCCAGACGATGATCAACGTGAAGGTGTCGGGCGCCCGCACCCGGCTCTCGACGTTCCTGGCGGGCGCGTTCCTGATGGTGCTCTGCGTGGTCTTCGGGCCGGTCGTCTCGGACATCCCGATGGCGGCCCTGGTCGCGGTGATGGTGATGGTGTCGTTCGCGACCTTCGACTGGCACTCGGTCGCCCCGCGGACGCTGCGCCGGATGCCCGCGGGGGAGATCGCCGTCATGGCCGTGACGGTGGTGTGCGTGGTCGCCACCCACAACCTCGCCGTCGGCGTCGTGATCGGCTCGGTCACCGCCATGGCCGTCTTCGCCCGGCGGGTCGCCCGCCTCGCGCGGGTCACCTCCGTCGTCGACCCGGACGGCTCCACCGTCGTCTACCGGGTCACCGGCGAACTCTTCTTCGCCTCCGCCAACGACCTGGCCGCCCGCTTCGACTACGCGGGCGACCCCGCGCGGGTCGTCCTCGACCTCTCCGCCGCCCATGTCTGGGACGCCTCCTCGGTGGCCGCCCTCGACGCGGTCGCGGACCGGTACGCGCGGCGCGGCAAGCACGTCGAGATCACCGGCCTGAACGAGCCGAGCGCGGCCCTGCACGAACGGCTGAGCGGGGCGGCGACGGGCGGTCACTGACCCGGTGCGGCGCGTGCGCGCGGGACGTGCCGACGCGCGGGGAACGCGTCGGCGCGGCCGCAAAAGATCTTCGTGAGCCGCCGAAGACTCGCAAATTCCTTAGCTTCGCCCGTGCTTGCATGACTGCGACGAGGACGGCTCGTGAGCGCAGCCATGCGTCTCGTGCTCCGGCGGTGGACGACGCTCTGACCGCGGGCCTGAGCGTGACAGCACGCACCGCGTGTCGATCGGTCCGCCCCGCGGGCGCGGACTCCCGCCCGACCGGTCCTCACCGTGGCGGTGGAAAGAGGGAAGATGTCCAAGCGCGCACTAATCACCGGAATCACCGGACAGGACGGCTCGTACCTGGCCGAACACCTCCTCGGCCTGGGCTACCAGGTCTGGGGCCTGTGCCGGGGCCAGGCCAACCCCCGCAAGGACCGGATCGCCAAACTGATCCCCGAACTGTCCTTCGTGGACGGCGACCTGATGGACCAGGGCAGCCTCGTGTCGGCCGTCGACCTGGTCCAGCCCGACGAGGTCTACAACCTGGGCGCCATCTCGTTCGTGCCGATGTCCTGGCAGCAGCCCGAGCTGGTCACCGAGGTCAACGGCACCGGCGTGCTGCGCATGCTGGAGGCCGTGCGCATCGTCTCCGGCCTCAGCAAGAGCACCGGCTCCACCGGCGGCGGCCAGATCCGCGTCTACCAGGCGTCGTCGTCCGAGATGTTCGGCATGGTCGCCGAGACTCCGCAGCGCGAGACCACGTTCCTGCACCCGCGCAGCCCCTACGGCGTGGCCAAGACCTTCGGCCACTACATCACCCGCAACTACCGCGAGTCCTACGGGATGTACGGCGTCTCCGGCATCCTCTTCAACCACGAGTCCCCGCGCCGCGGCGCCGAGTTCGTGACCCGCAAGATCTCCCTCGCGGTCGCGCAGATCAAGCTCGGCATGATGGACAAGCTCAGCCTCGGCAACCTCGACGCCGAACGCGACTGGGGCTTCGCGGGCGACTACGTGCGCGCCATGCACCTGATGCTCCAGCAGGAGCAGCCCGGTGACTACGTGGTGGGCACCGGCGCCATGCACAGCGTCCGCGACGCCGCCCGCATCGCCTTCGAGCACGTCGGCCTCGACTGGGAGGAACACGTCGTCGTCGACCCCAACCTGGTCCGCCCCGCCGAGGTCGAGACGCTCTGCGCCGACGCCTCCGCGGCCCGCCGCGACCTGGGCTGGGAGCCCGAGGTCGACTTCGACCAGCTCATGCGCATGATGGTCGAGTCGGACCTGCGCCAGGCGTCCCGCGAACGCGACTACAGCCGCCTGCTGTCCACCGTCGCCTGGTAGCGACCGCCCGCCGGCACCCGCCGCCGTGCCCGAAGGCCCGCACAGCACACCGTGCGGGCCTTCCCGCGTACCCGGCGCGCTACCCCGGCCGCCGTCACACACTAGGGATTTCCAAAGACGGACCGTCGCAGACTGAGCCCATGATCTGCGGAACCGTGTGCACGGCACGCGCCCACGGCGGGTGCCACGACGGAGCGGGCCCGGCGTCGCCCGGCCGCCCCCGTGCCGAGCGACGCCCCCGGGTGCCCCGCCCGCGGCACGGCGCCCCGCCCGCGTGAGACACCGCACCCGGCGGACCGTTCAGGACCCGCCCCCAGCCGCTCGCTCTCTCCCGGACACCCCGGCACCCCCGGCCGCCCGAGGCCGCCTCCCGCGCCAGGTGTCCACGCCGGACCACCATCCGTCCGCCGGTCTTCTTCCAGATGGGTTGCGTTGATATGGACAAGGAACAGAAGCTCCGGGACTACCTCAAGCGGGCGAGCGCCGATCTGAAGCGCTCCCGGCAGCGGGTGAGCGAGCTGGAGGCGGCGGCCACCGAGCCCATCGCGATCGTCGGCATGAGCTGCCGCTACCCCGGCGGCGTCAGCAGCCCCGAGGACCTGTGGACGATGCTCGTCGACGGCCGGGACGGCATCGGCGCGATGCCGGGCGACCGCGGCTGGGAGAGCGCGCTCGGCGACGGACCCGCCGACTTCGCGGGCGGCTTCCTGCACGACGCGCCCGCCTTCGACCCGGACTTCTTCGGCATCTCGCCCCGCGAGGCGCTGTCCATGGACCCCCAGCAGCGGCTGCTCCTGGAGACCGGCTGGGAGGCCTTCGAGCGGGCCGGCATCGACCCCGCGGGCGTCCGCGGCTCCCGCACCGGCATGTTCGTCGGCGCCATGCCCCAGGACTACCGGGTCGGACCCGACGACGACGTCCAGGGCTTCCAGCTCACCGGCAACGCCACCAGCATCCTCTCCGGCCGCCTCTCCTACTTCTTCGGCGCCGTCGGACCCGCCGTCACCGTCGACACCGCCTGCTCCTCCTCCCTGGTCGCCCTGCACCTGGCCGCGCAGTCGCTGCGCGCGGGGGAGTGCACCCTCGCGCTCGCCGCCGGTGTCACCGTGATGGCCAGCCCCACCACCTTCGTCGAGTTCGCCCGCCAGGGCGGCCTCGCGGGCGACGGCCGCTGCAAGTCCTTCGCCGACGCCGCCGACGGCACCGGCTGGGCCGAGGGCGTCGGCGTCCTCGTCCTGGAGCGCCTCTCCGAGGCCCGCCGCAACGGCCACCAGGTCCTCGCCGTGGTGCGCGGCTCCGCCGTCAACCAGGACGGCGCCTCCAACGGGCTCACCGCCCCCAACGGCCCCTCCCAGCGGCGTGTCATCGAGTCCGCGCTGGTCAACGCCCGCCTCACCGCGGCCGACGTGGACGCCGTCGAGGCGCACGGCACCGGCACCGTCCTCGGCGACCCCGTCGAGGCGCAGGCCCTGCTCGCCACCTACGGCCAGGGCCGCGACCCCGAACACCCGCTGCTGCTCGGCTCGGTGAAGTCCAACATCAGCCACACCCAGGCCGCGGCCGGTGTCGCGGGCATCATCAAGATGGTCATGGCGATGCGCCACGACCTGCTGCCCCGCACCCTCCACGTCGACCAGCCCTCCAGCCACGTCGACTGGACCGAGGGCGCCGTCCGCCTCCTCACCGAGGCCGCCCCCTGGCCCCGCCGCGAGGGCGCCCCGCGCCGGGCCGGTGTCTCCTCCTTCGGCCTCTCCGGCACCAACGCGCACACCATCATCGAAGAGGCGCCCCGCGAGACGCCCGCGGAGCCCGCCGAGGCCGCGCCCGCCGTCGAGCCCGGCGCCCTGCCCTGGCTGCTGTCGGGCCGCACGCCCGACGCCCTGCGCGCCCAGGCCGCCCGCCTCCTCGACCACCTCACCGCGCACCCCGCGCTGCCCGCCCTGGACGTCTCGCACGCCCTGGCCACCACCCGCTCCGCCCTGGAGCACCGGGCCGCGCTCACCACCGCCGACCGCGACACCGCCGTCGCCGCCCTCACCGCGCTCGCCGCCGGGACCGACCCCGCCGACGTGCCCGGCCTCTCCACCCACCAGCTCCGCGGCCGCACCAAGCTCGCCGTCCTCTTCTCCGGCCAGGGCTCCCAGCGCGCCGGCATGGGCCGCGAGCTGTACGCCCGCTTCCCGGTCTTCGCCGCCGCCCTCGACGAGATCCTCGGCCACCTCGACGCCGGACTCGACCGCCCGCTGCGGCCCCTCATGTTCGCCGAGCCGGGGAGCCCCGAGGCCGCCCTCCTCGACCGCACCGGCTACGCCCAGCCCGCCCTGTTCGCCCTCGAAGTGGCCCTCTACCGGCTCGTCGAGTCCTGGGGCGTCACCCCCGACCACGTCACCGGGCACTCCGTCGGCGAGATCGCCGCCGCCCACGTCGCCGGGGTCTTCTCCCTCGCCGACGCCTGCGCCCTCGTCGTCGCCCGCGGCACCCTCATGCAGGCCCTGCCCGAGGGCGGCGCCATGGTCTCCCTGGAGGCCGCCGAGGACGAGGTGGCGCCGCTCCTCGCCGACCACCGGGGACAGGTGTCGGTCGCCGCCGTCAACGGCCCGTCCGCCGTGGTCGTCGCGGGCGCCGAGGACGCCGTCGACGACATCGCCGCGCGGATCGCCGCCCTCGGGCGCCGCACCCGCCGTCTGAAGGTCTCGCACGCCTTCCACTCGCCGCTCATGGACCCGATGCTGGAGCCGTTCCGCGCCGTCGTCGCCGGACTCTCCCCGCAGGCGCCGACCCTGCCCGTCGTCTCCAACCTGACCGGGGCGCCCGCCACCGTCGAGCAGCTCACCTCCGCCGCCTACTGGACCGACCACGTCCGCCACGCCGTCCGCTTCGCCGACGGTGTCTCCTGGCTGGCCGGGCACGGCACCGGCGTCTTCCTCGAACTCGGCCCCGACGCCACCCTCGCCGCCCTCACCCGCACCGTCCTCGACGCGGCCGGACACCAGAACGCGGCCGTGCTGCCCGCCCTGCGCAAGGACCGCCCCGAGGCCGCCACCCTCACCGAGACCGCCACCGGGCTGCACCTGCGCGGCACCGCCGTGCGCTGGCAGCGCTGGTTCGACACCACCGGCGCCCGCCGCGCCGACCTGCCCACCTACGCCTTCCAGCACCGCCGCTTCTGGCCCAAGGCCGTCTCCGGCCTCACCGGCGACATGCGCTCCGCCGGGCTCGGCGCCGCCCACCACCCGCTGCTGGCCGCCGCCGTCACCCTCGCCAACTCCGACGGCATGCTCCTCACCGGCCGCCTCTCGGTGCGCACCCACCCCTGGCTCGCCGACCACGCCGTGCGCGGCACCGTCCTGCTGGCCGGTACCGCCTTCCTCGAACTGGCCGTGCGCGCGGGCGACGAGGTCGGCTGCGACCGCGTCGAGGACCTCACCCTCGCCGCGCCCCTCGCCCTGCCCGAGGACGGCGGCGTCCAGGTCCAGGTCTGGATCGGCACCCCCGACGAGACCGGCCGCCGCCCCCTGAGCCTCTACTCCCGCCCCGACGGCGACGACGACCGCCCCTGGACCCAGCACGCCGAGGGCACCCTCGCCGCCGGCGCCCACCGCGCCGACGACGCCGACGCGTTCGCCGCCGTCTGGCCGCCCGCCGACGCCGAGCCCGTCGACCTCGACGGCTTCTACGACGGCCTCGCCGAGGCCGGATTCGGCTACGGCCCCGCCTTCCGCGGCCTGCGCGCCGTGTGGCGGCGCGGCGAGGAGACCTTCGCCGAGGTCGCCCTCGACGCCGGACCCGCGGGCGACGCCGCCCAGTTCGGCCTGCACCCCGCGCTGCTCGACGCCGCCCTGCACGCCACCGCCCTCGCCCCGCTCGGCGAGGACGCCCGCGGCGGACTGCCCTTCGCCTGGCAGGACGTCACCCTGCACGCGAGCGGCGCCGCCGAGGCCCGCGTCCGCATCACCCCGGCCGGGGACGACGCCGTCGCGCTCGCCGTCGCCGACACCACCGGCACGCCCGTCGCCTCCGTCGGCTCCCTCGTCCTGCGCTCCGCGCCCGACGCCCGCGCCACCGCGTCCGCGCTGGAGCGCGACGCCCTCTTCGCCCTCGACTGGACCCGCCTCGCGGGCGCCGCCGACGCCGCTCTGCCGGCCGCCGTCACCCTGCTCGGCGACGACCCGTACGGGCTCGGCGCCGCCCTCGCCGCCGCGGGCACCACCGTCGGCGGACCCGACGCGTCCGCCCTCGCCCTCGCGCCGGTCGCCGCGGGCACCGACGACGTGCCCGCCGCCGTGCACACCGGCACCGCGCGCGTCCTCTCCCGGATCCAGGAGTGGCTGGCCACCGCCCGGCCCAGGCCCGGCTG
>NZ_FMCI01000278.1 GCF_900091845.1 Streptomyces sp. SolWspMP-5a-2
GGCCCGCCGACCGCCTCCCCGACCTCGGCCCTTGCCTCGTCCGGTCCTTCGTCCGGGTTCCCGGATCGAGAGGCGTTCGCGCGCTCGTCGTCACCCGGGTCTCCTGCCCGAGGCCCGCTCGTGCCCTCCGCCCCACCCGGGTCTCCCGCTCGAACCCCGCGCGAGGCCCTGTCCGCACCCGGGTTTCCGGCCCCGGCCCCGCTCACCATCGCCTCCCCGGCCGGACCGCCGGTCCCGGCGTCGTCCGCGGGCGTGCCCGCATCCCCGCCGGGGCCGCCCCCGGTCGTGGCCGTGACCGCGGCATCCGCGTCCGACCTGGCCGCGCCCGGTCGCTGTCGGCTGCTGCTGTCGTCGGCGTCCTGGGGGGTGCCGGTGTTCTCGCGCGGGCCCATGCCCTCTCCTCGGCTGCTGGTCGGCGGGGTGCGGGGTGGTGCGGCGCGGCCCGCCGTGGGGGAACGGTGCGGGCCGCGCCTGTCGGTGGTGGTGCGGGGTCAGTACGCCCCGCGCCGGATGCGGCGCCACCACAGCAGACCGCCGCCGATCAGGGCGATGCCGGCGGCGCCCGCGCCCGCGGACGCGGTGATCAGCTTCATGTTCCCGGTGTCGGACGAACCGGCCGGCCGGAGCGCGTCGCCGAGCTGGTTGCGGACGTCGTTGCCGCCGCTGACCCCCTTGGCCAGCGCGCCGCGCGAACCCGCGGTCGGATTGGCCAGGTACGGGAAGGACGAGCCGAACTTCTTGTCGTTCTTGTCGACCGCGTCACCCAAGTCGTTCTTCGCGCCCAGGAGTTCACCCTCGACGACCTGGAGCGCGGCGTCGATCACGTCGTCGGTGAGACGGCGCCCGTTCGGGAACCCCGCGTTGTCGCCGTCGAGCACCCCGAGCCGCTTCGGGCTGTGGGTGGGCTTGATCGAGGTGTTGAGGCGCAGCTGCTCCGACGGGACCACGTGCGGGGGCTGGTTGAGGCCCTCGACGCCCTTGAGGAACACGTCGACCAGGTCGTTGCGCGGCTCCGCGGGCGCCTTGATCTTGTAGATCTGCTCGATCAGCTTCGGCAGCTCCGGGTTGGTGACGTTCTTGAGGAACTGCGCGTCGTCCCGCGGCGAGGACGCGTTGAACTTGTCCTTGTCCTTCAGCGGGTTGACGACCTCGTTGACCAGCGGCATGCCCAGGCGCGAGACCTGCTCGTAGTAGCCCTGCGCGTTGCGGCGCTGGGTGGTCGACCAGATGCCGACCACCGGCTGCTTCGCCGACTCCGTGATCATGTCGGTGGGGAGCTGGAGGGCTATGGAGTTGACGTTGTAGCCCTTGAGGGTGTCCCGGCCGACCTCGGAGAGGTTGCCGCCGTAGAGCAGGTCGAAGACCCGCAGGTCGAGGAAGAACGGGTCGTCGGCCTGGCCCGCGAAGGTCTGCGCGCCGTTGGAGAGCTTGTACACCGCCTGCTTGCGCAGGGTGTCGTAGTCCGGCATCGACGCCTTGCCGACGTTCGACGGCGCCACCGGGACGTCGTCGGCGAGCTTCGTGCGGGACATCACCTTCCCGCCGTGCGACTTCACCAGGTCGATGTCGTAGGTCTGGGTGACGTTGAGGTCCGGGTCGTCCAGGCTGGTGACCGCGCCCGTGTTGTAGAGGAACGTGTCCTTGTTCTTCGTGTGGGTGGTGAAGGTGTAGCGCAGCAGCAACTCGCTGCGCGCGTCACCGTTGTTGTCGATGTGGATGTCGTACTGGGCGTCGTCCGCGAACGTGAAGAAGTTCGGGCCGCCCGCCGGGTCCTCGAAGGGGATCCAGTTCGCGATGATCGTCGTCGTGTCCGGCTTGTCCGGGCTGACGAACGCGTACACGTCCGTGTTGTCGTACTGGGGCTGCCCCGAGATCAGCGGGGCCTCCCGGTGGCTGGAGGCGGAGGCCGCCCCCGGCTCCAGCGTGGCGACGCCCGCGGCCACGAGCCCGCCTGCGGCCAGCGCGCCGCATACGAGGGTCGCGAGGCTCTTGCGTCCCGCGCTGCCGGTCGAGTGAGGTGTCATGCCGTCCGTCCTCTGTGCCAACTTGCCTGACGACCGGACATTCGGAGAGCCCCGCGGGCCGGATTGGTCGAATCCCAAAACTTATTTCGCCGCCGTCCGACCCGCGTTTCGGCCGCGCTGATCCGTAACCCCTCGCGGAGGTGCGTGCGTTGCGAATGCCAGGTGTGACGGGGCGGTCCGGATGCGGCGGCCGTCGGGAGGGGGAGCGGATGGAGGCGGACGAGCTTCTGGTGCTCGTGGCGGGCGGTGACCAGCGGGCCTTCGAGGCGCTGTACGGGCTGGTGTCCGGGCCGGTGTTCGGACTGGTCCGCCGGGTGGTGCGGGACCCGGCCCAGTCGGAGGAGGTGTCCCAGGAGGTGCTGCTCGAACTCTGGCGCTCCGCCCCGAAGTTCGACCCGATGCGGGGCAGTGCCCTGTCCTGGGTCCTCACCCTGGCCCACCGCCGCGCCGTCGACCGGGTGCGCAGCGCCCGCGCGGCGGGGGAGCGCGAGCAGCGCGAGGCCCACCGCTCGCACAGCCCCGCCTTCGACCAGGTCTCCGAGGAGGTCGAGGCGGGTCTCGAGCGCGAGTGGGTGCGCCGCTGCCTGAAGCGGCTCACCGATCTGCAACGCCAGTCCGTGACGCTGGCCTACTACGACGGGTACACCTACCGTGAGGTCGCCGAGCGCCTCTCGCTGCCGCTGGGCACCGTCAAGACCCGTATGCGCGACGGACTGACCCGGCTGCGCGACTGCCTGGGAGGTGCCGCGTGAGTCTCCTCGACCGACTGCTGGGCCGGGACGACCGCCACTCGCTGGCCGCGCCCTACGCCCTCGACGCGCTGGAGCCCGCCGAGCGGGTCCGCTTCGAGAAGCACCTCGCGGGCTGCCCCGTCTGCGTCGCCGAGGTGCGCGCCCTCTCCGAGGACGCGGTGCGGCTCGCCTGGTCCACCGCCGCGCGACCGCCCGCCGAGCTGCGCGACCGCGTCCTGGCCGCCGTCCGCGCCACCCCGCAGGAGCCCGCGCACGCCATGTCGCCGAAGACCGCGCCGGCGCGCGGGCGCCGGGGTCAGCTCCCGCCGCACGTCTGGGGCGCGCAGCCGCCGCCCGGACGCTCCCGCGCGCCGCGCGAGCGCCGACCGCTGTTCGTGCCGTTCGCCACCGCGACCGCGGCGGCGGCCCTCGTGGTGGCCTCCCTGTTCGCCGTGCAGGCCGACCGGACCCGGGAGCAACTGGACGCGGAGCGCGCGCAGTCACGTGAGATCGCCCACGTTCTCGCCGCTCCCGACGCTCGGGCGGGCACCGGCAAGGACGCGGCCGGGCGGAGCATCACCGTGGTCGCCTCCGCGTCGGAAGGGGACGCGATCGTCACCCTCAGCGGGTACGACGACCCCTCCGGGGGGCGCGTCCACCAGCTCTGGCTGATGCGCCCCGACGCCGCTCCACGCTCTCTCGGCCTCTTCGGAGGGGGCGACACGCCCTTGGTCGCGACCGACCTCGACAAGTCCGCTACATCACTCGCTGTGACCGTCGAGCCCGGCGGGGGCTCGACGCAGCCCACCAGCCAGCCGATTGTCCAACTCGCCCTGAAATCGGTTGGATTCGGAGAGTAATCAAAAAGGAGTCGTCAACACCCGTACGGGGAAGGTGAATCCTGTGACCGAGATACACGGGTGCCCGAAGGGGACGATAGGGTTACCCTGCCCGGGCCGGGTGGATTCGTACGGGTGGGGAGTGACATGGAACAGATAACACGCAGCAGGGCCAGGGTCCCTGCGATCACGTGCGGGAGCAGCGCGACCAGTTCGCGTCTCGACCGCCATCTCTCGGTGCTGGCGGGCCCCGCCGTGCCGCAGCGGGAGACGGCCGAGGCGACGTCGCTGATGCGTGAGCTGACCGCGCGTGACACCGTGCGGAACCGAAGTGACCGGGGCGCCCGCGTACGCCGGGTGTCGCTCTTCGCACCGTTGCGCCGACTGCGCCGCTCGCTCTTCGGCGGCCACTAGCCGACACCCCCGTCACGGTCTCCGTACGCACCCGCCCGCTCCGTACCCGCGAGACCCACACCTCCGTGCGACGCACCCACGTCGCACGGAGGTCGATGCATGCCGAACGGTCCGACGCGCCGTCGCTCCCCGCGCGCGTCCCGGCAGGACCGCGGACGGCGTCTCCCGGCAGGACCGCAGACGGCCCCCTCCGCAGCTCCGCCCGCGCTACATCAGCGCGAACTGCCCCTCCGGGCCCTCCTCGTGGTGGTCGAGCACCGACGCGGGGCGCCGGGAGCGTGACGGCGGCGGCAGCACGGCCGCCCGGGTCAGCTCCGTCGCCGTGATCGGGTCCGTCACCCGGAACCCGGCCCGCTCCTCGCGCACGTCCGCCATCAGCGTCAGCACGGTGATCAGCTCCAGCAGCTCCGACGTCCAGCTCTGCGGCCACACCGCCGGGCGGATCGCGGCCAGCCCGCCCTGCTCCGGGTCGCCGACCCGGGCGGTGAACCACTCCTCCAGGAGCGGGACTTGCCCGGTGCGGAAGTCCCAGGCGGCCGGTGGCACGGGGGAGACCCGGCCCTCGTCCAGGTGCAGCGTCTCCTCGTCCCGGTCGTAGCGCAGGGTCAGCGGACGGGACGGCAACGGGGCGCGCACGTAGGGGCGCCGGCCGCCCGGCAGCTTGGGGCGTTCGCCGTCGCGCAGCATCAGCCACAGTGCGCGGCGGCCCGACTCGACGCCCCGCGACCACTGTTCGGGGTCGGCGGTGAGCGGGACCGTGAGGTCGGGGCGGACGGCCGTGAGGATCCAGGCGAGCACGTCCCGGGGGGTGGGGGAGAGGCCGAGGCGGGCGGCGAGCAGCTCCAGCAGCCCGGGGGCCAGGTTGGGTTCGGCTCCGCCGGGGCGCCGGAACAGCGGGCGGACCGGGCCGGGCCGCAGCAGCGGCAGACAGGCGGTGGCGAGCAGCTCGGGACCCTCGGGCGCCGCCGTCTCCACCACGAAGACCTGGTCGCCGTCCGCGACCCGCCACAGCTCCGGGCGGGCCGCGTCGATCAGCCGGTGGTCCGGGATCAGCCACCGCTCGTCGAAGGGCGCGGACAGCACCCGGACCGGTTCGGGGCACGGGCCGGTGGCGCGGGCCAGGCGCCCGGTGCCGCTGGTCTGGCCGGGCAGCTGTCCCACCGCCGAGTGCGTGGTGCGGGCCCTGGTCGGCTCGAACAGGGCCTCGCGGTCCGGGCCGACGGCCTTCGTCAGGGCGTCCCAGCGCGCTTTCAGGGAGGCCGGGTCGGGGCCCGTCGGCCACCCCCGGCCCAGCCGCGGCGGTGCGACGGACCACGGCATGAGGTCCGCCAGCGGCGGAGCGTCGTCGTGCGTCACGCTGGGCATCGTAAAGCCTGTCACGGAGCGTTGTCTCAGGTGGCGTCCAGCGTCACCGTGAAGGAGAAGCGGTCGCCCCGGTAGTGGATGACGGCCACGTCCAGGACCCGCCCGTCCGGGTCGTGGGTGACGCCCGTGTAGTGCAGGATCGGGCTGAGCAGCGGGACTTCGAGGAGCCTGGCCGTCTCCGGGTCGGCCAGCCGGGCCTGCACGGTGTCCGTGATCCGAGCGATGCCGACGCCCGGGAGGTCCTGGAGCACTTTGGTCATCGGACGGCGGGCGAGATCCGCCGGGTCGATCCTGGCGGCCAGCTCCGGACGGACGTAGTTGCGGGCGTGGTTGGTGGGTTCGCCGGTCTTCTCGTCGACGCGCAGCCGGTGGTAGGCAGCCACCTCGGTCAGCTCGGGGAAGTACTCGGCGAGTTCACCCGGCACCGGGGCCGGGCCGTGCGCCAGCAGCTCGGCCGCCATGCCGGACTGCTGGGCCACGATCGCGTCCACCGAGCCCAGCAGCCGCACCGGGGTGCCCCGGCGGGCGCTCGGCTCGATGAACGTGCCGCGGCGGCGGTGCCGGGTGATCAGCCCCTCGTCCTCCAGCTCCTTCAGCGCCTGCCGCATGGTGAGCACGCTCACCCCGTAGTGCCCCGCCAACTGCTCCTCGGTGGGCAGCCGCAGCGGGTCGCGGGGCGAGCGGCCCAGTATCGAGGCGCGCAGCGACTGCGACACCTGGTACCAGAGCGGCAGCTTGCGGTTCAGGACGATCGAGTCGGGGGCGAAGGAGGTCACGGGTCCGTCCGTCCGTACCGTCGGCGGGTCTGCGGTGGCCCCCATTAAACCGGGCGCTCCTGCGGCGGATCCGGGCGGAAGTGCCGCTGAAGGCCCCGCCACACGTCGTCGTAGGCGCGCTGGAGGTGGTCGGCGTCCGCCGCGTGCGGGGTCAGGGTCAGCGGCCAGCGCGTCTCGAACATGAACGCCAGCCCGTCGTCGACGCGTTGCGGGCGCAGCTCGGCCGCGCTCGCCCGGTCGAAGGTCTCCCGGTCCGGGCCGTGCGCGGACATCATGTTGTGCAGCGAGCCGCCGCCCGGCACGAACCCCTCCGCCTTGGCGTCGTAGGCGCCCTCGATCAGGCCCATGTACTCGCTCATCACGTTCCGGTGGAAGTACGGCGGCCGGAACGTGTCCTCGCCCACCAGCCAACGCGGCGCGAACACCACGAAGTCGACGCCCGCGAGCCCCGGGGTGTCCGAAGGGGACGTCAGCACCGTGAAGATCGACGGGTCCGGGTGGTCGTAGGAGATCGTCCCCATGACGTTGAAGCGGCGCAGGTCGTAGACGTACGGGACGTGGTTGCCGTGCCAGGCGACGACGTCGAGCGGCGAGTGGTCGTAGCGGGCCGTCCAGAGGTTGCCGCAGAACTTGCTGACCACCTCCACCGGACCCTCGACGTCCTCGTACGCGGCGACCGGTGCCCTGAAGTCCCGTACGTTCGCGAGGCCGTTGGCGCCGATCGGGCCGAGGTCGGGGAGCTGGAAGGGGGCGCCGTAGTTCTCGCACACGTAGCCGCGCGCCGTACCGTCCAGCAGCTCCACCCGGAAGCGCACCCCGCGCGGGATCAGCGCGACCTCGCCCGGCGCGGCCCGCAGCAGCCCCAGCTCGGTGCGCAGCAGCAGCCCGCCGCGCTCGGGGACGATCAGCAACTCCCCGTCGGCGTCGCTGAACACCCGCTCCATGGACGTGTCGGCGTGGTAGAGGTGCACGGCCATCCCGGCGCGCTGCGTCGCGTCGCCGTTGCCGCCGAGGGTCCACAGCCCGGCCAGGAAGTCGGTGCCGGGGGCGGGCGCGGGCAGCGGGTTCCAGCGCAGCCGGTTCGGGTCGGGTGCCGTCTCGGTGAAGGGGCCGGTGCGGATCGCGCCGTTCTCGGTGCGGGTGAAGGCCGGGTGGGCGGCGGACGGCCGGATCCGGTAGAGCCAGGAGCGCCGGTTGTGGGCGCGCGGCTCGGTGAACGCCGTGCCGCTCAGCTGCTCCGCGTACAGCCCGAGCGGGGCCCGCTGCGGGGCGTTGCGGCCCTCCGGCAGCGCCCCGGGAACCGCCTCGGAGCTGTGTTCGTTGCCGAAACCGGAGAGATACGCCAGTCCCTCCGCCGTGGTGCGCGCGTCCCCGCTCATGATCGCTCCCTTGCCATCTGATTCCTATGGAGCACCGTAGGATTGCGGTTTCCCCCGCGCAAGGGGGGCGCCGCCCTCCCCGCGGATTCCCGCCGTCCACGCGGGAAGAACGACCGGAACGAGACTTCAGGGGGATCCACGTGTCGGACCGGTGTTCTACGCTCCCGGGCATGTCGTGGAAACGGGGCACCTCAGCCGTGGTCGCGGTCTGCGCCCTGGCCCTGGCCGGGACCGCGGGCTGCGCCGCCGGGGACGGCCGGGTCCGCGGTGGCGCCAGCGCGTCCCCCACCCTGGTCGGCAAGCTGCTGCGCGGCACCGACAAGGAGGGCAGGCACTACCGGGAGGTGCCCGCGGAGGGCGCCCCTGAGGTCGGCGTCGAGGTGCAGCCGGGCGCCGACGGCGCCTGGGACGTCCGGCTGACCCTCCGGCACTTCCGCTTCTCCCCGTCCGGCACCGCCTCGCGGGCGGTCCCCGGGCGCGGCTTCGCCTTCCTCTTCGTCGACGACCGCCTGGTGACCCGGCTGCGCGGCCTCGCCCACCGCATCCCGGCCCGGCTGGTGCCGCGCGGCACCCACCACGTCACCGCCCGCCTCTACGCCGACGACGGCACCGCGTGGGCGGTGGCGGGCGAGCCGGTGCAGAGCACCGCCGACATCACGGCGTCGGACCCGGACCCGGACGCCCCGGCGACCCCGGGCACCCCACCGGACGCCTCCGGGACCCCCGGCACCCCACCGGACCCGGACGCCTCCGGGACCCCGGGCACGCGACCGGACCCGGACGCGTTCGAGACCCCGGACCCGGACGCCCCAGGCTCCCCGGAGGCGCGGTCGGCCCCGGACCCGCGGCTTCTCCCGCGACCGGCTCCGGACCCGGACCCGCACACCGCCTCCGGCGCCCACCCGCCGACGAGCGCCCGGTGCGGCCCCGGCGCACCCGGCGCGGTGGTGGCACTCGGTGCCGAGTTCGCCCCCGGCACCCCGAATGTCCCGAGTGCGTTGAACGGGCGGGGTGTTGATCCGCGTACGGGGGGACGAGGTTCATCCGTCCCCGCCGGAAAGGCATCATGATGCCCGTGTCCCACGCGACCTCGCTCCGCCGGGCCCCCGTGCAGCGGCGCAGCGCCGAACGGCTCACCCGCATACTCGACGCCTGCGCCGACCTCCTGGACGAGGTGGGCTACGACGACCTGAGCACCCGGGCCGTCGCCCAGCGGGCCGGTGTGCCCATAGGCTCCGTGTACCGCTTCTTCGGCAACAAGCGCCAGATGGCGGACGCCCTCGCCCAGCGCAACCTGGAGCGGTTCACCGAGCGCGTCACCGACCGGCTGCGCGCTGCGGGCCCCCGGGACCCGGCCGGCGCCGGGGACTGGCGCACGGCCATGGATGCCGTCCTGGACGAGTACCTCGTCATGAAGCGGACCGCGCCCGGCTTCTCGCTCGTCGACTTCGGCAACCAGATCCCGGTCGGCTCCCGGCACAGCGAGCCCAACCACCGGGTCGCCGACCGCCTCACCGACCTGCTCTCCGGGTACCTCCACCGCGAGCCGGACGACGATCTGCGCCGCACCTTCCTGATCGCCGTGGAGACCGCCGACACCCTGGTCCACCTGGCGTTCCGGATGGCGCCCGAGGGGGACGCGCGGATCATCGAGGAGGCGCGCGAGCTGCTGCGCGCCTACCTCGGCCGGGTGCTCGACAGCTCCTGAGATCACCACCGCACGCCTGTGACCAGGAGTTCTGCGCTTATTGCTCGCGTGCCGACGTCTTGCTGACGCTGTTTGACGGGACCTAACGTCGACCCACCGCCGGCCCCAGGTGGGATGTTCAAGGGCGAACGTTAGGTATCCACTCATGCTGACCATCCTCGGCTTCGCCATGATCGCGACCTTCCTGGTCCTGATCATGCTGAAGAAGATGTCGCCGATCGCGGCGCTCGTGCTGATCCCGGCGCTGTTCTGCGTCCTCGTCGGGAAGGGCGCCCACCTGGGCGACTACGTCATCGACGGCGTCACCGGCCTGGCCCCCACCGCGGCGATGCTGATGTTCGCGATCGTCTACTTCGGCGTCATGATCGACGTCGGCCTCTTCGACCCGATCGTCCGGGGCATCCTCAGGTTCTGCAAGGCGGACCCGCTGCGGATCGTCGTCGGCACCGCGCTGCTCGCCGCGATCGTCTCCCTCGACGGCGACGGCTCGACCACCTTCATGATCACCGTCTCGGCGATGTACCCGCTGTACAAGCGCCTGAAGATGTCCCTGGTCGTGATGACCGGCGTGGCCGCGATGGCCAACGGCGTGATGAACACCCTGCCGTGGGGCGGCCCCACCGCCCGCGCCGCCACCGCCCTGAAGCTGGACGCGAGCGACATCTTCGTCCCGATGATCCCGGCGCTCGCCGTCGGCCTGGTCTTCGTGATCGCCCTCTCCTACGTCCTCGGCCGCCGCGAGCGCACCCGCCTCGGCGTCCTCACCCTGGACGACGTCCTGGTCGAGGAGAAGACGGCGGACGGCGGGACGGTCCTGGTCGGCGCGGCCGCCGGGACCACCGGGCGCGACGGCTCCGGTACCGCCGTCTCCCCGGCGCACGGCGGCGGTGCGGGCACCGGGACCGGCGCCGACCGGCCCGCGGCACCGGCCGACCCGGGCGCCGACGGCATCCCGGCGGACGACGACACCCCGGACGGCGACTTCCAGGGCCTCGACCCGCACCGCGCCACCCTGCGTCCCCGGCTCTACTGGTTCAACGCGCTGCTCACCGTCGTCCTGCTCACCGCCATGATCATGGAGTGGCTGCCGATCCCGGTGCTGTTCCTGCTCGGTGCCGCGACCGCGCTCACCGTCAACTTCCCCCACATGCCCGACCAGAAGGCCCGCATCGGCGCCCACGCCGAGAACGTCCTGAACGTCTCCGGCATGGTCTTCGCCGCCGCCGTCTTCACCGGCGTCCTCCAGGGCACCGGCATGGTCGACCACATGGCCGAGTGGCTGGTCGCCAACATCCCCGACGGCATGGGCCCGCACATGGCCCTCGTCACCGGCGTGCTGAGCATCCCGCTCACCTACTTCATGTCCAACGACGGCTTCTACTTCGGCATCGTCCCGGTGCTCGCCGAGGCCGGGGCCGCCCACGGCGTCTCCCCGCTGGAGATCGCCCGCGCCTCCCTCGCCGGGCAGCCGCTGCACATGTCGAGCCCGCTGGTGCCCGCCGTCTACGTCCTGGTCGGGATGGCCAAGGTGGAGTTCGGCGACCACACCCGGTTCGTGGTCAAGTGGGCCGCGCTGACATCCCTCGCGGTCCTCGGGGCAGGGATCCTGTTCGGCATCGTCTGATCGTGCGGAAGGACATCCTCATGGCGCCCGGTGGGAACCGCGGCTGGCTGCTCCGTCTGGTCATCGCCTTCGGCTTCGCGCAGGGGGCGGTGTCGATGGCCCGGCCCGCCGTCTCCTACCGGGCCCTCTCGCTGGGCGCGGACGAACGGGCCATCGGCGTCATCGCCGCCGTCTACGCCCTGTTGCCGCTCTTCGCGGCCGTACCGCTCGGCCGCCGCACCGACCACGGACGCTGCGCGCCGCTGCTGCCGGTCGGCGTGATCCTGATATCCGGCGGCTGCGCGCTCAGCGGCACCGCCGGGTCGCTCGCCACGATGGCGCTGTGGAGCGGGGTGATGGGGCTCGGGCACCTCTGCTTCGTGATCGGCTCCCAGTCGCTGGTCGCCCGCCGGTCCGCGCCGCACGAACAGGACCGCAACTTCGGCCACTTCACCATCGGCGCCTCCCTCGGCCAGCTCGTCGGCCCGATCGCCGCGGGCGCGCTCGTCGGCGGCCACGACATGGCCGCGAGCAGCGCGCTGGCCCTGCTGGTGGCGGGCGCGGTCGCGGCGGTCGCCCTCGCCTCGCTGTGGCGGGTCGAGGACCGGACGGCGGTGACGTCCGCTCCGCGCGCGGCCGACCGGGTGCCGGTCGGCCGGATCCTGCGCGCCCGGGGCGTGCCCGCGGGGATGCTGGTCAGCCTCTCGGTGCTGTCCGCCACCGACATCCTCACCGCGTACCTCCCGGTGGTCGGCGAGCACCGGGGCATCGCGCCCTCGGTCGTCGGCGTCCTGCTGAGCCTGCGCGCGGGCGCCACCATCGCCTGCCGCCTGGTGCTCACGCCACTGCTGCGGGTGCTGGGCCGCCCGGTGCTGCTGACGGTGACCTGCTTCCTCGCGGCGGTGCTCTGCGCGGGCGTCGCGGTGCCCGCCCCGGTCTGGGCGCTGGGCCTGATGCTGACGGCCCTCGGCTTCTGCCTCGGCGTCGGACAGCCCCTCTCCATGACGACGGTGGTCCAGGCGGCCCCCGCCGCCGCCCGCTCCACCGCCCTGGCGCTGCGCCTGACCGGCAACCGCCTCGGCCAGGTCGCGGCCCCCGCGGCGGCGGGCCTGGTGGCCGGGGTCACCGGGGTGGCGGCCCCCTTCGTGATGCTGGGCGCGCTGCTGCTGCTCTCCGCCGGGGTCTCCTGGCGGACCCCCGCGAAGCCGGTCCCGCCCGCCGACCTCCCCACGACCCGCGCGCCGCACCCCACCTCGGCGACCCCGACCTCCGAACCCTGACGGCCCCGCGGGAAGCCCCCGCCTCCCGCCTCTCGGCCCCGACCGGGCCCCTATGCCCCCCCCGCGGGCCAACTCCCGCCTCCCTGCGGGCCACCCCCGGCTCCCACGGGCCAACTCCCAGCGCCCCGCGTGCCACCCCCGGCTCCCGCGGGCCAACTCCCGCCCCCCGCACGCCATCTCCGGCTCGCGGAGGGCCAACTCCCGGCCCCCTCTCCCCGCGGGCCACCCGCGCCTCCCCGCAGGCCGCCTCCCCGGGCTCTCCGCGGGCCACCCCCGCCTCCCCGCAGGCCAACTCCCAGCCCCCGCGGGCCCCCGGAAGACAATCCTCCGTTTTCTCGTATCGCGGACGGTCGCCCCCGATCCGGCCGAATCGCTTCCCCCGTGTGCGTACATTCCGTTAACTTCCGTGACCCACAGGCCCCGCACCGCGCGTGCGGGTCATCCGCGCACGGAGCTCCAGCGCCCGAATCCGCCACCGGGGGCACCCGACATGACACGCGCCATCTCTCTGCACGACGTGAGCAAGACCTACGACCGGGGCGCCCGCGTGGTGGACCGGCTGTCGCTGGACATCGCGCCCGGCGAGTTCCTCGTCCTGCTCGGTCCCTCGGGCTGCGGCAAGTCCACCGTCCTGCGCATGATCGCCGGTCTGGAGGAGATCACCGAGGGGCGGTTGCTCCTCGACGGCGTCCACGCCAACCACCTGATCCCGGCCGAGCGCGACGTCGCGATGGTCTTCCAGAACTTCGCGCTCTACCCGAACATGACCAGCCGCGGCAACATCGGCTTCCCGCTGCGGGTCGAGAACCCCGGCCAGGACCCGAGCCCCCGGGTCGACGCCACCGCCCGCATGCTCGGCATCGAGGACCTCCTCGACCGCTTCCCCGGCCAGCTCTCCGGCGGCGAACGCCAGCGCGTCGCCATGGGCCGGGCCATCGCCCGCCACCCCTCCGCCTTCCTGATGGACGAGCCGCTGTCCAACCTGGACGCCAAGCTCCGCAACCGGCTGCGCGCCGAAATAGCGCGCCTCACCCGCGAGTTGGGCGTCACCACGGTCTACGTCACCCATGACCAGGCCGAGGCGATGTCGCTCGGCGACCGGGTCGCCGTCCTGCGCGGCGGAGTCCTCCAGCAGGTCGGCACCCCGCGCTCGGTCTACGCCCTGCCCCGCAACGTCTTCGTCGCCGCCTTCATCGGCACCCCGCGCATCAACCTGCTGCGCGGCCTGGTGCGCGCCCCGCTGGACGGGGCGATGACCATCAGCCTCGGCAAGCAGTTCCTGCGGCTGCCCGAACCCCTGTCCCTGGACCACCAGTTGCTGCGGGTGCAGCAGGGCCGCGAGGTCATCGTCGGGCTGCGCTCGGAGGCGATCCGGATCGCCGGGCGTGCCGACGCGCGGCCGGGCGAGGCGGTGCTCACCGGCCTGGTCGAACACGTCGAGTTCCAGGGCCACGAGGTCCTCGTGCACTTCGACACCGGCTCCCGGTCGGCGGTCGTGCCGGATCTGGAGGCCCCGCGTCCCACCGCGAGACCCTCCAGGCGGCGCCGCGACGGCACCGGGGTCCTGGACCGGCTGCGGGGGCGGGCCGGATCGCTGCGGGCCGGACCCGTGGTCGCGCTGGACGAGCCGCCGGAGGGCGCCCCGCGTCCCGCCGAACCCCGTCTCCCCGGTGACCTGGTGGTGCGCACCACCCCGGACATCGACCTGCGGCACGGCATGCAGGTCCCGCTGCTGGTCGACATCGCGCACCTGTTCGTCTTCGACCAGCACGGCGAGCGGATCTCCCCGGCGCCCGCGCGGCTGCCCGACCTGGACGAGTGACCTCCCTCCGCGCCCTCCCGGAACGGCACGCCGTGCCGCCCTGTCTGGCGCCGGAAAACTAACGCCGCTAGTTTATGGGGCGGACGACGACGCACCCGCCCGGGAGGACGCACGATGAAGGCACACGACGGCATGTACCTCGACGGCGCCTGGCGCCCCGCCGCCGGGACCGACACGATCGAGGTCGTGAACCCGGCCGACGAACAAGTCATCG
>NZ_FMCI01000277.1 GCF_900091845.1 Streptomyces sp. SolWspMP-5a-2
ACGGGGGTCCAGTCGAGGCGGAACAGCCAGTCGCGGGCGGCGCGGGCCGAGGGGTCGAGGGTCTCGGCGGCGACCTCGCGGACGGTGAGCCGCTCGATGGCGGCGACCGGTGCCCCGGTGGGGTCGGTGAGGTGGACGGAGACGGTGTCCCGGCCGTCCGGGGAGACCCGCACCCGCAGCGCGGTCGCGCCGGTGGCGTGCAGGGCGACGCCGGACCAGGCGAACGGCACCACGGTGCGGCCGTCGGTGGCGCCGGGGGCGAGGTGGGCGGCGTGCAGGGCGGCGTCGAGGAGTGCGGGGTGGATGCCGAAGCGTCCGGCGTCGCCGCGCACCGCCTCGGGCAGGACGACCTCGGAGAACAGGTCGTCGCCGCGGCTCCAGACGGCGCGGACGCCCTGGAAGACGGGGCCGAAGGCGTAGCCGCGGTCGGCGAGCGTCGCGTAGAAGCCGTCGGAGGCGACGGCGGTGGCGCCGCGCGGCGGCCAGACGGTGAAGTCCTCGGGCCGTTCGACGGCGGGTGCGCCGGGCTCGGTGAGGGTGCCCTGGGCGCGCAGCGTCCAGGAGTCCTCGGTGTCGCCGTCGGGTCCGGTGGCGCGGGTGTGCACGGTGACGGGGCGGCGCCCGTCCTGGTCGGCCTCGCCGACGCCGATCTGGACCTGGACCTCGCCGCGCTCCTGGAGGACGACGGGTGCCTGGAGGGTGAGTTCGTCGACGCGGCCGCAGCCGAGGACGTCACCGGCGCGGATCACGGACTCGACGAGCGCGGTGCCGGGGACGATGACGGTGCCGGAGACGGCGTGGTCGGCGAGCCAGGGGTGGGTGCGCAGCGACCAGCGCGCGGTGGCCACCAGGCCGTCGCCGCCCGCGAGTTCGACGGAGGCGCCGAGCAGCGGGTGGTCGGGCGAGTCGAGTCCGGCGGAGCTGACGTCGCCGCCGAGGTCGGCGAAGCGCGGCCAGTAGTGCTGGCGCTGGAAGGCGTAGGTGGGCAGGTCGAAGCGGCGGGGGCGCAGACCGTCCCAGTGGACGTCCCAGTCGATGTCGGCGCCGAGCGCCCATGCCTCGCCCAGGGAGAGCGTGAACCGTTCGAGGCCGCCCTCGTCACGGCGCAGGGTGCCGACGACACCGGCCCGCACCCCGGCGTCCTCGATCGTCTCCTGCACCCCGGTGGCCACCACCGGGTGCGCGCTGATCTCCGCGAAGACCTGGAACCCGTCCGCGAGCAGCGCACGCGTCGCCGCCTCGAACTCCACCGTCCCGCGCAGATTGCGGTACCAGTAGGAGCCGTCCAGCTCGTAGGTGTCGATGACCGTGCCGGAGACGGTGGAGTAGAACGGGACGGTGCCGGTGCGTCCGGTGACCGGGGCGAGCAGGTC
>NZ_FMCI01000276.1 GCF_900091845.1 Streptomyces sp. SolWspMP-5a-2
GCTGGCCGCCGTCGGCGCCGGGCTCACGGGCGGCCCGCGCCCGCCGCAACGCACCCCCCTCAAGGCGGCCCTGCGCCGGATCGCGGACGTCTTCGTGCCGCTCCATCCCCGCGCTGATCGGCTGCGGGGTGCTCGCCGGGCTCAACGGGCTGCTGGTGAACGCCGGTTGGCTGCCGGGGCTGACGCCCGCGCTGACCGCCGTCGCCTCCGGGTTCATGGCGCTGATCGCGGTCTTCGTCGGCTACAACACGGCGGCGGTCTTCGGCGGGACGCCGGTGCTCGGCGGGGCGGTCGCGGCCGTCGTCGTCCACCCGGGGGTCGCGAAGGTGACGGCGTTCGGGGTGACGCTCGCCCCCGGGCAGGGCGGGGTGCTCGGCGCGATGGCGGCGGCGCTGCTCGCGGTCGCGGTGGAACGGTGGTGCCGGGGCCGGGTGCCGGACACCCTGGACGTGCTGCTGACCCCGACCCTGACCGTCCTGGTCGCGGGCCTCGGCACGCTGTACGGGCTGATGTGGGCGGCGGGCGCGGTGTCGTCGGCGATCGGGCACGCGGCCGACTGGCTCCTGGTGACGACCGGACCGCTGGCCGGGCTGATCCTGGGCGGCCTCTTCCTGCCGCTGGTGATGCTGGGGCTGCACCAGGCCCTCATCCCCCTCCACACCACGCTCATCGAGCAGCAGGGCTACACCGTGCTGCTGCCGCTGCTGGCGATGGCGGGCGCGGGTCAGGTGGGCGCGGCGGTGGCGGTGTACGTCAGGCTGCGGCACGACACGTCGGTGCGCAGGACGATCAGGTCGGCGCTGCCCGCGGGGCTGCTGGGCGTCGGCGAGCCGCTCATCTACGGGGTGTCGCTGCCGCTCGGCCGGCCGTTCCTGACCGCGTGCGCGGGCGGGGCGGCGGGCGGCGCGTTCGTCGGGTTCTTCGCGATGCTCGGGGACCGGGTCGGCGCGACGGCGATCGGCCCGTCGGGGTGGGCCCTGTTCCCCCTCCTCGCGGGCAACAGGGGCCCGCTGCCGACGGCGGCGGTCTACGCGGGCGGCCTGCTGACCGGCTACGCGATCGGCTTCCTGGCGACCTACGCGGGGTTCAGGGGCGAGGCACCGGGGACCGAGGGGGCGGACGGGCCCACCGGGTCCGAGGAAGCCACCGGTGCGCAAGGGACCACCGGGCCCACCGAGTCAGAAGCGCCCGCCTGACCCAAGGGGCCGACGGGAGCGCCCGCCGAGCCCAAGGAGCCTCCGCGATCCCCGAGGTACCGACGATCCAGCGATCCCTGCGCTCCCCGACGCCACGCGATCCCCCGTCGACAGGCCGGAGGCCAACGGTCGAAGGCCAACGGTCGAAGGCCAACGGTCGAAGGCCAACGGTCGAAGGCCAACGGTCGAAGGCCAACGGTCGAAGGCCAACGGTCGAAGGCCAACGGTCGAAGGCCGAAGGGTCGGACGCCCCCTGGCCGGGGTCGGGAGTTGGCCGGTTCCCGCACTCGGCGCGACAATCGGATCCGCCCGCCCAGTCCTCCACCCCGTCCCTCCGCCCCGTCCGTCACCTTCTCCCCCTCCCCGGCCCTCCCCCTCCGCCCTTCTCCCCCTCCCCTGCCCCTCCCCTCCCCTCCCCGCCCCGCCGCGCCGCCCCGGCGTGCCCGTCAGAACGGAGCCCGCTGTGAACCACGCCCAGCTCACGGCCCTGGGCCGCGCCCTTCGCCTCGTCGGCGAACACGGCGACGCGCTCACCACCGACACGCCCGACGCGCGCCTGCACGAGGTCAAGGCCGACCTGCGCCGGGCCCTCGACCTGCTGGACGAGACCGTCGGCACGGGAGCCCCCACCACCCGGTGCGCCGAGCACCCCCAGGGTCCGGTGGACGAGAGCGCCCCGGACCGCTGCCTGCTCTGCGAGACCCGGCGCCGGGCCGCCCGCCGCTCCGAGTACCAGGGCGGCCCGCGCCCCGCGCAGCCCGACCCCGGCTCCTCCGCGCCGACCCGGTACGGCGTCCGCGCCGACCGGCCGCAGGCCCAGCAGCGCTGGCTGCCCGAGCAGTGGAACGGCCGCGAGTGGCAGCTGTGCGGCACCCCGCGCCGGGACCGGCACGAGGCGGAGCTGTACCTCGCGGCGCAGCGGCGCGGCTCCCGCCCGGCGATGGCGTACCGGCTGGTGCACGAGTTCACCGACTACGAGGTGGTGCGGGTGTGGGGCACCCCGGTCCATGTCGACATCGAGCCGCTGGGGAACCTGGGCGGCCTCTGACTCAGCCGAGCAGCGGCAGCGCCGGGAAGTCGTACCCGTCCCAGAGCCTGCCGCTGCGCTCCTGCGGGTAGCCGACGACCGCCGGTTCGTCGTCCAGGACCAGGGTCGGGCGGTCCTTCTCGTCGTAGGCGGGCCAGCCGGGGTCGCCGGTGCGGGCGAACGACGTCCAGGCGGCGCGGAAGCGCGCGGAGAGCGCCTCGGCCCGCGGGGTGGCCCCGGCGCCGCCGAACAGGAGGGCGCCCAGGTCGGCGTCGTAGGTGCCGAACAGCAGCGGGATGTCCAGGCCGTGGCAGGCGCCGAACATGCCGCCGCCGCCCGGCGCGGGCCAGGCCAGCTCGTAGACGTGGGCCCGGCCGCCGCCCGCGAGCTGCGCCTCGGCCAGCCGCTGCGTGGGCAGCGCGAAGAGCCAGTCGGTCTGCACCCGCTCGTACAGCTCGTCGGGGGTGGCGTCCGGGTAGGCGGCGCGGTAGGCGCGTTCCCCCGCCGCGCCGCCCGGCGCGAACAGCCGCAGCATCCCGGCCGCCTGCTCCTCGGTGACGGTGCCGAGCACGCCGCTCATGGCCATGAAGAGGCGGAACTCGTCGCGGTTGTGGCCGACGAGCAGGTCGACGTCCCGGCCCGCGCCGGACGCCAGCGCCTGCCAGGGGGTGGTGGGCAGCACCTCGCCGTCGACGACCGGCGCGTAGGCGGTGACGGTCGGCGCGGCCCGGCCCCAGCGGTCCGCGTGCTCCGTCATCCTGGCGGCCAGCGGGGCGACGGCGAGGGCGAGCTCCCGGGGTGCGACGGCGGCGAGGTCGGTCGCGGTGGGGCGCAGCCCGGCCTCGGCCGCGAGGGCGGCGGCGAGGTCCCCGGCCAGCTCGGGCGAGAAGAAGGTGCCCGGCACGCTCTGCGCGATCGCCCGGTGGAAGAGGCCGCGGGCCCGGTCCATGGCCAGGAGCGCCGCGACGCAGCCGCCGCCCGCCGACTCGCCGAAGACGGTGACCCGGCCGGGGTCGCCGCCGAACGCGGCGATGTTCTCCCGCACCCACTCCAGGGCGGCGACCTGGTCCAGCAGGCCGCGGTTGGCGGGAGCGCCCTCGATCTGGGCGAACCCCTCCATGCCGACGCGGTAGTTGAGGCTGACGACGACGAGGTCACCGGCGAGGGCGACGCGGTGGGCGTCGTAGCCGGGGCTGCCGGAGTGGCCGAGCTTGTAGGCGCCGCCGTAGATCCACACCATCACCGGGCGGCGGGCCGCCGGGTCGGGGTCGGGTGTCCACACGTTCACGGTGAGCCAGTCGTCGCCCTCGGGGGCATCGAGGCGGCCGGTCCGGCCCATGACGCCGAGGTCCTGCGGGGGCGGCGGGCCGAACGCGGCGGCGTCGCGGGTGCCGTCCCAGGGCGCGGGCGGGCGGGGCGCGGCGAACCGGTCGGCGCCGACGGGCGGGGCCGCGAAGGGAATTCCCCGGAATACCGCGAGATCGTGTTCACGCCGTCCGCGCACGGCTCCGGCGGCGGTGCGCACCACCGGTTCGCCGAGGGTGGGGTGCGGGTCGGTCGCGTCGGTCGCGGGCATGGTCGATCGCCTCCGTGGAACGCGTCGTCAGGGACCCGCCCACGATATCCGCGGGGGCGACTCCTAAGAACGGCGGTCCTCTTCGGCCACCTTGGCGAATTCACGGCCTCGGACGGTAAGAAAAGCGCGTGGAATTCCCCGCGGTCACTCCTGGGGCGCGTGGTGCTGATATCGACGCGAGTGACGGTGATCCGGGCCGGGAATTGTTCCGGTGAACCGGTCGGGAGGAACGGCCGGGACCACGAGATGCGAGGCCCCGGCCGTTTCCGGGCATGGTCCGGGAGATCAGCTGAGGGTCTTCAGGGACGACGCGTCGTACGCCGCCAGCTCGCCGGTGCGGCCGGAGAGGACCTTCCGCGCCCACTCCGGGTCCTGGAGCAGCGCGCGGCCGACCGCGACGAGGTCGTACTCGTCCCGCTCCAGCGCGTCGAGCAGGTCGTCGAGGCCCCGGGTCGCCGAGCCCTCGCCCTGGAACGCCCGGACGAAGTCGCCGTCGAGGCCGACCGAGCCGACGGTGACGGCGGGCCTGCCGGTGAGCTTCTTGGTCCAGCCCGCGAGGTTGAGGTCGGAGCCGTCGAACTCGGGCTCCCAGTAGCGGCGGGTGGAGGCGTGGAAGGCGTCGACCCCGGCGGCGGCCAGCGGCGTGAGGATCTCCTCCAGCTCCTGCGGGGTCTCGGCGAGCCGCGCCGTGTACGCCTCCTGCTTCCACTGCGAGTAGCGGAAGAGGATCGGGAACCCGGCGGAGACCCGCTCGCGCACGGCGGCGACGATCTCGGCGGCGAACCGGGTGCGGGCGACCGGGTCGCCGCCGTAGGGGTCGGTGCGGCGGTTGGTGCCCGCCCACAGGAACTGGTCGAGCAGGTAGCCGTGGGCGCCGTGCAGCTCGACGCCGTCGAAGCCGATCCGTTCGGCGTCGGCGGCGGCCTGCGCGAACGCGTCGATGACGTCGTCCAGGTCGTCCTGGGTCATCGCCCTGCCGGTGGGCTCGTCGGCACCGATGCGCAGCCCGGAGGGGCCGACGGCGGGGGCGTCGGCGAAGGGCGGCTGGCCCTGCTCGCGGACCATGCCGATGTGCCACAGCTGCGGCACGATCGTGCCGCCCGCCGCGTGCACGTCCGCGGCGACCTTCGCCCACCCGGCGAGCTGCTCCTCGCCGTGGAAGCGCGGGATGCGGTCGCTCTGCCCGGCGGACGGGTGCCCGACGTAGGTGCCCTCGGTGACGATCAGACCGACGCCCGCGGCCGCGCGGCGGGAGTAGTACGAGGCGACGTCCTCGCCCGGAACGCCGCCCGGGGAGAACTGCCGGGTCATCGGCGCCATCACGATCCGGTTCGGGACGGTGAGCCCGTTGAGGGCGAAGGGCCGGGCGAGGATCTCGGCGGCGCGGGAGGGGGCGGTCTGGGGGACGCTCACGTGGGGGCTCCTGGTGACGGGGGGCGTGCGGCGGACCGGCGGCGGACCATGCGGTATGTGCACATGCATCGACCGCTCCTCAGCTCAACGGCACGGCCTCGCCGGCCATTCCGCCCCCGGCGGCCTCCCGGTGTGATCCGGGCCACTGCGCGCCCGCGCGACCGGCGCCCCGGCAGCGGCGCGCGGACCACCGCGCGCCCGTGCCACCGGTTCGGGTGCCACCGGCCCGATGCGCCCACCCGTCCGGCGCCCGTGTGGAAGGGTCCGGCCCATGACGATGCCCTCGCAGCGATGGCTGCCCCGCGAAGAATGGATCAAGACCCAGCCGCAGGCCCTGCTCGCGTCGTGCGTCGTGCTGCGGGACCCGCGGGGCCGGATGCTGCTGCTGCGCTACGGCCCCGGCCAGCCCGCGTCCGGCACCTGGTGGCCGCCCGGCGGGATGCTCGACCCGGGCGAGGACCCGTGGACGGCGGCCCGGCGGGAGATGCGGGAGGAGACCGGCCTGACGCTGGGGCCCGACCCGCTGCTGATCGGCATCGACCACCGCGCGGACGTCGACGGCACCGGGCCCGTGCTGGACTGCTTCTTCGACGGCGGCACCGTCGGCGAACAGGCCCCGGTGCGGCTCAGCGGCGAGCACGACCGGTACGCCTTCGTCGACCCCGACGAGCTGTCCGGCCTCCCCCTCACCGGGGACGCGCGCACCCTGCGGGCGCTGTACGCCGCCGCCCTGGGCGGGGGCGTCGCCTGTCTGCGGGAGGGGCTGCCGCACCGGGCGGCCGGGGTCGGCGGCTGACCCCGGAAACGCCCGGGGGCGGCACCCTCCGCTCTCGCGGGGAGTGCCGCCCTCGGTCGGTACGACGGGACGGTCCGATCCTCGGAAGGATCAGAAGTCCATGTCACCGCCCGGCATGCCGCCCGGGGCCGCGGCGGCGGCCTTCTCCGGCTTGTCGGCGATGACGGCCTCGGTGGTGAGGAACAGCGCGGCGATCGACGCGGCGTTCTGCAGCGCGGAGCGCGTCACCTTCGCCGGGTCGATGATGCCCTCGGCGATCATGTCGACGTACTCGCCCGACGCGGCGTTCAGGCCGTGGCCGACGGGAAGGTTGCGCACCTTCTCGACGATGACGCCACCCTCGAGGCCACCGTTGACGGCGATCTGCTTGAGCGGGGCCTCCAGGGCGAGCTTCACGGCGTTGGCGCCGGTCGCCTCGTCACCCGTCAGCTCCAGCTTCTCGAAGACCGAGGAGGCCTGCAGCAGGGCCACGCCACCACCGGCGACGATGCCCTCCTCGACGGCCGCCTTGGCGTTGCGCACGGCGTCCTCGATGCGGTGCTTGCGCTCCTTCAGCTCGACCTCGGTCGCGGCACCGGCCTTGATGACGGCGACGCCACCGGCGAGCTTCGCCAGGCGCTCCTGGAGCTTCTCGCGGTCGTAGTCCGAGTCGCTGTTCTCGATCTCGGCACGGATCTGGTTGACGCGGCCCTGGACCTGGTCGCTGTCACCGGCGCCGTCGACGATCGTCGTCTCGTCCTTGGTGATGACGACCTTGCGGGCGCGGCCGAGCAGGTCGAGACCGGCGTTCTCCAGCTTGAGGCCGACCTCCTCGGAGATGACCTCGCCGCCCGTGAGGATGGCGATGTCGCCGAGCATGGCCTTGCGGCGGTCGCCGAAGCCCGGGGCCTTGACGGCGACGGACTTGAAGGTGCCGCGGATCTTGTTGACGACCAGGGTCGACAGGGCCTCGCCCTCGACGTCCTCGGCGATGATCAGCAGCGGCTTGCCCGACTGCATGACCTTCTCCAGGAGCGGGAGCAGGTCCTTGACGGAGCCGATCTTGGAGTTGGCGATGAGGATGTACGGGTCGTCGAGCGACGCCTCCATCCGCTCCATGTCGGTGGCGAAGTACGCCGAGATGTAGCCCTTGTCGAAGCGCATGCCCTCGGTGAGCTCGAGCTCCAGACCGAAGGTCTGGGACTCCTCGACGGTGATGACGCCTTCCTTGCCGACCTTGTCCATGGCCTCGGCGATCAGCTCGCCGATCTGGGTGTCGGCGGCGGAGATGGAGGCCGTCGAAGCGATCTGCTCCTTGGTCTCGACATCCTTCGCCTGCTCGAGCAGGGCACCGGAGACGGCCTCGACGGCCTTCTCGATACCGCGCTTGAGGGCCATCGGGTTGGCACCGGCGGCTACGTTGCGCAGGCCTTCCTTGACGAGGGCCTGGGCGAGAACGGTGGCGGTGGTCGTACCGTCGCCGGCGACGTCGTCCGTCTTCTTGGCGACTTCCTTGACCAGCTCGGCGCCGATCTTCTCGTACGGGTCCTCGAGCTCGATCTCCTTGGCGATGGAGACACCATCGTTGGTGATCGTGGGGGCGCCCCACTTCTTCTCGAGGACGACGTTGCGGCCCTTGGGGCCGAGCGTCACCTTGACGGCGTCCGCGAGCTGGTTCATGCCGCGCTCGAGGCCGCGCCGCGCCTCCTCGTCGAACGCGATGATCTTGGCCATGTGAAGTGGTCCCTCCAGGACTGGGGGTGATTCCTTCGGACCGCGCCCGCGCCCGCGACGGACGGCTCACCGGCCTGGTGGTTCCTTGCCCCACACGGCCTGCGGGCCTCACCGACCCGGTCCTCGTTGTCACTCTCACCTTCAGAGTGCTAACGCCAATGATTAGCACTCGACCCATGCGAGTGCAAGCGCCTCCCGGGGATCGGTCGGCGGACCGGGCGCGGACACGTCGAAGGGCCCGCACCCCGGGAGGTGCGGGCCCTTCGACGGAAGACGTCGCTTGCGGCTGGTTCGGTTGGTCGCGCGATCAGGCGGTGACGCGAACCATGTCGGCCTGCGGGCCTTTCTGACCCTGCGAGATCTCGAATTCCACCCGCTGGCCTTCTTCAAGGGTGCGGTAACCGTCCATCTGGATCGCGCTGTAGTGGACGAAAACATCCGCACCACCGTCGACCGCGATGAAGCCGTACCCCTTCTCCGCGTTGAACCACTTGACGGTGCCCTGAGCCATGCCTAACTCCCCTATTACTGGCCCTTGCACAGATCCACACTTCGCGGATCCGGGTCAGACCTCACCCCCCATTGGCACTGGGGGCGTGCGCCGGAACGCGTCGACCGCGGCCGAATGTATCTGTCCAACTGCCCTCTGCAACAGGTCAATCGGACGAGAATTCTGGACGGAAGGGGTCCGGAATGTTGCGAGAATTCAACTCAATTCAGGGCAAGTCGGACCACACAAAAGGGCGCAGAACGCGCAAAAGACCCGCACACTTTGGCTGCTTCTTGTCGCGCGGGAAGCCGGAACTCACAGGTGCGCGGAGTGCGGGATCGCGCGGCTTCCCCAACTGTACCGCGCTCAACCATGCAGAATTGCCCCCTCCGTTTCTCTCACGGAGGAGGCAATTCGATGAACTCTCGGTCACCGGAGTTACCCTGGGTAACAAAACCGGTCGACCGGCCTGTCACCCGGGCCGTCCGGCCGGGCCCGGTCAGCCGCCCGCGACCGCCGGGATGATCGAGATGCCCGCGCCGTCCGGCGTGGCCGTCTGCAGACCCTGCTCGAAGCGGACGTCGTCGTCGTTCACGTAGACGTTCACGAACCGGCGCAACGCGCCCTGGTCGTCCAGGACCCGGGCGGAGATGCCCGTGTGGTTCTTCTCCAGGTCGGCGATGACCTCGCCGAGGGTCGCGCCCTCGGCCGTGACCTCGGACCGGCCGCCGGTGTAGGTGCGCAGGATGGTCGGGATGCGGACGGAGACGCTCATGATGCGAGGCCAGCCTCTCGGAAGGAGTCGAGGTTCGGACGGATGGTGGCGGTGAGGCCGGTGCCGGCCACCGCGTCGAGGGTCTTCAGTCCGTCCCCGGTGTTCAGGACGACGGTGGTGAGTGACGGGTCGAGGAGACCGCTGTCGATCAGCTTCTTCGTGACGCCGACGGTCACGCCGCCCGCCGTCTCGGCGAAGATGCCCTCGGTGCGGGCGAGCAGCTTGATCGCGTCCACGACCTGCTCGTCCGTGACGTCCTCCACGGCGCCGCCGGTGCGGCGGGCGATGTCCAGGACGTAGGGGCCGTCGGCCGGGTTGCCGATGGCGAGCGACTTGGCGATGGTGTTCGGCTTCTGCGGCCTGACCACGTCGTGGCCCGCCTTGTAGGCCACCGAGACCGGGGAGCAGCCCTCGGCCTGCGCGCCGAAGATCCGGTAGGGCCGGTCCTCGACGAGCCCAAGACCGATCAGCTCCCGGAGCCCCTTGTCGATCTTGGTGAGCTGGGACCCCGAGGCGATCGGGACGACGAGCTGGTCCGGCAGCCGCCAGCCGAGCTGCTCGCAGATCTCGTACGCGAGGGTCTTGGAGCCCTCCGCGTAGTAGGGCCGCAGGTTGACGTTGACGAAGCCCCAGCCCTCGCCCGCCGGGTCACCGATCAGCTCGGAGCAGAACCGGTTCACGTCGTCGTAGTTGCCCTCGATGCCGATCAGCTCGCCGCCGTAGACCGCGGCCATCACGACCTTGCCCTGCTCCAGGTCGTGCGGGATGAACACGCAGGAGCGGAACCCGGCCCGCGCGGCGGCGGCGCCGACCGCCCCGGCCAGGTTGCCGGTGGAGGAGCAGGAGAGGGTGGTGAAGCCGAAGGCGCGGGCGGCCTCCAGGGCCTGGGCGACGACCCGGTCCTTGAAGGAGTGGGTCGGGTTGCCGGAGTCGTCCTTCACGTACAGACCGCCGGTGACGCCCAGCTCGCGGGCCAGGTTGTCGGCCTTGACGAGCTTGGTCCAGCCCGGGTTGATGTTCGGCTTGTCGGCCACGTCGGAGGGGACGGGCAGCAGCGGCGCGTAGCGCCAGATGTTCGCGGGGCCCGACTCGATCCGCTTGCGCAGCTCCTCGGTGTCGTACCCGGAGAAGTCGTAGGCGATCTCCAGCGGCCCGAAACACTCCTCGCAGGCGAAGACCGGACCGAGGGGCACCCGGTGGCCGCACTCCCGGCAGCTGAGCGCCGCGGCGGGGCCGAGGTCTACGGTGGGGTTCGTGGCGGTTTCGGCAGTCTGCACAGCCATGTGAGGCGAGGCCCTTTCTCCTCATCTTCCTCACGACGCATCTCGCCGTGAGACGGATTTGGCACCTTCCCGAGCCGGGAGCCTCGCGTGATGATCGTCAGTGATCCACGAGACCGGCTGGAGGGTTGCCGGGGCTTCATCGGGCCGTGTCCCTCTGCCCCTCTGGATGAGCGGTATGCGGTTGTGTCCTGCGGTTGTGGGCGCCGGCGGACCCCGACATGCGATGGTCACCAGCGTTGTTCAAGACTGTAACCGAAGGCCAGGACAGTTGAGATAGTCGTCCGAACCGCGAGATGGATCACACGGTCCGCTCGCCGAGTGAACGTTAAGGAGCCGCGCACTGTGCTGAACGAAGTCGAGCGCTGGCTGACCACCCGCTCCTGGTCCGTGACCGATCGCCCGCTGCACCGCGTCCTGGCCGCCAAGCGCGCCACCGGACAGACGGTCAGCGTGGTGCTGCCCGCGCTCAACGAGGAGGAGACCGTCGGCGACATCGTCGCCGTCATACGGCACGACCTCATGCGGCAGGCGCCCCTCGTCGACGAGATCGTCGTCGTCGACTCCGGGTCCACCGACCGCACCTCCGAGGTGGCCGCCGCGGCGGGCGCCCGGGTCGTGCACCGCGACGAGATCCTGCCCCGGCTGCCCGCCGTGCCCGGCAAGGGCGAGGTGCTGTGGCGCTCCCTGCTGGTCACCGGCGGGGACATCGTGTGCTTCGTGGACGCCGACCTCAGGGAGTTCTCGTCCGACTTCGTCCTCGGGATCGTGGGCCCGCTGCTCACCGACCCCGGGATCGATCTGGTCAAGGCGATGTACGACCGTCCGCTGCGCGGCGCGGCCGGACAGGGCGGCCGGGTCACCGAGCTGATGGCGCGCCCGCTGCTGAACATGCACTGGCCGCAGCTCGCCGGTTTCGTGCAGCCGCTCGGCGGCGAGTACGCGGCCCGGCGCTCGCTCCTCGAACAGCTGCCGTTCCCGGTCGGGTACGGGGTCGAGCTGGGCATGCTGGTCGACGCCCTGCACCTGGCGGGCCTCGACGCCCTCGCCCAGGTCGACGTCGGGGTGCGCGTCCACCGTCACCAGGACGGCCAGGCGCTGGGCCGGATGGCCGCCGCGATCTACCGGACCGCGCAGCTGCGGCTGGCCCGCGGCCATCTGATCCGGCCCGCGCTGACCCAGTTCGAACGCGGCGCCGACGGCTTCGAGCCGCGGACCTACCCGGTCGACACCGAGGAACGGCCGCCGATGACGGAGATCGCCGAGTACGCGGCCCGCAAGGTCGCCTGAGCCGGTGGCCCGGCCGCCGGGCCACCGGTCGTATACGTCCTCACCTGGCCGCGTCCGTACGTTTGAGCGTTTACGGGCGTGGCTAGGTTGAGGCGTATGGCTCCCTCCCCCGACGCCGCAGCCCAGGTGCTGGTCGCGTCCAACCGCGGTCCGGTCTCGTACGACGTGCAGAGCGACGGGACGCTGGCCGCCCGGCGCGGTGGCGGCGGACTCGTCTCGGGGCTGTCCGCCATCGGGCCCGACGCGGGCGCGCTGTGGGTCTGCGCGGCCCTCTCCGACGGCGACCGCGAGGCGGTGCGGCGCGGGGTCGGCGAGGACGGCGTGCGGATGCTGGACATCCCGGCCGAGGTGTACGCCGACGCGTACAACGGCGTCGCGAACTCGGTGCTCTGGTTCGTGCACCACATGCTGTACCAGACGCCCGTGGAGCCGGTCTTCGACGCGGAGTTCCGGCGCCGGTGGGCGTCGTACGAGAGCTACAACCGGGCCTTCGCCGAGGCGCTCGCCGAGGAGGCGGCCCCGGGCGCGGCGGTGCTGGTGCAGGACTACCACCTGAGCCTGGTGCCCGGCCTGCTGCGCGCGCTCCGCCCCGATCTGCGCATCGGGCACTTCTCGCACACGCCGTGGGCGCCGCCCGAGTACTTCCGGATGCTGCCGGACGACATCGCCGCGCAGGTGCTGCGCGGGATGCTCGGCGCGGACCGCCTCGGCTTCCTCACCGAGCGCTGGGCCGCCGCCTTCCGGGCCTGCTGCGAGGACCGCGTCGGCGGCCTCGGCAGCACCAGGACCGGGGTGCACGGTCTGGGCGCGGACGGGGAGTTCCTGCGCCGCCGCTCGCACGAGGCGGACGTGGAGGAGCGGATCGTCGCGCTGCGCGAGGAGGTCGGCGCGGGCCGCAGGACCGTGGTGCGGGTGGACAGGACCGAGCTGTCGAAGAACATCGTGCGCGGCCTGCTGGCGTACCGGCAGCTCCTCGACGACCGGCCGGAGTGGCGCGAGCGGGTCGTGCACGTGGCGTTCGCCTACCCGTCGCGGCAGGACCTGGCGGTGTACCGGGAGTACACGGCGGAGGTCCAGCGCGTGGCCGAGGAGATCAACGAGCGGTACGGGACGGCGTCCTGGACCCCGGTCGTGCTCCATGTGAAGGACGACTTCGCGCGCTCGCTCGCCGCGTACCGGATCGCCGACGTGGCCCTCGTGAACCCGATCAGGGACGGCATGAACCTGGTGGCGAAGGAGGTGCCGCTGGTCTCCGACGAGGGGTGCGCGCTGGTGCTGTCGCGGGAGGCGGGGGCGTTCGAGGAGCTGGGCGAGGACGCGATCGCGGTCAACCCCTACGACGTGTCGGCGACCGCCGACGCCCTGCACGAGGCGCTGTCGATGCCCGCGGGCGAGCGCGCCGAGCGGGCCAAGCGGCTGTCGGCGGCGGCGACCGCGCTGCCGCCGTCGCGCTGGTTCCTCGACCAGCTGGACGCGCTGCGGGGCCCGCGGGACTGACCGCGGCCGCGGGCCCCGGCGGGCGGTCAGTCCAGCCGGTCGGCGAGGGCGCGCAGCAGGGCGACCAGGCCCGCGGGTCCGTCGACCACGAGGTCGGAGCGGTCGCGCAGTTCGGTGACCTCGTCGCTGCCGCTGCACACCAGCAGGCCCGGGGTGCCGTCGGCGCGCAGCCGGTCGACGGCGGTGTAGGCGGGGAGGTCGCCGAGGTCGTCGCCGCCGTAGAGGACGGACGTCGCCGAGACCCGCCGGACGTGGTCGCGCAGGGCGACGCCCTTGTCCATGCCGGGCGGGCGCAGCTCCAGGACCATGCGGCCGGGTTCGACCACCAGGCCGTGCCGGGCGGCGAGGTCGGTGAGGGGCAGGCGCAGCGCCTCGAAGGCGGCCTTCGGGTCACCGGCCCGGCGGGTGTGGACGGCGACCGCCCGGCCCTTCTCCTCGATCCAGGTGCCCTGCCAGGCGCCGACGCTGTCCAGGAAGCCGGGCAGTTCGGCGCGGAGCGAGGCGACCCCGGGGTGCGGGGCGGGGGCGGTGACCTCGCCGGTCGCGGCGTCCCAGCGTTCGGCGCCGTAGTGGCCGAGGACGACGAGGTGTTCGAGTCCCGGCACCCCGGCGAAGCCGCCGTGCCGGACGGCGACCGCGGCCGGGCGGCCGGTGACGACGGCCACCGAGGCGACCTTCGGGGCGAGGGCGGCGAGCGCGGCCACCGCGTCCGGGTGGGCGCGGGCCTGCTCGGGGTCGGGCACGATCGGGGCGAGCGTGCCGTCGAAGTCGAGGGCGATCAGCGCGCCGGAGGGGCGGGTGAGGATGGCGTCGAGTCCCTCGCGTCCGGCCGCGGTGGCGGGCGTCGGCAGAGGGGCCGGGGTTGGCGTGGAGTGCGTCGAGTCCGTGTGGCTGCCCATGGGGCGACCCTAACCGGGTGGCCCGGGGCGCACCCATGGCTCATCGGGGCGCGGCCGGATCCTCAGCGTTCCGACCGGCGCCGGTCGCGCACCCGCCGGAGCCTGTTCACGGTGACCGGGTCGTGGGCCAGGGCCCGCCGGTCGTCGAGGAGGGCGTTGAGGAGCTGGTAGTAGCGGACGGGGGCCAGGCCCAGCTCCTCGCGGATGGCGCGTTCCTTGGCGCCGGGGCCCGCGAAGCCCCGGCGTTCGAGCGCGAGAACGGCCTGTTCGGTGCGGCCGAGTCCGGATGCGTCGTCCATACCCCGCACGGTAGCCGCCTGACCGCGGTCGCGGGGCGTGCGGCGGGTGCCGTGACCGGAGGGGCGGGCCGGTGGGCCCCTCCGGCCGGGGTACTAGGTTCCGCTGTCGGCCTTGGTGGCCGTCGACTCCAGGCCGGCGAGGACGGAGGCGGGGGTGGAGCCGGGGGCGACGGCGCCGCCGATGTTCTTCTTCACGTCCGCCGCGACCTCGGCCCAGGACGTCCGGCCGACCGGGTAGGTCTCGGACTGGGGCAGTTCGTCGAGGAACGGCTTGAGCGCGGCGTCGCGCCCGGCGGCGCTCATCGTCTCGGAGGCGGAGTTGGTGACCGGGAGCAGGTCGTACTCGCGGGAGAAGTCGAGGACGTTCTCCTCGCTGTAGACGAAGTCGAGGAAGTCGCCGACCTGCTGGGCGTGGCCGTTGTGGCGGAAGGCGGTCATCCAGTCGGCGACGCCCATGGAGTACCTGCTGGGGCCGGTGTGCCCCGGCATCCGGACCATGCCGTACTCGACGCCCTGCTTCTGGGCCATCTTCATCAGGGAGGGGTGGCCGTTGAGCATGCCGACGTCGCCGTCGGCGAAGGCGCTGAAGGCGCTCGCGCGGTTGAGCTTGCCGGGGGCGACGGGGCCGGTGAGGCCCTTGTCGACGAGTTCGTCCTTGAGCCAGGTGAAGGTGGCGACGTTCTCCGGGGAG
Organism: Streptomyces sp. SolWspMP-5a-2; assembly: GCF_900091845.1. Classification (GTDB taxonomy): domain Bacteria; phylum Actinomycetota; class Actinomycetes; order Streptomycetales; family Streptomycetaceae; genus Streptomyces; species Streptomyces doudnae. The sequence continues at coordinate 14,943 of NZ_FMCI01000276.1, forward strand.
TCGAGGCCGTAGGTGCCGAAGGAGTCGGTGTAGCCGCCGCCCCCGCTCAGCAGCCACTGCATCGTCTCGGCCTGCGCCTCCTCGGGGCCGAGCGGCAGGGCGTAGGGGTACTTGACGCCCTCGGCCTTGAGGGCGGCGGCGTCGGCGGCCAGGTCCTTCCAGCTCTTGGGCGGGGTGAGACCGGCCTTCGAGAAGAGGGTCTTGTTGTAGAAGAGGAGGCGGGTGGAGGCGGCGAACGGCATCCCGTACTGGACGTCCTTGACCCGGCCCGCGGTGGCGAGCTGGGAGGCGAAGTCGGCCTGGGTGGAGATGGAGAGCAGGTCGTCGGCCTGGTAGAGGAGGTTGTCGGCCGCGTAGTCGGCGTAGGAGCCGATCTGCGCCATGTCGGGCGGATTCCCGGCGGCGACGAGTTCCTTGACCTTGCGGTCGACGTCGTTCCACGAGTACACGGTGACGTCGATCTTCACGCCGGAGTGGTTGCTCTCGTAGGTGTCCGTCAGCCGGTCCCAGTACTTCTGGGAGCTGTTGGCGGCGGAGTCCCCGTACTCGGCCGCGACCAGCTTGAGGGTGACGTCGTCGGAGCCGCCGGTGAGGCCGCAGCCACCGAGCACCGCCGTCATCCCGAGGGCGGAGACCGCCGCGATCGTTCCTGTCCTGCGTCGCTGCCGCCGCTGCACCGCTGTTGCCCCACCCTGCTGTCGCACTGTTCGAATTACTGGACCATAAGGTCTACACCACGTGAGTGGACTAGACCTCTCGCGGGTAGGAGGGCCACACTGTCCTGCGTGAGACATGTCATCGCCCTCGACGTGGGCGGCACCGGGATGAAGGCCGCCCTGGTCGGGGCGGACGGCGAGCTGCTGCACCGGGCCCGCCGGGCGACCGGCCGCGAACGCGGCCCCGACGCGGTCGTCGAGTCCATCCTCGGCTTCGCCGCCGACCTCGCCGCGCACGGCGCCGCGCACCTCGGCGGACCCGCGTCGGCGGCGGGCGTCGCCGTCCCCGGCATCGTCGACGACAAGCTGGGGATCGCCGCCTACTCGGCCAACCTGGGCTGGCGGGACGTCCCGCTGCGCGACCTGCTCAGCACCCGGCTGGCCGGGGTCCCGGTCGCCCTCGGGCACGACGTGCGCACCGGCGGCCTCGCCGAGGGCCGGATCGGCGCGGGCCTGGGCGCCGACCGCTTCCTGTTCGTGGCGCTCGGCACCGGCATCGCGGGCGCCATCGGGGTCGACGGGCGGGTGGAGGCGGGCGCGCACGGATTCGCGGGCGAGATCGGCCACATCGTCGTCCGCCCCGGCGGCGCCCCCTGCCCGTGCGGGCAGCACGGCTGCCTGGAGCGGTACGCGTCCGCCGCGGCCGTCAGCGACGCCTGGGCGGCGGCCTGCGGGGACCCGGAGGCGGACGCGGCCGACTGCGCGCGCGCCGTCGCGTCCGGTGACCCGAACGCCGTACGGGTCTGGCGGGACGCCGTCGACGCGCTCGCCGACGGACTGGTCACCGCGATCACCCTGCTCGACCCGCGCGCGCTGATCGTCGGCGGCGGGCTCGCGGAGGCGGGCGAGACCCTCTTCGCGCCGCTGCGGGAGGCGGTCGGGGCGCGGGTGACGTTCCAGAAGCTGCCGTCGATCGTCCCCGCCGCCCTCGGCGACACCGCCGGATGCCTCGGTGCCGGGCTCCTCGCCTGGGATCTCCTCGAAACCCCTGACCGTACGGAGGTAACCACCTGATGGCCCCCATCCACGTCCTCGCCGGTGCGCAGGTGGTCCTGCCCACCGGGACCGTCCAAGACGGCCGCGTCATCGTCGAGGGCACCCGGATCGCCGGGAGCGCTCCCGGCGACGCGCCGACCGTCGACCTGCGGGGCCACTGGCTGGTGCCCGGCTTCGTCGACCTGCACAACCACGGCGGAGGCGGCGCGGCCTTCTCCGGCGGAGCCGACGCCGCGCTGACCGCCGTCGCCACCCACCGGCGGCACGGCACGACGACCCTGGTGGCCTCCACCGTCACCGACGACATGGACGTCCTGGTGCGGCAGGCCGGGGTGCTGAGCGAGCTGGCCGAGCAGGGCGACATCGCGGGCATCCACTTCGAGGGCCCCTTCATCTCCCCGTGCCGCAAGGGCGCCCACTCCGAGGCGCTGCTGCGCGACCCGGACCCGGCCGAGGTCCGCAAGCTGGTCGACTCGGCGCGCGGGCAGGCCCGCATGGTCACCCTGGCCACCGAACTGCCCGGCGGCGTCGACGCGGTGCGGCTCCTCGCCGACCAGGGCGTGATCGCGGCGATCGGGCACACCGACGCCACCTACGAGCAGACCGTCGAGGCGATCGGCGCGGGCGCGACCGTCGCCACGCACCTCTTCAACGCGATGCCGCCGATCGGCCACCGCGCCCCCGGCCCGATCACCGCCCTGCTGGAGGACGAGCGGATCACCGTCGAGCTGATCAACGACGGCACCCATCTGCACCCCGCCTCCCTCCAGTTGGCGTTCCACCACGCGGGCGCCGACCGGGTCGCGTTCATCACCGACGCGATGGACGCGGCGGGCGGCGGCGACGGCCGCTACCAGCTCGGCCCGCTGGCGGTCGAGGTCAGCGACGGCGTGGCCCGGCTGGTGGAGGGCGGTTCCATCGCGGGCTCGACGCTGACCCTGGACCGGGCGTTCAAGCGCGCGGTGACGGTGGACCGGCTGCCGGTCGGGGACGTGGTGGCCGCGCTGTCCGCCAACCCGGCCCGGCTGCTGGGGCGTTACGACCGGGTGGGCTCCCTGGAGCCGGGCAAGGACGCCGACCTGGTCGTCCTGGACCGGAACTTCGACCTCAAGGGCGTGATGCGCCGGGGCGCCTGGGTGGTCGAACCCCAACTGGACTGACCCCGGGCGGCCTTCGGGCACGGCGGCGGTCGGCCCGGCGGCGGGCCGGCCGGCACCCGGCACTGGGCCCGGCCCCCGTCTCTTTGGCATGATCAGGTCGTCGGAGTACAGACCTGGGAGGTCGACGAGGGTGCTTGTGACGGTCACGCTGAACACGGCGCTCGACATCACCTACCGGGTGCCGCGCCTGGTCCCGCACGCCAGCCACCGGATCGGCGAGGTGTCCGAACGGCCCGGCGGCAAGGGCCTGAACGTGGCCCGGGTGCTCGCCGCGCTCGGGCACCGGGTGACGGTCACCGGCTTCGCGGGCGGCGCCACCGGGGCCGTCGTCCGGGAGGGGCTCGGCGCCACCGAGGGGCTGGTGGACGCGCTGGTGCCGGTCTCGGGCGCGACCCGGCGCACGGTCGCCGTGGTCGACGGGACGACCGGCGACACCACCCAGCTCAACGAGGCGGGTCCGCAGATCACCGCCGCCGAGTGGGCCGCGTTCCAGGAGACCTACCGGGAGCTGCTGGCCTCGGCGTCGGCGGTGGCGCTGTGCGGAAGCCTGCCGCCGGGGCTGCCGGTGGGCGCGTACGCGCTGCTGGTGCGGGCGGCCAGGGCCGCGGGCGTGCCGGTGCTCCTCGACACCAGCGGGGAGCCGCTGCGCCGCGGGGTCGCGGCCCGGCCCGACCTGATCAAGCCGAACGCGGACGAGCTGGCCGAGCTGACCGGCTCCCACGACCCGGCGCGGGCCACCCGGGACGCGCGCGGGCGCGGTGCCCGGACGGTCGTCGCCTCGCTCGGGACCGAGGGGATGCTCGCGGTGACGCCCGAGGGGCGCTGGCGGGCCGTTCCGCCGGGCCGGGTGGACGGCAATCCGACCGGCGCGGGCGACTCGGCGGTGGCGGGCCTGCTGTCGGGCCTGGTGGAGAACCTCACCTGGCCCCAGCGGCTGACCCGCGCGGTGGCGCTGTCGACGGCGACGGTCCTGGCCCCGGCGGCGGGCGAGTTCGACGCGGCGGCCTACCGGGAGCTGCTGACCCGGGTCGAGGTGACCCGGGAGGGCGGCGCGGGCGGCGCCGCCCGGACCGCTACTTCTTGACCTGGCCCTTCTTCAGCCAGAGCTGGTCCAGCAGGACGTTGCACTTGTCGCCGTCCTGGCAGGAGATGGAGATGGTGTTGGTGCCCTTGGTGAGGGTGGGCCACGAGTAGGTCTTGGTCCAGCCCTTGGAGAGGTCGCCGTCCTTGGCACCGGCGAAGTTGCCCAGGTTCAGCTTGGTGCCGAAGGGCTTGCCGTTGACGGTGAGCGTCATCGACTGGTCCTCGTCCGCGGTGCTGTACCGGGTGAAGACGGTGTAGGTGCCGTCCGAGGGGATGCCGTTGACGGTCCAGGTGACCGAGGCGCCCGCCTGGTTGAGGCCGCTGACGTAGACCCCGCCGTCGGACAGGGCGCCCTTCACGTCGGACGCCGTCGAGGCGCCGGAGCCGAGGTTGAGGGCCTTCGCGTCGATCTGGGGCAGCTCCCCCTCGGTGACGCTGCTGGTCGCCGACGGGCTCGGCTCCGCGCTCTGCGACGCCTCGGGGCTCGCGCCGCCCCCGTCGTCGGCCTTGTCGTCCTTGGTGTCGCCGCCGGTCATCGCGATCGCGATGCCGATGACGACGGCGGCGACGACCGCGATCGCGCCGATCAGCAGGCCCTTGGTGTTGGGACCGCGGCCGCGGCCGCCCGCCGACCCGTGCCCGGACTGCTGACGGCCGCCGGGGCCACCGCCGCCGGGCACCGTCTCCGGCGCCGCGTAGTGGGCGTTCGGCTGCCCGTAGGCGCCCTGCTGCTGCGGGACCTGGCCGTACGGCGACGCCTGTGCCTGGGTCTGCTGCGGGCCGCCGTACTGCCGCTGGCCGACCGCGCGGACCCGGTTGACCGAGTTCGGGTAGCCGTAGCCGCCACCGGACGGGGGCTGCGCTCCGTTGGCCTGCCCGTCGGCGTAGAGGTAGCCGAACGGGTCGTCGTCCTCGGGCGTGCTGGCGCCGTTGTTGCCGGACGTCATCCCTAGGTACTCCTCAGCGGGTGCGGGTTCGGATGCGAAGGGGGTCAGATGGGCGAGCCTACCCGCTCCCGATGGCCCGAACGGGTGACTCGGCCCCCATCAACCCGCTGACCTGCGGATCATCCCGCTCGTCTGTGTTGTTTGGGACGAGATCGTTTCTCTACGTACATCCGCTCGTCAGCGGACTTCAACACTTCGTCCGCCGTCATCCCGCAGTGCGCCCAGCCGATGCCGAAGCTGGCGCCGACCCGCATGGCCCTGCCGTCCACCCGGATCGGCTGGATGATCTCGTTGCGCAGCCGGACGGCGAGGTCCTGGGCGTCGGCCCGGCCGAGGCCGTCGGCGAGGACGACGAACTCGTCGCCGCCGAGCCTGGCCACGGTGTCGCCGTCCCGGACGGCCGCGGAGAGGCGCCTGGCGACCTCGATGAGGACCGCGTCCCCCGCGTTGTGCCCGAACCGGTCGTTGATCGACTTGAAGCCGTCGAGGTCGCAGAAGAGGACCGCGAGCCCCTTGGCGCCGTCGTCCCGGCCGTCCTCGGGGGCGACGGTGTGCTCGTGGTGGTCGTGGCCCTCGTACAGCTCGGCGCCCGGCCGGAAGTCGAAGCCGTGGCCGCCCGCGTCGTAGCCGGGGTGCCCGTAGGCCGCGTCGATCGACTCCGCCTCGGCGGCGTGCGCGGTGCGGCGGCAGAGCCGTCCCGACAGCCGGGCCCGCAGCTCGGCGGAGTTCGGCAGGCCGGTGAGGGAGTCGTGCGAGGCGCGGTGGGCGAGCTGCAGCTCGCGGCGCTTGCGCTCCTCGATGTCCTCGACGTGGGTGAGCAGGAAGCGGGGGCCGTCGGCGGCGTCGGCGACGACGCTGTTGCGCAGCGAGACCCACACGTAGGTGCCGTCCCGGCGGCCCAGCCGCAGCTCGGCCCGGCCGCCCTCGGCGGAGGTGCGGAGCAGGGTGCCTATGTCCTCGGGGTGGACGAGGTCGGAGAAGGCGTAGCGGCGCATCGCGGAGGCGGGGCGGCCGAGCAGGCGGCACAGGGCGTCGTTGGTGCGCAGGATGCGGCCGTGCTGGTCGCCGCCCATCTCGGCGATGGCCATGCCGGAGGGCGCGTACTCGAAGGCCTGCCGGAAGCTCTCCTCGCTGGCGCGCAGGGCCTGCTGCTCGCGTTCGAGGCGGACCAGGGCGCGCTGCATGTTGGCGCGCAGCCGGGCGTTGCTGATCGCTATGGCCGCCTGGAACGCGTACATCTGGAGCGCCTCCCGCCCCCAGGCGCCGGGTTTGCGGCCGTTGCGGGGGCGGTCGACGGAGAGCACGCCGATGAGTTCGCCGCCGGAGCCGCCCGCGGTGCGCATGGGCGCGAAGAGGCGGTCGGAGGGGTGCCACTCGTCCTCGAACCGGGGCGCGGGGCCGTCGGTGTACCACTGCGGGACGTCGTCGTCGTCGAGGACCCAGCCCTCGGTGTGGGGTATGAACACGAGGTCGCCCCACTGCTCGCCCATGCCCAGGCGGCGCTCCCAGGAGTCGCGGGAGCCGACCCGGCCGGTGATGAGCGCCTCGGCGGCGGGGTTCCCGGCGAACGCGGCGACGACCAGGTCGCCGTCCTGGCGGACCAGGTTGACGCAGGCCAGTTCGTAGCCGAGGCCGTTGACGACGCCGTCGGCGACGGTCTGGAGCGTGTCGGCCAGACTGCGGGCCGTGTTCATGTCCGCCATGACCTCGTGCAGTTGCCGCAAAGTCGCCAGGCGGACGTAAGGCTCCGACTCGGTCTCCATGGTCGCCCTCCCCCCGAGACCTCGTGGCTCAACCTCGTAGTAGCTCAACCTCGTAGCTCATTCCCCGCCACTGAATCACAGCGCGCTCTGCACTCGGTACACAGGGTCAACAATTGATGTCCCTTGTGACTCAAGTCACAGCGAAAGATGAACAGTTGAGACGAGTTTCGTCGTTTTCTGCATATTCCACCCGCCCATTCCGTCCCGTCCGGAGACCGGCCGCGACACCCCCTGTCGGCCGGCGGAACCCCTCTGACCAGGCATGTCCGGCCCCCCGCCGTCCCGCCCCGCCCTGGTCCCGCCCGCCGGGCCCCGGTCCGCCCCTGGTCCTAGGTCCGGACTCGGCCCCGGGCCCGATGCGGCCGTGCAGTGCGGACACTAGCGTTTCCCGCGTGCCCGACACTCCTCCCGCCGCGTTCTCGCCCCTCCCGTCCGCCCGCCCGCATGCTGAGGGGGTGAGCAACGACGAGTTCCGCGCCGCCATGTCCCGGCTGACCGCGGGCGTGGTCCTGGTGACCGCCCGCGAGCCGTCCCTCGACCCCGACGACCCGTCGGCGCCGGTGGGCGAGGACGTCGGCATGACGGCGACGGCGTTCCTGTCGGTCTCCCTCGACCCGCCGCTGGTCCTGGTCAGCCTGCGCACCGGCTCCCGGATGGACGACCTGCTCGACGAGCAGCCGCTGTGGGCGGTCTCGGTCCTCGCCGACAGCCACCGGCACATCGCGGGCCGGTTCGCGATGAAGGGGCGGCTCAGCGACCGGCTCCTCTTCGCCGACCTCCCGCACAGCCGCGGCGCGCTCTCCGACGCGCCCCTGGTGGACGGCGCCCTCGCCACCCTGGAGTGCCGCACCCACGACCGGATCAGGGCGGGCGACCACACCCTGGTCGTCGGCCGCGTGCTGGCGGCCGGGACCCGCCCGGAGGAGAGCGGCCCGCTGGCCTACTTCAAGGGCAGGTACCGCCAACTCCGCTGACGGGCCGGGGACACCGGCCGCGCGGAACCCCCGAGGGGCCGCGGCCCGCGGAACCCCGACGGGCCCTCCGGCGGCCCCTACCCCCAGTCCCGCCCCGAGCGGCCGCGCTTGGTGTCCGAGCGCTGCTTCTTCTGCCGCAGGCGGCGTTCGTTGATGCCCCGGGGGATGCGGGTGGCGCGGCGCGGCCTGGGCGGCGGGGCGGTGGCCTCGGCGAGCAGCGCCGCGAGGCGGACCAGCGCGGCTTCGCGATTGCGCCACTGCGAACGGTGCTCCGAGGAGCGGACGACGACGACCCCGTCGACCAGCCGCCCGGCGAGGTGCGCCAGCGCGCGCTGTTTCCAGACCTCGGGCAGCGATCCGGTGGCGGCCAGGTCGAAGCGCAGCTCGGCCTTCGAGTCGCTGGTGTTGACGTGCTGGCCGCCCGGCCCGGACGACCGCGAGAAGCTCCAGGTCAGCTCGGACTCGGGAAGCGCGACGGAGCCGCGGATGACATAGGGACCGGACATGCCTCCATGGTCGCCGTTTTGACGGGCTCCCGTCACTCGAATTTGTCCAAGTAAAAAGGTAAAGGATGTGGAACCTCCGAGACCCCTCTCGACGTTCATGGGGGTGACGGTAGCTTCGTCCCCAGTACGAAGCCGTACGTATGTAACGAGGGAAGGGACTCCCGAACCATGGCTGTAAGCCTGTCCAAGGGTGGCAATGTCTCGCTGACCAAGGAGGCTCCGGGCCTGACCGCCGTCACCGTGGGCCTCGGCTGGGACGTCCGCACCACCACCGGCACGGACTTCGACCTCGACGCGTCCGCCATCGCGGTCAACACGCAGGGCAAGGTCTACTCGGACGGCCACTTCGTCTTCTTCAACAACAAGCAGACCCCGGACAGCACGATCGTCCACACCGGTGACAACCGCACCGGCGAGGGCGACGGCGACGACGAGGCGATCAACGTCAACCTGGCGGGCCTCCCCGCCGACATCGACAAGATCGTCTTCCCGGTCTCGATCTACGACGCGGAGAACCGCTCGCAGAACTTCGGCCAGGTCCGCAACGCCTACATCCGCATCGTCAACCAGGCCGGCGGCTCCGAGATCGCCCGCTACGACCTCTCCGAGGACGCCGCCACCGAGACGGCGATGGTCTTCGGCGAGCTGTACCGCAACGGCGCGGAGTGGAAGTTCCGCGCCGTGGGCCAGGGCTACGCCTCGGGCCTGGTGGGCATCGCGCAGGACTTCGGCGTCAACGTCTGACGCACACAGGCACCGTGAGGAGCCCCCGGCCCGTCCGGGCCGGGGGCTCCTCACGTCCGCTCAGGAACCCGCCCGCCAGGCTCTGTCACCGCGCACGGCGGACGCGCGCGGACGCGCGGACCCCGAAGACCCCACCCCGTGCGGACCCGTCAGCGGTGGTCCGGTTTTCCCTCGCCGTGGAGCCAGTTCGTCCAGATCGTGGTGAAGTCCTTCTCCGGGGCCGTCTTCTCGACGTACGACGTGAACTGCGCCGTGTCCGCGTTGCCGTGGCGGTGGGTCGTCGCCCAGCCCCGGACGATGGCGCGGAACCGGTCGTCGCCGACCTTCTGGCGGATCTTGTGCAGGACCATCGCGCCCCGGTAGTAGACGGGGGTGTCGGAGATGTGCCCCGGGCCGCTCGGCTTCGCGGGCGGGAACGCCCAGAGGTCCGGGTCGTCGTCCTCGCCGTGGTCGTAGAGGGCGTCGAAGGTCCGCTGCGCGCTGTCCCCGCCGTGGTCCTCGGCCCAGAGCCACTCCGCGTACGTCGCGAAGCCCTCGTTGAGCCACATGTCCCGCCAGGTCCGCGGGGTGACGGAGTCGCCGTACCACTGGTGGACGAGTTCGTGGACGAGGGTCGAGAGGTCGGGGGTGCCGGGGAAGACCGGGCGGTTCTGCGTCTCCAGCGCGTACTCGGCGGTGTCGGGGCGGTCGACGATCACCCCGGTCGAGGAGAAGGGGTAGGGGCCGAAGATGTCCGCGGCCCACTTCATGATCTCCGGGATCCGGCCGACCACCTTGCGGCTCGCCTTCGCCTCGCTGGGGTCGACCGCCACGTACACCGGCAGGCCGCCGGCCGTCGTCGAGCGGCTGACGGCGCAGCGGCCGATGGCGACCGTGGCGACGTAGGTCGCCATCGGCTCCCCGGTGTGCCAGGCGTACGTGGTCCGGCCGCCGCTGGTCCGCTCCGACCTCAACTCCCCGTTGGACACCGCCCGCAGGCCCTTCGGGACGGTCACCGTGATGTCGTACGTCGCCTTGTCCGAGGGGTGGTGGTTGCCCGGGAACCACGTCATGGACCCGATGGGCTCGCCCAGCGCGAGCGCCCCGTCCCGCGTCGGCAGCCAGCCCTCGTGGGAGCCGTCCGGGTCGGTGAGGGTGCGCGGGGTGCCGCGGTAACGGACGGTGGTGCGGAACGTCCGGCCCCGCTGAAGGTCGTGGCGCGGGCGGACGGTGAGTTCCTGGCCGTCGCGGTTCCAGCGGGCCGCGCGGCCCTGGACCTCGACCGACCGGACGTCCATGCCGTCGAGGTCGAGGTCGAAGGCGGAGAGGCTCTGGGTGGCCCGCGCGGTGACGGTGGCCTCGCCGGTCAGACGGGGGCCGTCCCCGTCCGGGGTGTACGCCAGTCTCAGGTCGTAGTGGGTGACGTCGTAGCCGCCGTTGCCCGCCTTCGGGAAGTACGGGTCGCGCACTCCCCCGGCGCCGGGGGTGCCGTGCACGCCCGCGCCGCACGCGGTGAGCAGGAACGCCGTGAGCAGCACCGGCAGGGCGGACGGGACAAGGGGTGCGGATCGGGACACGTCAGTGATCCTAGAGCGGCGTGACACCATCGCCTACGTGCTCGACATCGGCTACGCCCTCTCCAACCGCTTCCCCGACCCGCCGCAGCTCGACTACCGGCGGGCCGACGTCCACACCCTGCGGCACGACCTGTTCTGCGGGGACGTGTACCTCGCCGACACGGAGACGGACCGGGAGCTGTCCACAGCCTGGGGATGGGTGCCGGTGCTCGACTTCGCGTGGGCGCTGTGCGACATCGTCGAGCGGCTGGACCGCGACCCCGCCGGGTCCCGCGCCTCCCGGCCGCAGCGGGCCGAGCTGGACTTCACCGAGTCGACCGACCGGATGCTCTTCGAGCGGCGGTTCGGGTGGGTGGACGTCGAGGCCGACTGGATGCCCGCCGAGGAGGCGCCGCTGAGCTTCTCGCACTCCGCGCTGCGGCGGGAGGCCCGGGACTTCCTGCACGACGTGATCGCCGACCTGGTCGACCTGCACGACGACCTCGGCGAGAACCCGGCGATCTGGACCCTCCAGGCGACCTACCCGCGCGTGGGGTGAGCCGCGGGCGCCGCCCGCAGGACACCGGGGCCGCCCGCCGGACACCGGGGCCGCCCGCCGCGTTCACCCGGCGCGGGTCAGCCCGCGGATGATGATCCCGACCTCCGCGGCGAACGTCTCGTCGGTCTCGGCCTCGGGCCCGCCCGCGAGGACGCGTTCCATCATCGGGAAGCGCCCGGTCGCGAGCTGGCGTCCGAGGTAGTCGCCGACGGACTCCCGCCACCGCTTCTCGTCGGTGCCGCCGTCCCGGTCGAGGCGCCGCTCGGTGACCTCGTTGCGGACGGTCCCGATCAGGTACGCGTTGAAGACGCCCAGCGCCGCCATGAGCCGGTCGCCGCCGTCGGGGCCGAGGGCGCGGGAGAGGGCGTCCGCGGTGGCCTCCATCACCGTCAGCGCGTTCGGGCCCAGGTGCGGGCGGCCGCCGATCAGCTCGACGAACCACTCGTGGCGCAGGGCGCGCCGCCGGGTGGCGACCGCGACGGCGCGCAGCGCGTCCTCCCACTCGGCCCCGCCGTCCAGGGCCGCCGCGATCTCGCCGTAGACGAAGTCGGCCATCAGGTCGAGCAGTTCGTCCTTGGTGGCGACGTAGCCGTACAGCCGCATGGGGCTGACGCGCAGTGCGGCGGCGACCTTGCGCATCGAGAGACCGGCGAGCCCGTCGGCGTCGGCCAGCGCGACCGACGCCGCCACGATCCGGCCCCGGTCCGTGGGCTCGGCCGTCCGGCCGCGCGGTTCGGGGCGCTCCCAGATCAGATTCACGGCATCACCGTACGCGGCCGATTTCCGTACGGTGTACGGTAGCTTCCGTACACCGTACGGAAACCAGGGGACCGGGAGCGGCATGCACACCATCGACGCGCACCACGGCGGACACGGGGACGGCAGGGGCGGGAACGGCAGGCCCGCAGACGGCAGGGACGGTGGCGGCAGGAACGGTGGCGCGGGGCGCGCGGGGCCCCGGATCGCCGTCGTCGGCGGGGGGAGTCGGCGGGCTGGTGCTGGCGGGGATGCTCCACCGGCACGGCATCGCGGCCACCGTCTACGAACGGGACGGCGGCATCGACGCCCGCGCCCACGGAGGCACCCTCGACCTGCACCCCGAGTCGGGGCAGCGGGCCCTCGGCGACCTGGGGCTGGCCGACGCGTTCGGCGCCGAGGCCCGGCCCGAGGGCGAGAACCTGCGCATCCTCGACGCGGCCGGGCGGACCCTGGCCCACCACGCCCCCGAGCCGGGCAGCGGCACCCGGCCCGAGATCGACCGCGGGGTGCTGCGCAAGCTGCTCCTGACGACGGTGCCCGGCGCCGCCGTCAGCTGGGGCCGCCACCTGACCGGCGTCGAGCAACGGCCCGGCGGCGGCCACCGGTTGGCGTTCGCGGACGGCGGCCGGGCCGAGTGCGACCTGCTGATCGGCGCCGACGGCGGACGCTCCCGGGTCCGCCCGCTCCTCACCGATGCGCGGCCCGAGCACCTCTCCGTCCACCTCCAGCTCACCGTCTCCGACGCCGACCGCGCCCGGCCCGCCGTGGCCGCCTTCGTCGGACCCGGGAGCGTCATGGCCCTGGGCGACGACCTCAACCTGGGGGCGCAGCGCTCGGGCGACGGCACGGTCCGCGTCTCGGTGACCCTGCGCGCCGACGCCGGATGGCTGGACCGCCAGCGGTTCGGGGAGCTGTCGTGGGACGCGACGGTGGCCCGGCTGCACGGACTCCTCGGCGGCTGGGACCCGGGGCTGACCGGCCTGATCGACGCCTGCGACCCCGGGTCGCTCGTCGCCCGCGTCATCGAGGCGCTGCCGGTGGGCACCCGCTGGCCCTCGCGCGCCGACGTCACCCTGCTCGGGGACGCCGCCCATCTGATGCCGCCGGTGGGCGAGGGCGCCAACCAGGCGATGCTGGACGGTGTCCTGCTGGCGCACGCCATCGCCGGTGACCGCGACGACCCGGCCGCCGCGATCGCCGCCTACGAGGCCGAGATGTTCGACCGCGCGGAGTCCGTCGGGGCGGAGTCGGCCATGATGGAGACGATGGGCCTCGCGCCCGACGCGGCGGAGCGGGTGGCGTCCTTCTTCACCCAGCGGTGACCCGACCGACGCCCCGGCCGGACGGACAGTCCCGCGTCGGGCAGGGGCGATGTGTCCGGCGGTCGGCCGGGGCAGCCAGTCCCGCTTCCGGCCGAGGACGACCCGTCCCGCGTCCGGCCACAGGCGATCCGTCCCGTGTCCGGCCCGGGGCGATCTGTCCGGCGTCCGGGCCGAGGACGGCCTGTCCCGTATCCGACCGCAGGCGACCCGTCCCGTGTCCGGCCGCAGGCGACCCGTCCCGTATCCGGCCGCAGGCGACCCGTCCCGCGTCCGGCCGGAGGCGACCCGTCGCGTCCCGCCCGGGGTGGTCCCGGCCGACCCCGCCCGGGGGTGGCCCGGCCGTCACCCCACCCGGGGTTGGCCAGGCCGTCACCCCCGCCCCATCCCGCCTCTCTCTCCCCCGCCCGGAGGTGCCTCAGCTCTCCTGGAGCACTCTCAGGCCGAGCTGGGCCGCCAGGGCCGGGGCCAGGTCCATCAGCTGGCCCGTGCTGATCACCGCGCCCGCCAGGCGCTCCACCCCCCGGGCGATGCCCAGCTCCGTCGCGCCGCGCAGGTCGACGTCCTTCAGCGTCGCCGACGTCAGGTCGGCCTCCCTGAGCGCGCAGTCCACGAACTCGACCCGCTCCAGGTGGGCCCCGCCGAAATCCGGTTCCACCAGGAGGCAGGACTCGAAGACGACGTCCTTGAGGCGGGCCGAGCGGAGGTTCAGGTAGTCGATCTTGCCGCCGCGCACCACGACCCGCTCCAGGGCCGCGCCGTGCATCTGCACCCCGCCCAGCCGGGCGTCGAGGACCTCGGTGTCCCGCAGGGTGACCTCCGAGAGGACCGTGCCGACCCCGCGCGGGGCCCGCAGCACGCTGTCCAGGAACCGGGCGTGGTGCAGCCGCGTCCCGTCCAGGCCGCAGCCGGTCAGCGCGCAGTCCATGAAGCGGGCGCCGCCGCCGTCCTGCCCGGCGAGGTCCAGCTCGTGGAAGTCCAGGCCGTCGTAGTCGCCGTCGGGCTCCAGCTCGCCCCCGGCGAACGGCTCCAGCGGGGGCAGCCGCAGCTCCGGGCGCCGCGCCGCCCGCACCCCGGCCTCCCGCCCCGGCCCGCCCGCGTTCCTCGTCCCGCCCGTACCGCTCGTCGCTCTCCTCGCCATGCCCCCATCCTGCACCCCGCCACTGACACTCCCCCGGGCCCGGCCGCCCGGCACCGCCACCGGATGCGACCCCGGTCCATCCGTGGTGTTCTGACCAGATGAGTGTCACCCGGACAGGCCCCTCCGCCGCGCCCGTGGGCTCCGATCCGCACCGCTGGTGGGCGCTGGTGGTCATCGCGCTGGCCCAGCTCATGGTCGTCCTCGACGCGACGATCGTGAACATCGCGCTCCCGTCCGCCCAGCGCGATCTGGGGATGTCCAACGCCAACCGGCAGTGGGTCATCACCGCGTACACGCTCGCCTTCGGCGGACTGCTCCTGCTGGGCGGGCGGATCGCCGACCTCGTCGGCCGGAAGCGGACCTTCGTCATCGGACTGATCGGCTTCGCGGGCGCCTCCGCGCTCGGCGGCGCCGCCGTCTCCTCCGGCATGCTCTTCGGCGCCCGCGCCCTCCAGGGCGCCTTCGCCGCGATCCTCGCGCCGTCCGCGCTCTCCCTGCTGACGACGACCTTCACCGACCCGCGCGAACGCGGCAAGGCCTTCGGCATCTACAGCGCCCTCGCGGGCAGCGGGTCGGCCATCGGGTTCTTCATCGGCGGCATCCTCACCGAGTACCTGAGCTGGCGCTGGTGCCTGTACGTGAACGTGCCGATCGCCGTCGTCGCGGTGGGCGGCGCGCTCGCCCTGCTGCACGACCGGCCGGGCAACCGGGACGCCCACCTGGACGTGCCGGGGGCGCTGCTGGGCTGCGGCGGGCTGGTGGCGATCGTCTACGGGTTCAGCGAGGCCGAGCCGCGCGGCTGGACCGACTCGCTGGTGCTGACCCTCTTCGCGATCGGGATCGTGCTGCTCGGCGTGTTCGTGTGGTGGCAGCAGCGGGCCAGGTACCCGCTGCTCCCGCTGCACATCATCCGGGACCGCAACCGGGCGGGCTGCTTCATCACCATGGCGCTCGCCGTGATCGGCATGTTCGGGCTGTTCCTGTTCATGACCTACTACCTCCAGGTCGTCCTCGGCTACTCGCCGGTGAAGACGGGCCTGGCGTTCCTGCCGCTCACCGTCGCCATCATCGTCGGCTCGACGCAGATCTCCGCCCGGCTGCTCCAGCACGCCCCGCCGCGCGCCCTGATGGTGCCGGGCATGGTGCTCGCCGCGGGCGGGATGGTGATCCTGACCCGGATGACCGTCAATTCGGACTACGCCTCGCAGATCCTGCCCGCGCTGCTCCTGATGGGCCTCGGCATGGGTCTCACCTTCATGCCGGTGTTCGCGACCGCGACCGCGGGCGTGGCCCCCGAGGACTCGGGCGTGACCTCGGCGACCGTCAACACCGCGCAGCAGGTGGGCGGTTCGATCGGCACCGCGCTGCTGAACACGATCGCGACGACGAGCAGCACCGCGTACATCGCCGCCCATCTGCGCGACCCGGCCCAGAAGGCGCTGGTCGTCAACGAGGGCGTGGTGCACGGCTACACGGTCGCCATCTGGTGGGCGGCGGGCGTGATGCTGCTGGCCGGGCTGGTCGCCGGGCTGATGGTGACGGCCAAGTCCCCCAACCGCAGGGCCGCCCTGGAGACCTGACCGGCGGCGCGGACCCGCACGGCCGCCCGCGGGGGCAGGCGTGGGGTCGGCGACGGCCCCCGCCGGAGGCTCAGTTGCGGCCCGCCACCCGGTCCGCGATCCGGGCCAGGCGGGACGACGCGGCGCGGTGGGAGGCGCTCTCGCGCCGGTCGGCGGCCCGGTAGGTGGCGTACATGCCGTGCACACCGAGCCAGCGCAGCGGCTCCGGTTCCCACTTGCGGACCCGGTGGCCGACCCACGGCAGCCCGGTCAGCGCGGTGGCGCCGCCCTCCCCGGAGTCCAGGCGCACCAGGTCGGTGAGGGTGCGGGCGGCGAGGTTGGTGGTGGCGACGCCCGAGCCGACGTAGCCGCCCGCCCAGCCGAGGCCGGTGGCCCGGTCCAGGGTGACCGTGGCGCACCAGTCGCGCGGCACGCCGAGGACGCCGGACCAGGCGTGCGCGACGGGCAGAGCGGCCAGCGCCGGGAAGAAGCGGACGAGCAGGTCGCGCAGGGCCGCCACGGTGGCGTCCTGGGTGCGGCCGTCGTGGTCGGTGCGCGAGCCGTAGCGGTAGGGCACCCCGCGTCCGCCGAGCGCGATCCGGCCGTCGGCGGTGCGCTGCGCGTACATGTAGGCGTGCGCCATGTCGCCGAGGGTCTCCCGGCCGTCCCAGCCGACGGCGGCCCACTGGGCGTCGGTGAGCGGTTCGGTGGCGATCATCGAGGAGTTCATCGGCAGCCAGGTGCGGCGCTGCCCCTTGATGCCCGCGGTGAAGCCCTCGGTGCAGCGCAGGACGTAGGGCGCCCGGACGGTGCCGTAGGGCGTGACGGCGTGTCCCGGGCGGATCTCGGTCACCGGCGTCGCCTCGTGGACGCGCACGCCGAGCGCCGTCACGGCCGCCGCGAGGCCCTTGACCAGCTTGACCGGGTGCAGCCTGGCGCCGTGCGGGGTCCAGGTCGAGCCGACCGCGTCGGCGACGGTGATCCGCTCGGCGGTCTCCCGCGCGCCGTACAGGACCCGGTCGTCCTCGCCGAACGCCAGCTCGTGCGCGTGGAACTCCTTCAGCCGGGCCAACTGGGCCGGGGTGCGGGCCACTTCGAGGACCCCGCCGCGGTGGACGTCCGCGTCGATGCCCTCCGCGGCGGCGACCGCGACGACCTCGCCGACGGTGTCGTTCATGGCCTTCTGGAGCCGGACGGCGGCCTCGTGGCCGTGCAGGGCGGCGTACCGGTCGCGGCCCGCGACACCGTTGTAGAGCCAGCCGCCGTTGCGGCCCGAGGCACCGTATCCGCAGAACTTCTGCTCCAGGACGGTGATCCGCAGGGCGGGGTCCGCCTTCTTCAGGTAGTACGCGGTCCACAGCCCGGTGTAGCCGCCGCCCACGACGACGACGTCCGCGGACGTGTCACCGGCGAGCGGCTCCCGTACCGCGGGGAGGCCGTCGTCGGCGAACCAGAAGGAGATGCCGCCGTTGACGACACCGTCTGCCGAGGTGCTCATGGACGGACGCTAACCCCGGTGAGGGGCCGGTGTCTCCTTCGGATTCCGTGGTTCTGAGCGCCCCACCGTCAGGGGCAGGCAGCACAGGCCGATGAGGACGGCGGTGAAGTGGCCGAGGTCGGTGAAGGTCGGCTCGGACGCCAGCGGCAGCCCGTACACGAGCAGCACGCCCAGCAGATAGCCGTACCGCCACGGCGACGGGATGCGGTAGGTGAGGACGGCGACGACCCCGGCGAGCGCGTAACTGACGCCGATGTCCAGGGTGTCGATCGCCGAGTGCGGGGCGAGTCCGTCGCGCACCGCCTTCAGCAGCGCGGCCTCGCTGATCAGGGTGGCCAGGACGTGCGCGGCGACGCACACCATGAGCCAGCGCAGGGTGCCGAGCCAGCGTTCGGCCGGAGCGTGGAAGACCGTGTAGAGGACGGCGTACGGCAGCCAGCGGCCGCCGTCGATCCACATGGCGCTCTGCAGCAGCACCCGGCCCGGGTCGTCCGACAGCTCGTGGATGTTGGTGGAGCGCCTGCGCAGGAACTCCGTCTCGAAGTGCGGGGACATGTGGTGCAGGGCGACCGTCGTGACGAACAGGATCGCGAGCCACACATAGGTGCCCGGGGCGCTGCGGACGTAGGCCCACACCCTGTCGAGGCCCCGGAGAATTCGCATGCCCCGATTCACGCACGCACGTATCCTCCGCCGGGTGATCGACATCCCCGGCGGCCTGGTGACAGCACAGGAGAAGTACAACGGCGCGGCCGGGCGGGCGTTCGTCGCCGCGCTGCCCGCCCGGACGGCGGAGTTCCTCGCCCGCTGGGAGCTGCGCCGGGACGGGGAGCCCGCGCACGGGGTGAGCGCGCTGGTGCTGCCGGTGCTGCGGGCCGACGGCACCCCGGCCGCGCTCAAGTTCCCGTTCCCCGACGAGGAGAGCGCGGGCGAGGCGGACGCGCTGCGCGCCTGGGCCGGTGCGGGCGCCGTCCTGCTCCTCGACCACGACCCCGAGACCCGCGCGCTGCTCCTGGAGCGCCTCGACCCGGCCCGCACGCTCGCCCGGGAGCCGGACTCGCGGGCCGCCGTGCGGATCACCGGGCGGCTGCTGGCCGGGCTGACGGCGCACCGGGCCCCGGCGGGGCTGCGCGGACTCGGCGCGCTCGCGCGGGCGATGCTGGAGCGCACGCCCCGGGCGCTGGAGTCGATCGCCGACCCGCGGGTTCGCCGCCTGGTCGCGGACTGCGCCGCCGCCGTCCGCGAGGTGGCGGACGAGCCGGGCGACCGGCTGCTCCACTGGGACCTGCACTTCGGGAACGTCCTCGGCGGCGACCGCGCGCGGTGGCTCGCCATCGACCCCAAACCGCTGGCCGGTGACCCGGGGTTCGAGCTGTTCCCGGCGCTCGGCGACCGGTTCGAGGCGGGTGAGGTGGTGTGGCGGTTCGACGCCCTCACCGCACTGCTCGGTCTGGACCGGGAGCGGGCCCGCGCCTGGACGCTCGGCCGGGTGCTGCAGAACTGCCTGTGGGACGCCGAGGACGGGCGCCGGCCCGCGGACGTCCCGCTGGAGATCGCGCGGCGGCTGCGCTGGAACCAGTGGCTCACACCGTGAACCGGACCGGCTCCCGGGGTGTGCGGCCGGACGCGGTCAGGCGCAGAGCGCGCGCGCCTCGACCTTCCCGGCGAACAGCCGCGCGAACCAGCCCGATCCGCTCGCCGTGGGCGCGTTGGCGAGGGTGTCGTCCTGGGACTCGCCCCAGCCGTTCTTGTACCAGCTCCTGGCGACGAACCCGCCGCCCACCGGCGCGGTGCCCGACGGGCAGTAGGCGTCGGAGTCGCTGTTCTCACCGCTGACCGGGCCGACCACGACCTGCGGCGCCTCGCCCTGCGGCACGCACACCGCGCGCGCCTGCACCTGGCCGTGGAGCTCCTGCGCCCACCAGCCCTTCCCGTCCTTGGTCGGCGCGTCGACGATGATCGCGTCGTACGGCTCCCCGCCACCTGACTTGCTGTAACTGCGACTCTGGAAGCCGCCGTTGAGGACGCCCATGCCGTCCGGGCAGACGGCGGCGGAGTCCTTGCCGGAGTCGCTCGTCGGGCCGACGACGATCTGTACCTTCGCGTACCCGGCCCGCGCCTGCGTCTGCGCCTGGGTCCGTGCCTGCGGCCGCACCTGCGCCTCGGGCCGCGCGGAGACCGCGGTCGCACCGGCGACCGCGGTGACACCGAGCAGCGCGACAGCACCGGCGCAGGCCGCCAACTGCCTCTTCTTCATGGGACACGCCTTCTTCCACATTGCGTTCCGGATGCGGATGACCACGTGGAGTGACCGTAGGGTGCGCGCCGCGGCCGGGGAGCGGCGCGGACGCCAAACCACCCGATGGGAGCGAATCGCCCCGCGGACACGCGAAAGCCCGGCGGGCCCTCTGCCCGCCGGGCTCCAACTCCCCGTGTCCACTGCCGGATCGAGCCCCCTGTCGGATTCGAACCGACGACCTTCGCTTTACAAGAGCGGCGCTCTGACCAGCTGAGCTAAGGAGGCCTGCGCGCCCGTCCGGCGGGCGTGCCCGAGCAGTGTACCCAGGTCGGCGGGGCGGCCCGGCGAGAATTTCCCCGAAGTTCACATGCCCCGGAGTACTGACAGATCAGGCGAACGCCAGGTACCGTCCTGACCCAGTTCACCCATGTGGACTACACCAACCACCTTCCTACTCGGATCGTCCGGCACGTTCCTGCCGGTAGAAGGGGGCCTAGCACCATGGCCACTGTTACGTTCGACAAGGCGACCCGCATCTACCCGGGTTCCGAGAAGCCCGCCGTCGACGCGCTCGAGATCGACATCGCGGACGGTGAGTTCCTCGTCCTCGTCGGCCCGTCCGGCTGCGGCAAGTCCACCTCGCTGCGCATGCTCGCCGGCCTGGAGGACGTGAACGGCGGCGCCATCCGCATCGGCGACCGCGACGTCACGCACCTCCCCCCGAAGGACCGGGACATCGCCATGGTGTTCCAGAACTACGCGCTGTACCCGCACATGACCGTCGCCGACAACATGGGCTTCGCCCTGAAGATCGCCGGGGTCAACAAGGCGGACATCCGCAAGAAGGTCGAGGAGGCCGCGAAGATCCTCGACCTCACCGAGTACCTGGACCGCAAGCCGAAGGCCCTCTCCGGCGGTCAGCGCCAGCGTGTCGCGATGGGCCGGGCCATCGTCCGCGAGCCGCAGGTCTTCCTCATGGACGAGCCGCTGTCCAACCTGGACGCCAAGCTCCGCGTCTCGACGCGCACCCAGATCGCCTCGCTCCAGCGCCGCCTGGGCATCACGACCGTCTACGTCACCCACGACCAGGTCGAGGCCATGACGATGGGCGACCGCGTCGCGGTCCTCAAGGACGGTCTGCTCCAGCAGGTCGACTCGCCGCGCAACATGTACGACCGCCCCGCGAACCTCTTCGTGGCCGGCTTCATCGGCTCCCCCGCCATGAACCTGGTCGCCGTCCCGATCACCGACGGCGGCGTGAAGTTCGGCAACAGCGTCGTCCCGGTCAGCCGTGACGCCCTCAAGGCCGCCGCCGACAAGGGCGACACCACGGTCACGGTCGGCGTCCGCCCGGAGCACTTCGACATCGTCGAGGAGGACGGCTCGGTCGCCGCGACCCTCTCCAAGGACAGCGCCGACGCCCCGGCCGGCCTCGCCGTCTCGGTGAACGTCGTCGAGGAGCTGGGCGCCGACGGGTACGTCTACGGCACCGCCGAGGTCGGCGGCGAGACCAAGGACCTCGTGGTCCGCGTCGAGGGCCGCCGGGTCCCGGACAAGGGCACCACGCTGCACGTCGTGCCGCGTCCGGGCGAGATCCACGTCTTCTCGACCTCCACGGGCGAGCGCCTCACCGACTGATCCGCACCCGTTCCCCGAGAGGGCCCCGCGACCTGTCGCGGGGCCCTCTCGCGTCGCCCGCCGCGCGATACCCGTCCGGCGCCCGCGCCACACCTGTCGGATACCCCGGCAGACCGGACGTTTCGAGCGGCGTGCGTCAACCCGTTACCCGAAAAGAGCTACCACTTCGTCCCCCGAATCGGTGACTAAATGTCGCCAAATCATCACCGGGCGCTACCCTCACTCGCGTGAAGCACTCCATTAACCAACAGACGCGACGCGGCCGGGGCCCCGCCCGCCGGATCGGCCGCTCCCTCGCCCTCGTCCTGCCCGTCGTCCTGGTGCTCTCCGGGACCCTCGCGGTCACCCGGGTCAACTGGTCTGGAGACCCATCGACCTCGGTCCTCACCGCCTCGGACTCCTCGGACAGCACCGCCGACACCTCCATGGACGACAAGCCGGTCAGGCGAGCCGCGCAGGACGTCCTGCGCGACAAGCTGCTGGCCGAGCTCCAGGACGAGAACCCGGGCGTGGTGCTCACGCACCTCCAGCAGGCCGTCACCGAACGCCCCTCGCTCGCCGAGCACTGCGTCTCCATCGCGCGCGCCCTCGGCCGCGCGGCGGTCCGCGTGTACGGGCCCTCCCGGGCGCAGTCGTACGCCCGCCCGGTCTGCGACACGTCCTTCGCCACCGGCGTCGCCATGGCCCACCGCTGAACGCCGTCACCGCCCCTCCTCCGCTCCAGGAGGAGGGCCCGAGCCCCGGCACCCCCCGGGGACCCCGCGGCGCCTTCCGCGGACCCTGACGGCCGCCGAGGCCGCGCCGGTGACCGCCCGCCCGTCCGGGAGGGCAACAGCCGGTGAAGGAACCGTTGCCGGGTCCGGTGCCGTCACCGGTGCGCCGTACAGTTCGGTCCATGACCGATCCGAGCGCCGCGTCGCGTCCCGTCCAAGCCGTGGTCCTGGCCGGCGGCCAGGGTTCCCGGCTGCGCCCCTACACCGACGACCGGCCCAAGCCGATGGTCGAGATCCCCGGCACGGGGACGCCGATCATCGGCCATCAGCTGCGCTGGCTCGCCGAGGAGGGCGTCACCGACGTCGTCATCAGCTGCGGCCACCTCGCCGACGTCCTCCAGAAATGGCTGGCGGGCGCGGACCTCCCGGTGCGCGTCACGACCGTCGTCGAGGAGGAGCCCCTCGGCCGCGGTGGCGGCCTCAAGTACGCCGCCGCCCAGCTCCCGCACCCGGATCTGCCCTGGTACGCCACCAACGGCGACATCTGGACCCGCTTCTCGCTGCGCGACATGGCGGACTTCCACACCGAGCGGGACGCCGTCGCCACCCTCGCGCTGGCCCGCCCCCGCATCCCCTGGGGCGCCGTGCAGACGGACGGCTTCGGGCACATCACCGACTTCATCGAGGCACCCCCGTCGACCTTCGAGATCAACGCGGGCGTCTACGTCTTCTCCCCCGCCTTCGCCGGGCTGCTCCCCACCCGCGGCGACCACGAGCGGACGACGTTCCCGCATCTCGCGCGGCAGCGGCGGCTGGCCGGGTTCCCGCTCCCGCAGGGCGCCTACTGGCGGGCCATCGACACCGCCAAGGACCTGACCGAGGCGGCCAAGGAGCTGGCGGCGCAGGGCCGTTGAGCCGCCGCCGCACCACCCGGTAGGCCGCGACCACCGGTCGACCGGCCCGCCCGCCGGCCGACGGCACCG
>NZ_FMCI01000275.1 GCF_900091845.1 Streptomyces sp. SolWspMP-5a-2
ACCGCCGCCAGGGCGGCGCGCGCCTCCCGCGCCCGGTCGCGGGCGAGCAGCACCAGCGGCGCCGCCCATGGCAGGTGCGGACCCCAGTCGAGCCGCGGGTCGGTCGGCGCGGGACGGTCGTGCAGCACCCGCAGACCGAGCAGCGCCAGCGGGAGCAGTCCGCGCCGCAGCCCCGGCATCCCGGCCGTCCGCAGCGCCTCGTCCGCGGTCCGGTAGGCCGCCGCCGCGGTGGCCGCCCCGGGACCGCCCGGCTCGGTGCTGCGGGCGGCCAGCACCCGGGCCCTGCACCACGCCGTCAGGACCGGCACCAGCGGCGACTCGTGGACGGCGGCCAGCTCCTCCGCCGCCGCCGCGTGCCCGGCGGCGCCGTCGAGGTCGCCGAGCGCGGACGCCGACTGCATCCGGACCAGCCTGCCCAGGACCGCGAACGCCGGGAGGCCGTGCCGGGTGGCCAGGCCGACCAGTTCGGCGCCGGTCCTGTCCCTCAGCGGGGCGAGGCCGGGCCGTGCGAACGACTGGAGGAAGACGCCGTTGAGGGCGAAGGCCAGCAGCGCCGGGTCGCCCAGCTCGCGGGCCAGGTCATGGGCCTGGTGCGCGGCGGCGCGGGCGCGGTCGAGCGCCGGGCCGGACAGGTCGCCGCTGCGGCTCTCCACGGCGACCGTGGCGAGCAGCCTGGCCCGCAGCTCGGGCGGGCCGCCGGGACCGAGCGCGGTCAGGGCGCGCTCGGCGGCGGCCACCACCGCGCGGCACTGGCCGGGGTCGTCGGCCCTGCTCCAGATCGCGGGCACGTCGTAGGCGCCGATGACCCGCGCGGTGAGCAGCGGGTCCCCGGTGCGCTCGGCCGCCTCGACGGCCGCGAGGCGGTGCCGCCGGGACAGCACCAGGGCGTCGCTGCCCGCCAGGGCGAGGGTGCGGGCGAGGTCGACCGTGGTGCGGGGGCCGAGCGGGGCGCCGGTGCCGGGCCAGGCCGGGGAGCCGGGGGCGAGGACGGGCGCCCCGGTGAGGATGTCGGCCTCCAGGCGCCGCAGTTCGGGTCCCGGGTCGAGGCCGAGCTGCTCCGCGAGGACCGCGCGGGCCCGGCGGAGCGTGGCGAGCGCGTCGGCGCGGCGGCCCGCCCGGTGCTGGGCGCGGGCCAGCAACCCCCAGGCCGGTTCGCGCCAGGGGTGCGCGGCGGCGTGCGCGTCCAGCTCGGCGACCAGGTCCGCGCCCGCGCCCCCGTCCAGGAGGATGCCCGCGCGCACCTCGACGGCGTCCAGGCGCAGTTCCTCCAGGCGGGTGCGTTCGCGCCGGGCCCACGGCGCGTCGGGCAGGTCGGCGTAGGCGGGGCCGCGCCAGGAGCCGAGCGCGACGGCGAGGGCGGGCTCGGCGGCGGGGGAGACGCGGGCCTCGGCGAGGGCGTCCTCGAACCGGTGGACGTCCACCGCGGCGCGCGGCAGCCGCAGCGCGTAGCCGGTGCCCTCCGTGACGAGGACGCGCGGCGGTGTGCGGGGCGGCCGGTCGGGCTCGACCGCTCTGCGCAGGGCGGCGACGAAGGTCCTGAGCGCGCCGAGGGCGCGGGCCGGGGGCCGGGTCCAGAGGTCGTCGACGAGGGTGTCGGCGGTGACGGCGCGGCCGTCCGCGGCGACCAGCCGGGCGAGCACCTCGCGGTGCCGGGGTCCGCCCAGCGCGAGGGGCACCCCGTCGTCACCGGTGGCCCGCACGGGGCCGAGCACATCGATGCGCATGTCCTCATCCTCCGGGGTGCCGGACACGGGGGTGTCGTGGTGTGGCCCGGGGTGCCCCCGGTGGACGCGTTCCCGCCGGCCCGACCGGGGGTGCGCCCCCGCCGGGGCCGGGCGGCACGCTCCCATCTTCCGCGCCCGGGGAGCGGCCGCCGGACGGCGGGGTCGGGCGTGCGGGGTGGGGAGACCCGCGGTTTCCTCCCTTCTCGGCGCGGTACCGGCGCCGCCCCCGGCCGCCTGCCGGGGCCGTGTCGCCGCTGGGGGGAGCGGCTGCCGGACGGCGGGTCCGGTCCCCCGGGGTGGGGAGACTCCGGTGCGCAGCCTCCCTGTCCCGGGCCGGGGCGCCCGCGCCGCTTCCCTCCCCCGGCCGGGGAGTGGCTGCCGGACGGTGGCGCACCTCCCGCGGGCCGGGGAGATCCGCGCGGTTCCCCTCTTCCCGCCCGGGGTGCCCGCGGCGCCGGGCTGCCCCCCCCGGGCCGGAGGCCGCGCCGCTGATTCGTTGCTCATCCGTGGGCGGCAGGGTGCGCGTGTCCCGGTCTTCTTGCGGTGAGAGGAAACGCCATGACCCCCACCATCCCCGGCTTCGACCACGTCCGCCTGCCCGGCGCCGACGGGGTGGAGCTGTCCGCCCTCGTCGGCGGCCACGGCAGCCCCGTCGTGCTGCTGCACGGCTTCCCCCAGACCCGGCTGATGTGGCGGCACGTCGCCCCCCTGCTGGCCGCCGGGCACACCGTGATCTGCCCCGACCTGCGCGGCTACGGCGACAGCGACAAACCGGCCGCGACCGGTCCCGGCGTCTACGCGAAGCGCGCGATGGCCGCCGACGTCGTCTCCGCGGCGGCGGCGCTCGGGCACGACCGGTTCGCGCTGGTCGGGCACGACCGCGGGGCCCTGGTCGCCTTCCGCGCGGGCCTCGACCACCCGGGGACGGTCAGCCACCTCGGCATCCTCGACGTCGTGCCGACCCTCGACATGTGGGACGTGCTGCGCGGGGTGTCCGCGGCCGTCGGCTACCACCTGTTCCTGATGGCGCAGCCGCCGGGGCTCCCGGAGACGCTGATCGGCAACAGCCCGGACGCCTTCTTCGGGTCGTTCCTCGACGCCTGGGCGGGCGACCCGGCGGCGCTGCCCGGTCCGGTGCGGGCCGCCTATCTGCGCGCGAGCGCCGCCGCCGTCCCGTCGATCGTGGCCGACTACCGCGCCTCGGCCGGGATCGACGTCACCCACGACCGGGCCGACCTGGACGCCGGTACCCGGCTGGCGATGCCCGTCACCGTCGTCCAGCAGGACTGGGGTGCCCGGCTCGGCTACGACGCGGCCGGGGTGTGGCGGGCGTGGGCTCCCGACCTGGACCACCGGCTGACCGGGGCGGGGCACTTCATGGCCGAGGAGGCCCCCGAGGAGATCGCGTCGGCCGTGCGTGCCCTGCTGGCCCGCTGACCTGGGCCGCGGCGGGCGCCGCTCACGGCAGGCGCCGCAGCCGGGCGTCCTTGAGGGCCATGTGCAGCAGCAGGCGGTCCTCGCCGTCGTCGAGGTCGAGGCCCGTCAGCCGCTCCACCCGGGAGAGCCGGTAGTAGAGGGTCTGACGGTGGATGCCCAGCTCGGCGGCGGTGCGTCCGGCCTGGCCCGCGCAGTCGAGGTAGACCTCGGCGGTGCGGGCCAGTTCGCGGTGGGCGGGGGAGAGGAGCGGGCCGACGGCGGGGTCCTGGCCGGTCTCCGGGGGCAGCGCCGTCAGCAGCCGGAAGGGCCCGATGCGGCTCCACTCGGCGATCGGCCCGAGCCGCGGTTCGGCGAGCGCGGCGCGGGCGGCGGCGACCGCCTCGGTCCACGCCACTCCCAGCTCGGCGAGCCCGGCGCGGGCGCCCCCGATCCCGGCGGCGGCCC
>NZ_FMCI01000274.1 GCF_900091845.1 Streptomyces sp. SolWspMP-5a-2
CCCACCCGCACACACCCCGCACGAACGCCGGGCGCCCCGGGCGGCACGCGGTCGCGTACTGCCCGGGGCGCCCGGTCGGTCGGTCCGTCAGTTCCCGGTGCCCGTCCTCAGCCGGTCGGGTGGAGACCGGCGCCGGCGACGCTCCCCGGGCCGGGCGGTGCACCCTCGTCCGTGGCGGGCACCAGCATCTGGGACGCGGCGAGTTCACGGTAGAGCGCGTCCGCGCCGACCAGTTCCTCGTGCGAGCCCGCGGCACGGATCCCGCCGTCCTGGAGGACGATGATCTGCTCGGCGTCGGTGACCGTCGAGAGGCGATGGGCGATCAGGACGACCGTGCAGCGCCGTGCCGCCTGGTCGACCGCCTCCCGCAGGGCCTGCTCGTTGCTGGCGTCGAGCTGCGCGGTGGCCTCGTCGAGCAGCAGCACGTCGGGTTCGCGCAGCAGCGCCCGCGCGATGGCGAGCCGCTGGCGCTCGCCCCCGGAGAGGGCGACCCCGCGGTTGCCGACCTCGGTGTCGAGGCCGTCGGGCAGCCGCGCGACCAGCGCGTCCAGCCGGGTCAGGCGCAGCACGTCGGCGATGGCCTCGTCGCTCGCGCCCGTGGCGGCGTAGCGGAGGTTCTCGCGGAGCGTGCCCGCCATGACCGGGGACTCCTGCTCGACGTAGGCGATCCGGCGGCGGACCTCCGCCCGGGACATCCCGGCGATGTCGCGTCCGCCGATCCGGATGGCGCCCGCGTCCGGCTCGTAGAAGCGCTGGAGCAGCGCGAACATCGTGGTCTTCCCGGCGCCCGAGAGACCGACGAGCGCGGTGCGGGTGCCGCCGGGGACCGTGAAGGCGACACCCCGCAGGGCGGGCCCGCGCCCCGGGTACGCGAAGTGCACCGCGTCGAACTCGACGGGCGGCGCGGCGGACCCGGTGGTGTGCGCGGCGGCGTCCTCCGGGAGGTCCACGTCGTCCTCCGCCGGGAGGTTCCGCACCTGCTCGATGCGGACGACCGCGCCCAGCCCCTGCTGGAGCATGCCGAGGCCGCCGAGCAGCGAGGCGATCGGGCTTGCCAGGTAGAAGACGTAGAGCAGGAACGCGATGAGCTGCGAGGCGTCGAGGTCGCCCGCGGCCACCAGCGCGCCGCCCACGCCGAGCACCGCGAGGAAGGCCGCCTGGATGGCGACGCCGGACAGCACCTGGACCAGCGCGACGTACTTGGCGCCCGTCAGCCCCGCCTCGTACGCCTCCTGGACGGCGGCCTCGGCACGGGCGGTCTCCCGGGCCTCGGCGCCGTTGGCCTTGACGGTGCGGGCCGCGCCGAGCGACCGGTCCAGGGCCGCCCCGACCGCGCCGACGGAGCGCTGCGCGCGGGCCACGGCCTCCCGGATGCGCGGCAGGACCAGGCCGAGGACCGCCCCCGTGCCGCACAGCACCCCGAGGGTGACACCGAGCAGGCCGAGATGGACCGTCCCCATCAGGACGACCGCGCCCAGGACGGTGAGCAGCCCGTTGCTGATCATGACGAGGCCCTGGGTGGCCGCGTTCTGCACCAGGGCGCTGTCGGAGGTGACGCGGGCGACCAGGTCGCCGGGGGGACGGCGGTCAAGCTCGGGGATCTTCAGCCGGACGAGGCGGAAGACCAGGTCGCGGCGGATGGAGCGGACGACCTGCTCGGAGGTCCGCTGCTGCCACCAGGACTGCAGGCCGGTGAGGACGGCGCCCGCCACCACCAGCACGCCGAGCAGGACCAGCGGTCCTGCGACGGCGGTGCCGTCGGCCAGCGCGTCCAGGACGTTCCGCGCGACCAGCGGCTGGACGAGCCCGCTGCCGCTGGCGGCGAGCGCGAGCAGCAGCGACCCGGCCAGCGCGAGTCGGTGCGGACGGGCCTGCCGCAGCAGCGCCCGCAGCGGCCGCACACCGGACGCGCCGCCGTCGTCGGACACGGACGGCCCGGACGAGGACGGCCCGGACGCGGAAGGACCGGTTCCGGCCGGGTCGGGCCCGGGGCCGGTGGGACCGCTGGAACCAGCGGGGTCGAGGGAACCCCTGGGACCCGTGGAACCCACGAAACCCACGGAACCCATGGGACCCACGGAACCTGCGGGGTCGATGGAAGGTGCGGAACCCATGGGACCCACGGAACCTGCGGGATCGCTGGAAGGCGCGGAACCCATGGGACCCGCT
>NZ_FMCI01000273.1 GCF_900091845.1 Streptomyces sp. SolWspMP-5a-2
GTCGGCGGCGCGGCCGGGCAGCGCCGGTCCGCCGACGCCGCGACCGCCGGGATGGCCGCTCGCGGCACCGAGGGCATGGAGAACGGCGACATGATCCGCTCCGAGGAGCGGCTGCGGGTGGGCAAGACGGAGAGCGAGGTCGGGCACGCCCGGCTGCGCAAGGTCGTCGTGACGGAGAACGTCACCACCACCATCCCGATCAGCCACGAGGAGGTGCGCGTGGTCCGCGAGCCCATCAAGGAGGGCGAGACGGGCATCCGCGCGCGCATCCACGAGGAGGAGCGCGAGGTGACGCTGCACGCCGAGCGCCCGGTCGTCCGCAAGGAGGCCGTCGCGGTCGAGCGGGTCCACCTGGAGACCGAGAGGATCACCGAGCAGCAGGAGATCAGCGACACCGTGCGCAAGGAGCGGGTCGAGTTCGACGAGCCCGGCGGCGGCCGGGACCAGGGGCGCCAGGACCGTCGCGGCGGCGGCCGGGGCCCCAGCCACTGACCCACGCCGAGGCCCGGCGCGGGCCGTCACCCCCGTCACCCCCGTGACGCCGGGGCGCCGCTCCGCTCCCGCCGCGCACGGACGAGCCCCGACACCGGCCCGGATCCCAGGAACCGGGCCGGCGGCACGCGGGCACCTCCGTGCGCGGGACGGGCAAGCGGGCGGACATCGGCATGTCCGGAGCCCGCCCCTGTCTCTCCCGTGGGTCCGACCCGCCTCCGTCTCTGCGGGTCCGACCCGCCTCCCCTGCCTCCCGGGGCAGCGATATCCGTTACCCCCCTCGCGGCCCGGCCCCTAGACTCGTCCCCACACGTCTGCGGTCACGTCGGCAGGCCCCGGCATCACGGGGTGTCCGCGACCGCGTTCGCACAGCCGAGTCGATCCTCGTGCGCGCCCGTCCCGGCCCTCCGCCGTGCCGCCGATCCGCACGCGGCACGCGCGTTCCCGCTCGTGGAGAGCCGTCCACCGCAAGCGAGTCGACGCCGGCCGGCCCTCAAGGGCGTGCGCGGGCGGCGCGTTCGCGCACACCGCATGGGGACTACCTGTGACAGAGACGATGACCGGTGCCCAGATCCTGATCCGGGCCCTCGAAGAGGCAGGCGTCGAGGTCCTGTTCGGACTGCCGGGCGGGATGATCCTGCCCGCCTACGACCCGCTGCTCGACTCCACCCGGCTGCGCCACATCCTGGTGCGGCACGAACAGGACGCGGGCCACGCCGCCGCCGGGTACGCGACGGCGACCGGCAGGCCGGGCGTGTGCGTGGCCACCTCGGGCCCCGGCGCGACCAACCTGGTGACGGCGCTCACCGACGCCGCGATGGACTCCGTCCCGGTCGTCGCGGTGACCGGGCAGGTCAGCCGGGGCCTGCTGGGCACCGACGCCTTCCAGGAAGCGGACATCTGCGGCATCACCCAGGGCATCACCAAGCACAACTGGCTGGTGCGCGACGCCGGGGACATCCCGCGCGTCGTCGCGCAGGCGTTCCACCTCGCCACCACCGGACGCCCCGGACCCGTCCTGGTCGACATCCCCAAGGACGTCCTCCAGGAACGCGCCGCCTACGTCAGGCCCGCCCGCCCCGACCTGCCCGGCGTGCCCGCAACGCCCCGCCCGCACCCGCGCAGCCTGGACCAGGCGGCGGCCCTGCTCCGCGCGTCCCGGCGCCCGGTCCTCTACGCGGGCGGCGGGATCGTCAAGGCGGACGCCGCGCCCGAGCTGCTGCGGTTCGCCGAACTCACCGGCGTCCCGGTGGTCACCACGCTGATGGCGCGCGGCGCGTTCCCCGGCAGCCACCGCCAGCACCTCGGGATGCCCGGCATGCACGGCACGGTCCCCGCCGTGGCCGCGCTCCAGCACGCCGACCTGGTGCTGGCGGTCGGAGCCCGGTTCGACGACCGGGTGACGGGCGACCCCACGACGTTCGCCCGGCACGCGAAGATCGTGCACGCCGACGTCGACGCGGCCGAGATCGGCAAGAACCGGGCGGTCGACGTCCCGATCGTGGGCGACGCCAAGGACGTCCTGGCCGCCCTCACCGAGACGGTCAGGGCGCTCGGCGGGCGGACGCCGTGGACCACGCCGGGGGAGTGGTGGGAGCGTCTCGACCGCTGGCGCGCGGTCGCGCCGATGACCTACACGCCACCGGCGGACGGCTCGCTGCTGCCCCAGCAGGTCATCGACCGCATCGGCGCGCTGACCGGACCCGACGCGGTGTACGCCTCGGGCGTCGGGCAGCACCAGATGTGGGCCAGCCACTACCTGCCCCTGGAGCGGCCCCGGTCCTTCCTCAACTCCGGCGGCCTGGGCACCATGGGGTACGCGCTGCCCGCCGCGATGGGCGCAAAGCTGGCCCTGCCCGACACCACGGTCTGGGCCGTCGACGGCGACGGCTGCTTCCAGATGACCTGCCGCACCCTCGCCACCTGCGCCGTGGAGGGCATCCCCGTCAAGGTCGCCGTCATCAACAACGCGGGGCTCGGCATGGTCCGCCAGCTCCAGTCCCTCTTCTTCGGCGACCGGCACTTCGGGGTCGGGTCCGCCACCCGCAGCATCCCCGACTTCGCCGCGATGGGCGAGGCGTACGGCGGCGTCGGGCTGCGCTGCGACCGGACCGAGGACCTCGACGCGACCATCCGCAAGGCCCTGGAGATCGACGACGTCCCCGTCGTCGTCGACTTCGTGGTCAGCGACGAGGAGCTGGTCTGGCCGATGATCGCGGCGGGTGCGTCGAACGACGACATCCGGACGGCGCGTTCCTCGGCGCCCGTCTGGGGCTCGAACGACTGACCGAGGTGGTCGGAACCGGCCGCCGGTCCCGCTCGGCGGGGCGCCGCGGGGGCGGAGCGAAGTCCCCGGGGCGCCCGGCGAGTCCGCTGGTCGGAGGCGTCCGCCGGGCCTCCGGAAGAGGTCCGGCGGGTGTCTTGTTCTGTTCCTCGCACAGGAACAGGCAATTTCTCTCTGGTGGGGACCCGTTCCGCCGTGTAGCGTCGCTGCTAGATGTCGTTGCCCGCAGTGACTGCCCGCGCTCTGGCGCGGGCGCTTTGTTGTCCTGTGCGCGGCAGGGACATCGTTTCGGGCCCGCGAGGTGCGGGTTCGACATCGGACTGGAAGGCTCAGCATGGCCAGCGGAACCGTCAAGTGGTTCAACGCCGAAAAGGGTTTCGGCTTCATCGAGCAGGACGGCGGCGGGCCGGACGTCTTCGCGCACTACTCGAACATCAACGCCTCCGGCTTCCGTGAGCTGCAGGAGGGTCAGAAGGTGACCTTCGACGTGGCCCAGGGGCAGAAGGGCCCGCAGGCGGAGAACATCACCCCCGCCTGATCACCCTTTTCGTCAGGTCCCGGAGCAGCGGCTCCGGGACCTGACGCGTGTCCGGGGCCGGGTCCTGCGCCCGTCCCCGCGGGACCGCCCCACCCGTCGTTCAGCGCGGCGCGGCGGCCGGGTGCGTCCCGCCGGACGGGGCCATCGTCGCCCTGGGCGACTCGTCGACGTGCAGGGTGAAGACGTCCGGGCGCGCGTAGTGGCCGACCGGGTCGAAGTCGAACCGGGCCCGCGCGATGTCGTCGAGGTCCAGCTCCGCCGTCAGGATGCCCTCGCCGTCGCGCAGCGGTCCGGCCAGCACCTCGCCCAGCGGGGAGACGATGACGGAGCCGCCGCCGATCAGGACGGTGCCTGGCTCGTCGCCCTGGACCGGGCGCAGTTCGGCGGGCAGGGCGTCCCGGCGCAGGTAGGGGGCGGCGGCCAGCACGAAGCAGCGGCCCTCCAGCGCGACGTGCCGCATGGTGGCCTGCCAGGCGTCCCGGTCGTCCACGGTCGGCGCGCACCACAGGTGGACGCCCTTGGCGTACAGGGCGGTCCGCAGCAGCGGCATGTAGTTCTCCCAGCAGATCGCCGCGCCGATCCGGGCGGTCCCGGTGTCGACGACGGTGAGCGTGGAGCCGTCGCCCTGCCCCCACAGGTAGCGCTCGGCCGCCGTCGGCATGAGCTTCCTGCGCAGGCCGAGGTAGCCGTCGGGGCCGAGGTGGAGGGCGACGCAGTGCAGGGTGGAGCCGAGCCGTTCGACGGCGCCGACCACCGCGTGGCAGCCGAGTTCCCGGGTGAGCGCGGCCAGCGCGTCCACCTCGGGGCCGGGGACGGTGACGGCGGACGCCTGGTAGCGGCGGAACAGGTCGCGGCCCTCCGGGGCGCGGCTGCCGACCGTGATGCCGAAGTCGAGGCCCTTGGGGTAGCCGCCGAGGAACGCCTCGGGCAGCACCACGACCTCGGCGCCGCGGACGGTGACCGCCTCCCGGATCAGCTCCTCGGCGCGGGCCAGCGCGGCGGGCGTGTCGAACAGCGGCGCGGACGCCTGCACGACGGCGGCGGTCAGGGTGCGGCGCGACGCGGTCGCGGGGTGCGGTGCGGGTGTCGTCATGAGGGGAGGCTAGGAAGCCGATCCGTCATCTGGCAAACTAATGTTCACCATGATCGACATCTATGAGACCGAATTCAGGAAGACGGACCTCAATCTCCTGGTGGTCTTCGCGGCCCTGATGCGCGAGCGCAGCGTGACCCGGGCCGCGCACGCCCTGCGGCTGAGCCAGGGCGCCGTCAGCGCCTCCCTCGGACGGCTGCGCACCGCGTTCGGCGACGAGCTGTTCACCCGCACCCGCACCGGCGTCGAGCCGACCCCGCGCGCCGTCGAACTGGCCCGCCGCGTCGAGCCCGCCCTCGCCCTGATCCACGGCGCCGTCACCGACGGGGACCGCTTCGACCCGCGGACCGCCCGCCGCACCTTCACCCTCGGCATGTCCGACGACCTGGAGGCGGCCCTGCTGCCCCGGCTGCTCGCCGCCACCGCCGCGCTGCCCGGCGTCCGGATCGCCGTCAGACAGGCCCACCGCAACGCCCTCGCCGGGATGCTCGACCGGGGCGAGGTGGACCTCGGGATCGCCGCGGCCCCCGCGCACGGCCCCGAACACCGCGGCACCCCCCTGTTCACATCGGGCTACACCTGCCTCTTCAACCCGCGCCTGCTGCCGCTGCCCACACCGCTCTCCCTCGACGACTACCTCGCCCACCCGCATCTGCTCGTCTCCTACGACGGCAGACGGGGCATCGTCGACGACGTCCTGGAGGCGCGCGGGCTCGACCGCCGGGTCACCGCCTCGACCACGCACTTCGCCGGGGCCGCGCTCCACCTGGCGGCGGTGCCCGCGCTGGCCACCGTGCCCCGCCACGCGGCCGCCGTCTACGCCGACGCCCTGGGCCTCGCGGTCAGCGAGCCGCCGCTGCCGATGCCGCGGTACACGGTCGGCGCGCTCTGGCACGCGACCCGCACCGACGACCCCGCCCACGGCTGGCTGCGCGCCCTCGTCGAGGAGACGGCCCGGCACCCGGGCCCGGACGACCTGCCGCCGCCCGCCACGACGACCGGAGGAGCGCGGAACCACCCGGCGGCCGACCGGTGACACGGGGCACCGGGGGCCGCCGGGTGGTCCGGGGGTTGCCGCTCAGTCGTCGGCCAGCGCGCCCAGGACGGTGGCGGCCAGCGCCGCGCGGCCGACCAGGCCGGAGACCGACGTGTTCTCGGAGCGGGCGTGCGCGCCCGAGCCGAGCGCCCCGATGCCGTCCAGGACCGGCACGCCCGCGGCGGCGACGAAGTTCCCGTCGCTCGCCCCGCCCACCGACGCCTCCGCCAGGTCGTGACCGAGCAGCCCCGCGCACCGGCGGGCCAGCTCCGCGAGCGCGGCCACCTGCGCGGTGCGCTCGAAGACCGGGCGGTTCCAGTCCCCGGTGATCTCCACCCGGGTCCGCGCGTCGACCGGCGTCAGCTCGGCCAGGGCGCGGGTGACGCGCAGCCGTTCGGCCTCCGAGGCGACCCGGACGTCCAGCCGGGCGACCGCGCGCCCCGCCGTCACGTTGCTGCGGGTGCCGCCCTCCACCACGCCCACGTTCAGGGACGTGCCCGCCGCGTGGTCGCGCAGGCCCCCCAGGCGCAGGATCTGGTGGGCGAGTTCGTCGACCGCGCTGGCCCCGGCCGTCGGGTCGAGCCCGGCGTG
This sequence comes from Streptomyces sp. SolWspMP-5a-2, assembly GCF_900091845.1. GTDB lineage: Bacteria > Actinomycetota > Actinomycetes > Streptomycetales > Streptomycetaceae > Streptomyces > Streptomyces doudnae. Next base: position 6,035 of record NZ_FMCI01000273.1, read on the forward strand.
CGCCTCGCTGCCGGTGACGGTGAGCGTGAACAGGCCGACCCCCTTGCGGGCGGTCTTCACGGCGCCGTCCGCCGCCGCCTCGAAGACCATGGCGAGGCGGCTGCCGCGGGCCTCGTCCACGATCGCCCCGGAGGAGGCGAGGCTGCCGGTCTCCTCGTCGCCGTTGAGCATGAGGGTGCAGGCCGGGCGGGGCAGTCCGAGGGCGTCGAGCGCGCGCAGCGCCCACACCGCCTGGACCAGACCGGCCTTCATGTCGAAGACGCCGGGGCCGGTGATCCGGTCGCCGTCGCGCTCGAACGGCCAGGTGTCGAGGGTGCCGGTGGGCCAGACGGTGTCGTAGTGGCCGAGCAGCAGCACCGGGCGGGTGTCGGCGCTGGCCGCGTCCCGGGCGGGGTAGCGGCGCACCAGGATGTCCCCGGCCTCCGCGCGCGGCAGGATCTCCTCGGCGTCCGGTGCGCCGAGCCGCCGGTCCAGCCAGTCGCGCAGCCAGACGAGGCAGGCGTCGAGGGCGTCCGGGTCGTCGCTCGCGCTGCCCACCGACGTGTAGTCGGCCAGGTCGGCGACGAGTTCCTCGCGGTGCTCGTCGAGCCACCGTCCGACGGCGGTGGCCCGCTCCGGGGCGAGGGCGAGCCGGTCGAGGACGTCGAGCCGGGACTCCGCCATCCCCTGCGGGGCGCCTTCCAGCCCGCGCAGCCCGTCCACGACCGCGCGCAGCAGCGGGGTCGGCAGCCCGGCGCGGTCCGCGTGCGCGAAGACGTCGGCGTAGTGGGTGGTCACCTCGACCGGGCGGTTGCGCACCGCGAGGTCGCGCCAGATGCCGCTGCGGTCCTTGGACTGGGTGCGCAGCCAGGCGGTGAGGCGGTCGAACGCCCCGTCCCGGTCGGCGGGGTCCGCCGCCCGGCGCAGGGGCAGCGGCTCGAAGGCGTCGAAGGGTTCGAGGGTGACGCCCAGCCGGTCCGCCACCGCGAAGATCTCGCCGGTCAGGCCCGCCATCGCGGGGCGGTGCCGGTCGATGAGGTCGGCCATCGGGGCGTCCGCTAGGGCGGTCGCGGCGAGCATCGCGCCGAACCCGGCCTTCGCCCACAGGTAGCCCTCGACGTTGTCGCTGGCCACCGCGGGACCCCAGCTCTGCAGGTCGGCGACCAGGTCGCGGACGCGGGCGCTGACCGGCGCCCCGTCCGGCTCCCCGATGACGAGCGCCCCGGCCCCGCCGTCCAGGACGACACCCGGCTCGACGACGTCGGCGAAGATGTTGACGAAGGCGGCGACGGTGCGCCCGGCGCCGACCCGCTCCGCTATCACGGCCTCGTTGAAGCCGTTCTGCAGCGAGACCACGTACCCGTCCGGGGCGAGGCGCGGCGCGATCCAGTCGACGGCGGTGCCGGTGGCCTGCGCCTTCACGGCGAGCAGCACCCGTCCGAGGGTGCCCTCGAACTCGTCCGGGGTGACGGCCGTGACCGGCACCGACGAGCGGGTGCCACCCCGGGCCACGACGAGTCCGCCGGCCCTGATCGCCGCCACGTGGGCCGCGTCGGCGTCGACGACGGTGACCGGGTGGCCGGCGTCGGCGAGGGCGAACGCGAGGGTCCCGCCGATCGCCCCGGCGCCGACGACCGTGTAGGCGGCCCGCTGCGCGGTGGTGTCGTTCATCGGAGGGATCCTTCCGTGGTGGCGGCCACCGGTTCGGCGCCGGGCGGGACGGCGCGGGTGTCGTCGCGCTCCCAGATGCGGGGCAGGTGCAGGGCGCCGGTACTGGAGCCGCCGTCCACGCGCAGGATCTCCCCGGTGATCCAGGAGGCGTCGGGTCCGGCGAGCCAGCGGACCGCGCGGGCGATGTCCTGCGGGGTCCCCGGGCGGCCCAGCGGGTTGGCGCCGATGGCCTCCGCGTACCGCGCGGAGACGGGGTTGCAGTCGCTGGAGACCAGCACGAACCCGGGGCTGACCGCGTTGACGCGGACACCGTGCTCGCCGAACTCCAGCGCGGCGGCGCGGGTCGCCATCTCCAGGGCCGCCTTCGAACTCGCGTAGGGTCCGCCGCCCGGCCGGGCCCGCAGCGCGGAGCCCGACGAGATGTTGACGACCGAGCCGGGGCGGCCCGCGGCGATCGCGAGCCGGGCGTAGGCGGCCGTCGCCAGGACGGGCGCGCGCAGGTTGACGGCGAACAGCCGGTCCCAGTCGGCCGCGCCCACCTCGGCCATGTCGAGGGAGGGGTAGACGCCCGCCGCGTTGACGAGGACGTCCACCGGCCCGTGCTCCGCCCAGGCCGCCTCCACCAGCGCCCCGGGCGCCCCCGGGTCGGTCAGGTCGGCGGCCCGCGCCGCGACCCGGTCACCGAGCCGGGCGGCGGTGACCTCCAGGGCGTCGGCGGACCGGTCGGCGAGCGTGAGGAAGGCACCCCGCTCGGCGAACGCCTCCGCGATGGCCCCGCCGATGCCGCCCGCGGCGCCGGTGACGAGCACGTGCGTCATCAGTGGAACTCCTTGTCCTTGGTCTCCGGCATCGTCAGATAGACGACCAGGGAGATCAGCGCGGCCACCGACACGTAGATCCACAGCAGATCGCTGTGCCCGCTCTCGTGCAGCCAGGTGGTGAGGTAGGGGGCCGTGCCGCCGAAGACCGCGACGGCCAGGGCGTACGGCAGCGCGATGCCGGTGGCGCGCACCTCGGCCGGGAACTGCTCGGCCATGATGACCGCGCAGTTCGCGGAGTAGCCGAGGATCAGCAGCATGCCGATCAGCTGCACCAGGAACAGGCTGACGAAGCTGTCGTTGAGCAGGTGCAGCAGCGGCCACGCCAGCACCACGAACCCGGCCGCGAACCCGGCCATCGTCGGTTTGCGGCCGAGCCGGTCGGAGAGCAGCCCGGCGAACGGCAGCGCGACCACGAACACGACCAGGCAGAGCGTCTGCGACAGCAGCGCCGTCTTCAGCGGGATGCCGGTGGTCAGATTGGCGTAGGTGGGCAGGTAGTTGACCCAGATGTAGTAGGTGAGCGTGCCCGCGATGGTGATGCCGACGACCCGCAGGGTCGCCGCCGGGTGCTCGACGAACATCGCCTTGACCGGGTTGGTGCGGGTGCGGCCCGAGTCCTGCGCCTGGGTGAAGGACTGCGTGTCCTCGACCGAGACCCGCAGCCAGAGGCCGACCAGGCCGAGCAGCCCGCCGAGCACGAACGCCAGGCGCCAGCCCCAGGAGTGCAGGGCGTCGTCACTGAGCACCGAGGTGGTGAGGGTGCCCAGCAGGGAGGCGATCAGGACACCGCCGGCCACCGACACCTGCTGCCAGGACCCGGCGAACGCGCGCCGCCCGCGGGCGGCCGACTCCACCAGGAACGCCGACGACGACCCGAACTCGCCACCGGCGGAGAAGCCCTGCACCAGCCGGGCGACCAGCAGGAGCAGCGGCGACAGTACGCCGATGCTGTCGTAGGAGGGGGTGATCGCGATGGCGAAACCGGCGCCCGCCATCAGCGCGACGGTGAGCGTCATGCCCTTCTTGCGGCCGTGCCGGTCCGCGTAGGCGCCGAGGACGGCGGCGCCGACCGGGCGCATCACGAAGCCGACCGCGAAGACCGCGAGGGTGGACAGCAGGGCCACCCCGCCGTCGCCCTTCGGGAAGAACTCGTCCGCGATGACCTTCGCGAAGATCGAGTAGAGGGCCCAGTCGACCCATTCGACGGTGTTGCCGATGGTGCCGGCGACGATCGCCTTGCGCTGGGCGCCGTTGAGTCTGCCGTGGGCGGGGAGACCGCCCTCCTGGGGGCGGGGGCTCGCCGGTGTGGCGGATCCGGTGTTCATGGCGTGTGCTCCGGGGCGTCGGGGACGGAACGGACGGGAGAGGCGGGAGAAGCAGGGGAGACGGGAGATGCGGGGGATGCGGAGGGAGCGGGGGAGGACGGTGCCGCGGTGTCGTGCGGGACGACCCGCGCCACGTCGGCGAGCCCGGCGTGCGTCGTGTACCAGACGCCCGGGTGGGCGGCGATGTGGTCGAGCAGCTCCCGCAGCACGACCAGCCGGGAGCGGTGGCCGATGACGTGCGGGTGCAGGGTGAGCTGGAAGACCCCGCCCTCGCGGTAGGCCGCGTCGAACTCGTCGCGCCAGATCTCCCCGACGTCCCGCGGGCGGCTGTGCGGACGCACCGAGCCGTAGCGGTCCATCGTGAAGTAGGGCGCGTCGTCGCGGATCCAGTCGACCGGGATCTCCACCAGCCCCGTGGGGCGGCCCTCGGCGACGATCTCGTAGGGCTCGTCGTCCGCCATCAGCGACGAGTCGTAGCCGAACCCCAGCTCCAGCATGATCGCCAGGGTGGACGGCGAGAAGTCCCAGGACGGGGTGCGGATGCCGACGGGCCGCTCGCCGGTCACCGCGGTGAGCGTGTCGAGGGCGCGGGCCGTCAGCTCCAGCTCGTCATCGTGGCCGAGCAGCATGTTCCGCTCGTGGATCCAGCCGTGCACGGCCAGCTCATGCCCGTCCCGGGTGTAGGCGCGCGCCTCCTCGGGGTGCAGCAGCGCGGAGACCGCCGGCATGAAGAACGTCGCCGGGACGCCGTAGCGGGCCAGCAGGTCGAGGACCCGCCCGGCGCCGACGCGGGCGCCGTACTCGCCCTGGGCGAGCCTGCCGGGGCTGGTCTCGCCGTCGCGCAGCGGGATCGTCTCGTGGTCGGAGTCGAAGGAGAGCGCGACGGCCACCCGGGCGCCGCCGGGCCAGCGGTCGGGCACCAGCCTGCGGCCCGCGCGGACGGCGTCGACCCGGCCGCGCCAGGTCTCTTCGGGCCAGCGCCAGCTCTCCGCGGGCAGGCCGGAGTCTTCGGTGGACATGGGTCCTCCACGGGGGTCGGGGACGGAGACGGGCGCGGACGGGGAAGGTCCGGCCCCGGCACGGCGACGCCGGGGCGTCCGCGGGTGCTCAGGCGGTGCGGGTCATCCGGTGCCAGGAGTACTTCATGGTCACGAGATGCAGCGTCACGTCGGAGGCGATCAGACCGGGCAGCGCCCCGATGACGTCACTGGTGTAGCGGAACAGATCGGCGCGGCTGGGCAGCACCATGTGGCCGACGAGGTTGAAGCGGCCGGTCGCCGCGCCCAGGAACTTGGTCCCCGAGTGCCGGGCGAGCTGGCGCCCCGCCGCGTCGAGCCGGTCGGGCTCGATCGACAGCCACACCATGAACTCCGCGTCGTAGCCGATCAGCGCCGGTTCGACGAGGGTGCGGAACTGCAGGACGCCGCGCGCGATGAGCCGGTCCATCGCCCGCGCGACCCCTGACTCGGTGTGCCCGAGGGTCCTGGCCAGCGTGCTGACCTGGGTGCGTCCGTCCTGCTTGAGAGCAGCGACGACGTCCTGTTCGAGGCTGTTGAGCGCTTGTGGCGCCGCGTCCCAGTCGGCGCGGTCGCACGACGACGCCAGGGAGGAGGGACGCAGGTCCGCCGCCGCCTCGGGCGGCAGCAGCCCGGTGTCCCACATGGACGCCGAGGTGAAGGCGCGGATGACCGGGACGGCCTCGGTGCTGGTGATGAGGTCGGCCGCGGGCAGGTCGGTGAAGAGCATCCGCATCATCTCGTCGTTGTCCCGCGCGACGAAGTCGACGATGAGATCGGCGGCGCCGGTGACGACGGCCACGAACCGGACGTCCGGGCTGGCCGTGAGCCGGTCCGCGACGTCGAGACCGCGTCCGGGCCTGGCCTGCACCCGGACCAGCATGGAGGATCCCTCCCGCGTCCGGTCCAGCTCCAGGGTGCCGACGACACGGAGCACGCCCCGCTCGCGCAGCGCCCGGTAGCGGCGCTGGGCGGTCGTCTCGCTGGCGTCCACCCAGCGGGCCACCGCGCTCCAGGGAGCACGGCCGTTCAGCTGGAGCGCGGCGATGATGCGGCGGTCCAGCTCGTCGACGGTGCCCTCGGGGGCTCGGCAGGTCATGGCGCTGACGCTAATCAGCACCCATCCACCCGTCAATGAAGGAATCCTGCATCCCCGCTGGTCAAGCCTGTGTCATCCGGCGCACCGCGGGTGACGGCGCGGTAAACCCCGCAGTTCGGGGCCGCGGGCGCGGGCGGCGGCGACATGACGGATTACGCCACCGGCGTGTCCGAAAAAAGTTCCCGGGAGATGGCCCGCCGTCCGTCCGGGCGACACCTGGCGTCCGCCTGGGCCGGGTCGAAGGGCGGGGTGAGACCGCGTGGCGGGCGGGGACCGGGCGGCTCGGGGCGCTCGTCAGGCCCGCCTGGGCGCGCTCCGGGTGACGCGGTGGCGCGCGCCTGTCCGGCTCACCCAGGCGTCCTCCGGCTCGCGTGCGCGCCCACCGCCGACGCGGCTCCGCGCACCCGCCCCGCGTCCACCGCCGACGCGGCTGCGTACGCCCGTCCGGCCCATCTGGAGGTCTCCAGCTCGCATGGGCGCCCATGGCCGACGCCGCTCCGCGCACCGCCCCGCGCCCACGCCCCGCTAGCCGAACCCGTACCCCCGTGGTTCCGCCACCGACAGCGTGTCCTTGAACAGGGCCAGGGCCGCGCCCGCCGGGCTGGAGCGGCCGCCGCTCACCGTGATGTCACCCGCCTCGGGGCAGCCGTAGACGACCGCCTTCTCCGGGCCGTCGAGGCCGTGCATCGGGTCTCCCGCCGGGGTCTCCTCCAGCCGGACCCGCACCTCGTGCGGGAGATCCGCCGTCGCGGACGCCACCGCGCGCAGCCGCAGCCCGCGGGCCGCCGCGGCGCGCGCCGCCTCCGCCGTCGACTCCTCGATCGGCTCGGTGCGCCACCGCACGGCGGCCGCGTCCCAGCCCCAGAGCAGCGCGGCGAGCAGCACCACCTTGGTGGCCGCGTCCCGCCCCGACAGGTCGGCCGAGGGGTCGCCCTCCGCGATGCCCAGCCGCCGCGCCTCCACCAGCGCCCCGGCGAGGGTCCCGCCCCGCGCCATCCGGTCCAGCACGAACGTGGAGGTGCCGTTGGGACAGGCCCGCACCGAGCGGCAGCCGAGCCCGCGCACCCCCGACCGGGCCAGATCGCCCGCGGGCAGCGCCGCGCCGGTGGCCGCCGAGAGCCGGATCAGTGCGTCGCCCGCGCGCGCCGCGTCCTCCAGCGCGCGCCAGCCGCTCAGCAGATGGGCCTTGGCCGCCGTCACCACATGGACACCGGAGCGCAGCGCGGTGAGCGCCTCCTCGGTCGCCGTGGCGCACGCCTCCGGCGTCGACGGCAGCGCCTGCACCAGCACCGCGGCCCGGGTCCGCGCCAGGATCTCGCCGAGGTCGGTGGGCGGCCCGGGGAACGGCGGCGACGGCGGTGCCGGGTCGGCGCCGGACGGCGCGAGCCACTGCGCGGAGCCGGTGCGGACGGCCGCGAGCCGCAGCCCCGACCCCTCCCGGCCCGCCTCGGCGACACGGCGGGCGTACGCCTGCCCCACCCGCCCGAACCCCGACAGGACCACCGGCGCGATCGACCGGTCCGCCTCGCCCACGTGTCTCGTCCTCTCCTCGTACCGCCGCGCGCCGCGGCGTCGCACCGGCGCGCGGCCACCGTATCCGCCGTCAGTGGGGCCCGGCGGTGGCGAGGACCAGGGAGACCTCCACCGGCGCGCCGGACGGCAGGCCGGTGACCCCGACCGCGGCCCGCACCGGCGGGGGCCCGCCCACCAGGGCGAGGACCGCCTCACTGGCGCCGTCGGCGACCTGGCTGTGCCGGGTGAAGTCCGCGGTGGCCGCCACGTACACCGTCATGGACACCGCGGAGGCCAGCCGCAGTCCCGCCGCGACCGCGGCCTGCCGTCCCGCCTCGACCGCGCGCCGGGCGGCCAGCGCCGCCAGCGGCCGGGCGTCCGCCACGTCGAGCCCGGCGCCGAGGACACCGGTCGCCGCCATGGCGCCTCCCGCGCGGGGGGTCATGCCCGCCGTGTGCACCAGACCGGCGTGCACCCGGGCGCTCGCGTAGTCGCCCTGCGGGACCGGCGCGTCGTCGGCGGCGCTCACCGTCCCGGCCCCACCGGGCAGGACGTCAGCACCTCGTGGCCGTCGCCGGTGACCAGGACGGTCGCGGACAGACCGATCCCGGCGGTGCCCGCGATCCGCAGCGTCGGCACCACGTGCACCACCATGTCCGCCGCGAACCGCTTCTCCTCCGTCTCGCCCAGGGAGAGCAGGTGCCCCTCGCCCCAGTCGGGCGCGAAGGCGATGCCCACCGAGTAGCCGCTGCGCTTGCGGTAGGTGTGGGCGAGCCCGGCGTCCGCGATGGCCGCCTTGCACGCCGCGTGCGCCTCGGCGGGCGAGCCGCCCGGCCTGACGTGGGCCAGCGCCGCGTCCCGGGCGGCGGCGCAGGCGACGGCCATCTCGGCGGCCTCACCCCGCAGCGTGCCGGTCCAGACCGTGTGCATCAGCGGCGCGTTGTAGCGGCCCACGGTGGCCGACATCTCCAGCAGCACCGCCTCGTCCGCGCCGATCACCCGGTCCGACCAGCTCGCGTGGATGGTCCCGGCGCGCGGGCCCGAGGCGACGAACGGCTCCATGCCGAAGTACTCGGAGCCGCTGGCGATCATGCCCTGGAACGCGGCGGCGGCGACGGCGCGTTCGCTCGCGCCGGGCACCGCGGCCTCGGCGGCGGCGAGCATGCCCGCGTCGGTGCTCGTGGCCGCCGCCCTGATCTGCTCGATCTCGGCGGGCGACTTGATCAGCCGGGCCGCGGCCAGCGCGCCGTCGATGGGCCGCACCCGCGCCCCGCCCGCCGCCAGCAGACCGGTCAGCCGCTCGTAGGACTCCGGCGGCAGGAACCACGAACGGGTCTCCACCCCGACGGCCGTGGCGCCCGGGGCCAGCCGCCGCAGCAGCTCCACGGTGGCGGCCAGCGGATCGGCGCTGTCAGCGAACCCCTCGACGCGGTCCAGGTGCGTCGTCTCACGGGCGTTGACGGTCTCGGTCTGCCGGGACAGCACGGCGGCCTCGCCGTCGGCGGTGACGATCAGGCACTGGTAGGTGTAGTAGCCGGGCGTGGCGTGCCCGGAGAGGTAGCAGACGTTCTCGGGGGTGTGGACGACGACCGCGTCCAGTTCCTCGGAGAGCAGCGTGGCGCGCAGCGCGGCCAGCCTGCGGTCGTACTCAGCGGCGGGGAAGACGGGCGGCATGAGGGGCTCCTGTCGGACGGTGGACGGTGGTCCGTGACGGGGTGGCGGACGCCGCGGCGGAGGACCGCAGCACGGTGAGGGACGGGGGCGCGGTCGCGGCCCCCAGCAGGTCGGCGCGGAGTTCGTCGAGGTAGGGCAGTCCGGCGCGGACCCGGGCGGTCTCCTCGGGTGCGACGGTCACCACCCGGACGCCGTCCCCGGCGCCGAGCGCGGTCAGCGGGCGGCCGTCGGGGTGCCAGGCGCCGCTGCGGCCGAAGTAGCGTTCGCCCGCGAGGTCGCCGACCGCGTTGCTGACCAGGGTGTAGACGCCGTTCTCCACGGCGCGCGCCGGATGGTAGACGTCGTAGCGGTGCTCGGTGGCGCCCTCGGCGAAGGCGGAGCAGTAGAGCAGCGCGTGCGCGCCGGCCCGCCGGTGGGCGCGGGCGAACTCCGGGAACCCCGCGTCGTAGCAGATGCCGAGGCCGATCCGGACGCCGTCGGCCTCCACGGCGACCAGCTCCCCGCCGGGCGCGAAGACGTCCCGCTCGGGTCCCCACAGGTGGGCCTTGGCGTACCGGCCGCGGACCGCTCCCGCCGGGTCCAGGACCAGGACGGCGTTGGCGGGCCGCCGTTCCGCCGGGCCTCCGCTCCCGTCGTCGCCCGGGGCGGTGAGGGCCGCGCCCAGCACCACCCACATGCCGGTCCCGGCCGCCGCCCGCGCCAGCGGGGCCAGCGGTGAGCCGTCGGCGGGCACGGTGCCGGGCGGGGGCGCGGCCAGCAGCAGCCCCGGCCCGGCCGCCGCGACGGCCGCCGGATCGTAGCCGCAGGTGAACAGCTCCGGCAGGGCCAGCAGCCGGGCACCCGCGGCGGACGCCTCGCGCACCAGGCGGACGGCGGTGGCGAGGTTGGCCGCGAGGTCGCCGGGGACCGAACGGGCCTGGCCCAGGGCGACGGTCAGGCCCATGCCGGTCCCCGCCCGGAGAGCGCCTCGGCGAGGATCGCCCGGAACAGCCCGACGGACTCCTCCAGTTCGGCGACGACGATGTGCTCGTCGACCGCGTGCATGACGTCGAGCCGGCCCGGTCCGCAGACCAGCGCCGGCACCCCGGCGGCCCGGAAGTGCGTCATGTCGCAGTTGACGGTGAGCCCGCCGAGGCTGTCGTCCGCGCCCTCGGCGGCCAGCGCCCGCCTGCACAGTGCGACGAACGGGTGGTCGGGCGGCGTCTCCGAGGGGCCGCCGGTGCTCGGCGCGCACTCCGCGACGACCGCCCGCGCGCCGTGGCCGCCGTCGTTGAAGTCGGCCAGCACCGCGTCCACCTCGGCCAGCACCGACTCCTGCGTCTCGCCCGGCAGCAGCCGCCGGTCCAGGGTGATCCGGCAGCGCTCCGGTACGGCGTTGGGCGCCTCGCCGCCGGAGACGAGGACCGGTGTGCAGGTCGGGGCGCCCAGCAGCGGATGGCCGGGACCCGCGAGCGAGGCCGCGTACGCGTCGAGGAGCCCGACGAGGGCGGCGGCGCCGGTGATGGCGTTGACGCCCGCGTGCGGGGTCGCGGCGTGCGCGGAGACGCCCGTGACCTCGACGACCGGGCGCACCGAGCCCTTGTGGGCGGTCAGCAGCCGCATCCCGGTCGGCTCGCCGACGATCACCGCGTCCGGCAGCAGGTCCCGGTCGCGGAGGTCGGCGACCAGGCGGCGGGCGCCCATCGAGTCGCCCTCCTCCTGCGACACCCCGGTGAGGACGATCTCCCCGTGGGCGGCGACGAGCCCCGCGTCGGCGGCGCGCGCCAGTTCGACGGCGGCGCACGCCATCGCGGCCAGCGGGCCCTTCGCGTCGGCGGAACCGCGCCCGTACAGGCGCCCGTCGCGCACCGTCGGCTCGAACGGGGGGCTGCTCCAGCCGCCGCCCGCGGGGACCACGTCCAGGTGCGAGTTGAGCATCACCACCGGACCGCCGTCCCCGAGGACCCGGCGGGCGGTGAGGTTGACCCGGCCGGGCGCGAGGCGCTCGGTCCGCACCGAGAAGCCACCGGCCGTGAGGTACCCGGCGAGCACGTCGGCGGTGCTCTCCTCCTCGCCGGTCGGGGTGGTGGAGTCCCGCGCGACGAGCGCGGTGAGCAGGGTGAGGACGTCGGAGGAAGAGGGCATCGGCGTTCGGTCCTTGCGTGGTGCGGAGCGGGCGGCGGCCCGGCGCGGGCGAGGGCCCGCAGCGGGGCGCGGCGGCGGGTCGGGAGAGCGGGTCGGGGCAGTGGGACGGGGCTGACGACCAGGGCGCCGGGGTGGCACCCGTAGCGGGTCGCGGGCGGGGGTGGGCGTGGGTCAGGGCAGTGGGACGCCGGCGGAGGCCGGGGTGCCGGGGCGGCCGAGCGGGGTCAGGCGCGCGGGGTCCAGGAGGACCCGTACGCCGAGCCCCGGCGCGGTGGGCAGCGACACCGCGCCGTCGCGCAGTTCGAGCCCGTCGGCCAGGTCCCGGCCGACGTTCGCGCAGCCCCACAACTCGGCCACGGACAGGCCGAGTCCGGCGGCGAGGTGGGCGGTGGTCGCGCAGCCGAGGCGCCCGCAGTCCATCTGCCCGAGCGCGACGTCCAGTCCGCGCCCGCGGGCCACGGCGACCGCCTCGGCGAGTGCGGCGACGGTACCGGCCTTCTCCAGCTTGAGATGCACCCCGTCCGCCGCGCCCAGGTCGGCGACCGCGCGCACGTCCGCCGCGTCGCGCACGTCCTCGTCGGCCCAGACCGGTACCGGCGACTCGGCGCGCACCCGGGCCATCGCCCTCAAGTCGCCCGGCGCGGTGGGCTGTTCCAGCCAGGCCACCCCGTACCGGGCCAGCCAGGGCGCGGTGGCCAGCGCGGTCTCCGGGTCCCAGCCGCCGTTGGCGTCGGCGGCCAGCACGACCGCCCCGGGGCCCGCCGCCCGGTCGGCCGCGGTGCGCGCGGCGGCGATCCGGGCCGAGTCCTGGACGGGGTCGCCGCCGACCCGGATCTTGACCCGCCGGAACCCCGACGCGGCGGCCAGCGCGCTGAGTTCGGCGGCCTCCCGCGGGGTGCCGAACGGGATCGCGGCATGCGTCGGCAAGGGGCCCGGCGGCCGGTCGGGCAGCCCGTGCTCCGCGCGCAGCGCCGACGCCAGCGGGACGCCACGGGCGCGGGCGGCGGCGTCGCGGTACGCCACGTCCAGGAGCATCGCGGCGGGCGGGCAGTGCCGGGCCACCGACGCGGCGAGCGCCGCCGGGTCCCGCCAGACGGGATGGGTGACGGCGGGCAGCGCGGCCAGCGCGGCGACGACGGAACCGGTGGTGTGGTGGGTCGCGTAGGCGCCGTTGCCGCGGGTCTCGGCCCAGCCCGTGGCGCCGTCGGCGAGGACCAGTCGCAGCACGACCTGCTCCAGTTCGCCGGTGTCCACGGACGTGTGGGTGAGCCGCCGCCGCAGCGGCAGCGCGACCACCCCGTACGCCGCCTCCCGCACCGCGCCCGCCGGGCCGCCG
>NZ_FMCI01000272.1 GCF_900091845.1 Streptomyces sp. SolWspMP-5a-2
TCCTTTTAGAGCTCTGGCTCTTGGGCATACCGCCCGAGGGCCAGAGCTTTTTTGCGTTGAGGTAGGGTCAGGGGGCATCGTAGGCAATTTCCCTCATCAGGAGGCCCCCGGGTGGAGGTCCAGGAGACCCGCGTCCAGACGGACCGGGTCCTCACCATCCCCAACATCCTCAGCATGGCGCGGCTGCTCGGCGTGCCACTGTTCCTGTGGCTGATTCTGCGGCCGGAGTTCGGGGGACCCAAGAGTGACGGCTGGGCGCTCCTGGTGCTCGCCCTCAGCGGGATCAGCGACTATCTGGACGGCAAGCTGGCCCGCCGCTGGAACCAGATCAGCAGCCTCGGCCGGCTCCTCGACCCCGCGGCCGACCGGCTCTACATTCTTTCCACTCTGCTCGGACTCACCTGGCGCGAGATCCTCCCGCTGTGGTTGACGGCTCTCCTGCTGGCGCGCGAGTTGGTTCTCCTGGTGATGGTGGGCATCCTCAGGCGACACGGCTATCCGCCGCCCCAGGTGAACTTCCTCGGGAAGGCCGCCACCTTCAACCTCATGTACGCCTTCCCGCTGCTCCTGCTCAGTGACGGAGGCAACTGGATCTCGTCACTGGCTGCTATTTTCGGATGGGCGTTCGCCGGATGGGGTACAACTCTGTATTGGTGGGCAGGAGTCCTGTACGTGGTACAAGTCCGTCGACTGCTCCGTGCGGACACCCAGGCCGAATGAACCCGCCGATCGGGGACGGCCGCTGTCCGATGGCTCCCGACAGAGAAGTGCGGGACAATCAGGACGGGTGAAGTCGGCAGGACCGTCGTCTCTTCGAGGAGGACGCTTCCGACATGAAGGCCGTCGTGATGGCCGGAGGTGAAGGCACACGCCTTCGCCCCATGACCTCAAGCATGCCCAAGCCGCTCCTGCCCGTGGTCAACCGACCGATCATGGAGCACGTGCTTCGGCTGCTGAAAAGGCATGGGCTGAACGAAACCGTCGTCACTGTCCAGTTCCTGGCCTCGTTGGTCAAGAACTACTTCGGTGACGGTGAAGAGCTCGGAATGGAGCTCACCTATGCCAATGAGGAGAAGCCGCTCGGAACCGCAGGCAGCGTCAAGAACGCCGAAGAGGCGTTGCGGGACGACGCCTTTCTGGTCATCTCCGGTGACGCCCTCACCGACTTCGACCTGACCGAGCTGATCAACTTCCACAAGGAAAAGGGTGCGCTGGTCACCGTCTGTCTGACGCGTGTGCCCAATCCCCTGGAATTCGGCATCACGATCGTCGACGAAGAGGGCAAGGTCGAGCGCTTCCTGGAGAAGCCGACCTGGGGACAGGTCTTCTCCGACACGGTGAACACCGGCATCTACGTCATGGAGCCCGAGGTCTTCGACTACGTCGAGGCCGATGTGCCGGTCGACTGGTCCGGAGACGTCTTCCCGCAGCTGATGAAGGAAGGCAAGCCCATCTACGGCTACATCGCCGAGGGCTACTGGGAGGACGTCGGCACCCACGAGAGCTACGTGAAGGCCCAGGCCGACGTCCTCGAGGGCAAGGTCGACGTCGAACTCGACGGGTTCGAGATCTCGCCCGGCGTGTGGGTCGCCGAAGGCGCCGAGGTCCACCCCGACGCCGATCTCCGCGGGCCCCTCTACATCGGCGACTACGCCAAGGTCGAGGCCGACACGGAGATCCGGGAACACACCGTCGTCGGCTCCAACGTCGTCGTCAAGAGCGGGGCGTTCCTGCACCGTGCCGTCGTGCACGACAACGTGTACGTCGGCGAGCACAGCAATCTGCGCGGCTGCGTCGTCGGCAAGAACACCGACATCATGCGGGCCGCCCGGATCGAGGACGGCGCCGTCATCGGCGACGAGTGCCTGATCGGCGAAGAGTCGATCGTGCAGGGGAACGTACGGGTCTACCCGTTCAAGACCATCGAGGCCGGTGCCTTCGTCAACACCTCGGTCATCTGGGAGTCCAGAGGCCAGGCGCACCTCTTCGGCGCCCGCGGGGTGACCGGGATCCTGAACGTCGAGATCACGCCGGAACTCGCCGTGCGGCTGGCGGGCGCGTACGCGACGACCCTCAAGAAGGGGTCGACCGTCACCACGGCCCGCGACCACTCCCGCGGCGCCCGCGCGCTCAAGCGGGCGGTGATCTCCGCGTTGCAGGCCAGCGCCATCGACGTCCGTGACCTGGAGAACGTGCCGCTGCCGGTGGCGCGGCAGCAGACCGCGCGCGGCAGCGCCGGCGGCATCATGATCCGGACCACGCCCGGGGTGCCGGACTCCGTGGACATCATGTTCTTCGACGGACAGGGCGCCGACCTGTCCCAGGGCAGTCAGCGCAAGCTGGACCGGGTCTTCGCGCGGCAGGAGTACCGGCGCGCGTTCCCCGGTGAGATCGGCGACCTGCACTTCCCGGCCAGCGTCTTCGACTCGTACACCGGGTCGCTGCTGCGCAACGTCGACACCACGGGCGTCGCCGAGTCCGGTCTGAAAGTCGTCGTCGACGCCTCCAACGGAAGCGCCGGCCTCGTGCTGCCCAGCCTGCTCGGCAAGCTCGGCGTCGACTCGCTGACCGTCAACCCCGGACTCGACGAGTCACGGCCGACCGAGACCGGTGACGTCCGCCGGGCCGGTCTGGTGCGGCTCGGCGAGATCGTGGCCTCCTCGCGGGCCGCGTTCGGCGTGCGCTTCGACCCGGTCGGCGAGCGGCTCTCGCTGGTCGACGAGAAGGGCCGGATCATCGAGGACGACCGCGCGCTCCTCGTGATGCTCGACCTGGTGGCCGCGGAGCGGCGCAGCGGGCGGGTGGCGCTGCCGGTGACCACGACGAGGATCGCCGAACAGGTGGCCGCGTACCACGGCACCCAGGTGGAGTGGACGACCACCTCGCCCGACGACCTGACCCGGGTCGGCCGGGACGACTCGACCATCTTCGGCGGCGACGGCCGGGGCGGTTTCATCGTCCCCGAGTTCAGCAGCGTCTTCGACGGGACGGCCGCCTTCGTCCGGCTCATCGGACTGGTGGCGCGCACGCAGCTCACGCTCAGCCAGATCGACGCCCGGATCCCGCGGGCGCACGTCCTCAAGAGCGATCTGGCGACCCCGTGGGCCGTCAAGGGCCTGGTGATGCGCCGGGTCGTCGAGGCGGCCGGAGACCGCTTCGTGGACACCACGGACGGCGTCCGGGTGGTGGAGACCGACGGTCGCTGGGTGATGGTCCTGCCCGACCCGGCCGAAGCGGTCACCCATCTGTGGGCCGAAGGGCCGGACGACGCGTCGGCGCAGGCCCTGATCGACGAGTGGTCGGCGGTCGTGGACAGCGCCGGGCGCTGAATCCGCACCACGCGCGCGTGCCGGACAAGTCTCCCCAAGGGGGCCTGTCCGGCACGTCGGCAGGGCCATTCGGAGGTACTGCCCGCGACGTGCGACGATGTGCGGCATGCCGCAGCAGCCCCCCGTTCGGAGGACACCCAGGTACCCCTCGCGTCCGGACGCGTCCATGTCGCTGCTCACCAACGTCATGGACCACAGTCTCGACGACGGGTACGCCGAGGCTGCCTCCCGGAAGCGTGCCGCGGGCGACGGGGGCATGCCCAAGACCCTGCGCGCCAGGCTCGGCCTCGCCGGTGGTCTCGTGCTGGCCGCCCTGGTGGTCACCGTGGGCGCGGCACAGGCGCGCGTGGCGGCCCCGGTGGTCGCCAAGGAGCGCGAGGAACTGATCGACCGGATCGACCGCGAGACGGAGACCGCCGACAAGCTCGAAGGCTCCGTCGACAAGCTCCGCGCCGAGGTGAACGCACGCCAGCAGGAAGCCCTGCGCACCAGCGGGGGCAGCGGCCGGGCCGACCTCGTGGGCGTCCTGGCGGGCGCCGTCGCCGTCCACGGGCCCGGCGTCAAGCTCGTCGTGAGCGACGCCAAGGAGGCCAGCAGCGGCGGCAACGGCAACCCCCGGGAGACCTCCGGCTTCTCCGACACCGGCCGGGTCCGCGACCGCGACATGCAGCGCGTCGTCAACGGGCTGTGGGCGTCGGGCGCCGAGGCGATCTCCATCAACGGGCAGCGCCTGACGGCCCTTTCGGCGATCAGGGCCGCGGGAGACGCGATACTGGTCGACAACAAGCCGCTCGTTCCGCCGTACACGGTGCTCGCCGTGGGCAACGGGAGCGAACTGAGCAGCACGTTTCAGGACAGCGCTGACGGGCTCTATCTGCACGCCCTTCAGGAGACCTACGGCATCCGGACCGCCATCTCCGTGGAGAGCGACCTCCGGCTGCCCGCGGCACCGAGTGTGATCGTACGTACAGCACAGCCGAAAACCGAGAAGGGCACATCGTGATCGCCGTACTGGGCCTCATTGTGGGAGTGGTGGCCGGCCTCCTGGTCCGGCCTGAGGTGCCGGCGGTCGTCGAGCCGTACCTGCCGATCGCCGTGGTGGCCGCGCTCGACGCCGTCTTCGGGGGTCTGCGGGCCATGCTCGACGGTATCTTCGACGACAAGGTCTTCGTGGTGTCGTTCCTGTCGAACGTCGTCGTGGCGGCCCTGATCGTCTTCCTGGGCGACAAGTTGGGCGTGGGCGCACAGCTCTCGACCGGTGTCGTGGTCGTCCTCGGCATCCGCATCTTCTCCAACGCCGCGGCGATCCGCCGGCACGTCTTCCGGGCGTGACGCGATGAGCAACCATCACGGGGAGCCGCAGCACCGGCTGCGCAAGGAGCTGCCCGCCGAGGTGCCCGCCGTCGCGCCGTCCGAGGCTCCCGAGGACCCGCCCGCGGGGGAACCGGGGCTGACCGGCCGTCAACGGCTGGCACAGGGGCTGTGGCCGCCGCGGGTGACGCGGGCGCAACTCATCGTCGCGCTGCTGCTGTTCGGGCTCGGGTTCGGGCTGGCCGTGCAGGTCGCGTCGAACAGCGACAGCGACAGCGCGCTGCGCGGCGCACGCCAGGAGGATCTTGTGCGCATCCTCGATGAACTGGATGACCGCACGCAGCGTCTAGAGGACGAGAAGCAGGGACTGGAGAAGCAGCGCGGCGAGCTGGAGAACAGCTCGGACCAGGCGGAGGAGGCGCGCAGGCAGACGGTCGAGAAGGAGAGGCAACTCGGCATTCTGGCGGGCACCGTGGCCGCCCAGGGTCCCGGCATCACGATGACCATCGAGGACACGAAGGGGACGGTCGAGTCGGACATGCTGCTCGACGCGATCCAGGAGCTGCGCGCGGCGGGTGCCGAGGCGATCCAGGTGAACGACGTACGGGTGGTGGCCCGTACCTATCTCACCGAGTCGGGAAAGACGGTGAGCGTGGACGGGAACAAGATCAACGCTCCCTATCGTTTCAAGGTCATCGGCAAGCCGGCCGACCTCGAACCGGCGCTGAACATCCCGGGAGGCGTGGTGCAGACTCTGGAGAAGGAGCAGGCCACCGTGACCGTGGAGCGGTCGGACAAGATCGTCGTGGACGCCTTGCGAGCGGCGAAGCAGCCTGACTACGCTCGGTCGTCCTCGCAGTGAACCGGGGGTGCATGGAGCTCGTCCGGCAGGGGCATGAGCTTGCGGGGGGTCGGCGCACCGAATGGCAGGTGCGTGGTGGAAACTGTCTGGTGGATACGGACGTTGTGAGAATGTCCGGGTCGGCCGGTGTACGCAGTCAGGGTTCGTCCTGCCCCACGGGCGGGTCTGTTTCGGTCAAGGGGAATCGCCCGTGAAGTTGTTTGCGAAGTTGTTCGGCAAGAGCTCGCGAGAGAGCAACGCCAACGCGACGGCCCACCATCGCGTCCAGCCCGACGCGGAGGGCGGCCGTCCGCTGTTCCGGGATCAGGTCGGTGGTCCGGCCGGTGACATTCCCGGTGGTCAGGGCGCGGCGTCGGTTGACCCTGGCCAGTCCGGCGACATAGGTTTCGGGCAACCGTCAACCTCAAGTACGGGTGGAGGGTTTTCCCCTATGTCGGCCCTGGTGTGTACGAGGTGCGGTAACCGCAACGCGGAGAACAGCCGCTTCTGCTCCAACTGCGGTGCCCCGCTGCGGCCGGGCGCCACGCCGGAGCGTCCGTCGGAGACGACGTCCACGATCTCCATCTCCGGTCTCGAGGCGTACGACGCCGAGGTGACCGGGCAGACGCAGCTCCCGGCGCTCTCGCCGGAGGCGCAGGCCGCCGTGGACGCGCTGCCGCTGGGCTCCGCGCTCCTGGTGGTGCGCCGCGGGCCGAACTCGGGCAGCCGGTTCCTGCTCGACGGCGATCTGACGACCGCCGGCCGGCACCCGCAGAGCGACATCTTCCTGGACGACGTGACGGTCTCGCGCCGTCACGTGGAGTTCCGGCGGGCCGCGGACGCCTCCTTCACGGTGGCCGACGTCGGCTCCCTGAACGGCACCTACGTCAACCGGGAGCGGATCGACGAGGTCGCGCTCGCCAACGGCGACGAGGTGCAGATCGGCAAGTACCGGCTGGTCTTCTACGCGAGCCAGCCGGGTTACTGACCCTTCCTCCGGACACCGTCCGGGGGTCGGAGGGAAGGTCCATGCTGAGAACACCGAGCGGCGGTGCCGGACACGGCACCGCCGCCGCGGACAGCGGGCTGATGAGCATCGGCGCCGTGCTGAACACGCTGCGCGACGAGTTCCCCGAAGTCACCATCTCCAAGATCCGCTTCCTGGAGTCCGAGGGGCTCATCGAGCCGCGGCGGACCCCCTCGGGGTATCGCAAGTTCAGCCCCGCCGACGTCGAGCGCCTGGCCCATGTGCTGCGGATGCAGCGCGACCACTACCTGCCGCTCAAGGTGATCCGCGAGCACCTGGACGCCATGGAGCGCGGTGAGGCGGCGCCCCTGCCCGTCGTGGGGCGGCAGCGGGACGGGGAAGCCGCCCTGGAGGTCCTGGAAGGGCCCACGGCGGCCAGGATCGCCCGTGGTGAGCTGCTCGCCGCGGCCGGTATCGACGAGCGGGAACTCGCCGAGTGGGAGTCCTACGGCCTGCTGACGCCGCTGGCGGACGGGGTGTACGACGCCGAGGCGGTCACCGTGGCGGCCCTGGTGGTCGAGCTGGGCCGGTTCGGGATCGAACCGCGCCATCTGCGGGCCATGAAGGCGGCGGCCGACCGGGAGGCCGGTCTGGTGGACCAGGTGGTGGCCCCGCTCAAGCGCCACCGCAATCCGCAGACCCGGGCCCACGCGGAGGCCCGTACGAAGGAGCTGGCGGCGCTCACGGTGAAGCTGCACGGGGCTCTGGTGCGGACCGCGCTGGGTGTGCGGCTGCCCTGAGCGGGGCGGTGCCGAAGGGGCCGGATAGTCCCCCGGATCCCGGCCCGACTACCCAAACATCCCGGGCACGTCCTAGGGTTGCTGTGTGAACGAGCTCGATGTCGTAGGTGTCCGGGTCGAAATGCCCTCCAACCAACCGATCGTGCTCCTGCGCGAAGTGGGAGGCGACCGCTACCTCCCCATCTGGATCGGGCCGGGGGAGGCGACGGCGATCGCCTTCGCTCAGCAGGGCATGGCCCCGGCGCGGCCGCTGACCCACGACCTGTTCAAGGACGTGCTGGAGGCCGTCGGCCAGGAGCTGACCGAAGTGCGCATCACGGACCTGCGGGAGGGTGTCTTCTACGCGGAGCTGGTCTTCGCCAGCGGGGTCGAGGTCAGCGCCCGGCCCTCCGACGCCATAGCGCTCGCCCTGCGCACCGGAACGCCGATCTACGGCAGCGACGGGGTGCTGGACGACGCGGGGATCGCGATCCCGGACGAGCAGGAGGACGAGGTGGAGAAGTTCCGCGAGTTCCTCGACCAGATCTCGCCGGAGGACTTCGGCACCAGCAACCAGTGAGCCTCCTCACCGGCCCGCCGGACCCGGGAGGGTCTGCGCGGGCCGTTTCCGGTTCGCGGGCGGTGCGGGGAACGGCTCTCGCCGCGGCGCGGGAGTGCGTCCTGCCGCCCGTTCCGTGCGCATTCGGCTAGCCTTTCCCCGCGGTTGGTACGGGAAACCACTCCTTGGGTGATTATCACTCGGCGTGCCGAGTGTGGCGATCGTTGACGCACCCCTGGTGACTGCCTACCGTCGAGAAGGCAGGTCAAGGACGGAGGTCGGCGTGAGAAGCAGCGGCGACGGCACGGCTGGGGGCGCCCCCGGACGCAGTCCGGGGCAGAGCGGTCCGTACCCGCTTCACAGCAGCACGGCCGACCACGCCCCGAGGCGTCCGGCGGCCGTGTCCGGCGGCGGAGGGGCGGCGCCCATGGCGTCCGAGGAGATCGGCTACCGCGGCCCGACGGCCTGCGCGGCGGCCGGCATCACCTATCGGCAACTGGACTACTGGGCCCGCACCGGGCTCGTCGAACCGAGTGTGCGGCCTGCCTACGGGTCGGGGACGCAGCGGCTGTACAGCTTCCGGGACGTCGTGGTCCTGAAGATCGTCAAACGGTTCCTCGACACGGGGGTCTCCCTCCAGAACATCAGGGCCGCGGTCGCCCATCTGCGCGAGCGCGGCTTCAGTGATCTGGAGCGCATGACGCTGATGAGCGACGGCGCCACGGTCTACGAGTGCACCTCGCCCGACGAGGTGCACGCGCTGCTCCAGGGCGGCCAGGGGGTCTTCGGGATCGCCGTCGGCGTGGTGTGGCGGGACGTGGAGAACGCGCTCTCGCAGCTGCACGGCGAGCGGATCGACACCGGGGAGACGCTGGTCGGGACCAACCCGGCCGACGAGCTGGCGCGGCGGCGCAACAAGGCCGTCTGAGCCGTCACGGCGGGGCGTTGTCAGTGGCGTAGGGCAGCATCGGACCTGTGAGAAAAGCGCCCACGATCATGCATCTCGACATGGATGCCTTCTACGCCTCGGCGGAGCAGGCGTCCAAGCCGAGCCTGCGCGGGAAGGCCGTGGTGGTGGGCGGTCTCGGGCCCCGTGGTGTGGTGGCCACCGCCTCCTACGAGGCGCGGGTCTTCGGGGTCAGGTCGGCGATGCCGATGGCGCAGGCGCGGCGGCTGGCGCCCAACGCGGCCTATCTGGTGCCGCGCTTCGCGCTGTACCGGTCGGTCAGCGAACAGGTGATGGGTCTCCTGCACGCCCTGTCGCCGCTTGTGGAGCCGCTCAGCCTGGACGAGGCGTTCGTGGATCTGGAGGCCGCGGGAGCCGCCTGGGACCGCGATTCCGCGCGCCGGGTGGGGGAGCGGCTGCGGGTCGAGATACGGGCCGTCACCGGGCTCACCGGGTCGGTGGGGCTCGCCGCGTCCAAGATGCTCGCGAAGATCGCCTCGGAGGAGGCCAAGCCCGACGGTCTGGTGATGGTCGAGCCGGGCACCGAGCGGGCCCTGCTCGGTCCGATGCCGGTGCGGACGCTGCCGGGCGTCGGGCCTGCCACCGGCGACCATCTGCGGCGGGCCGGGATCACATCCGTCGACGAGCTGGCCGAGGCCGGTGAGGACGAGCTGGTGCGGCTGCTGGGCAAGGCGCACGGGCACGGTCTGTACGCGATGGCGCTGGCCCTCGACGACCGGCCGGTGGTCGCGGAACGGGAGACGAAGTCGGTCTCGGTCGAGGACACCTACGACGTCGACATCCACGACCGGGTCCGGGTGGCCACCGAGGTGCGGCGGCTCGCCGACCGGTGCGTGGGGCGGCTGCGCGGGGCCGGTCTCTCGGGGCGGACCATCGTGCTCAAGGTGCGCCGCTACGACTTCTCGACGCTGACCCGCTCGGAGACGCTGCGGGGGCCCACCGACGACCCCGCGGTGGTGCGGGAGGCGGCGGGACGGCTGCTGGACTCGGTGGACACCACGGGCGGCGTGCGGCTGCTGGGCGTCGGGGTCAGCGGGCTCGCCGACTACACGCAGGAGGACCTGTTCGCGCAGGCCGCGGGGGAGCGGGCGGTGCTGGAGACGGAGGAGGAGCCCGAGGCGCCCGTGGCGCGGGAGGAACCGGCGCAGGAGCGGCGGTGGCCCTCCGGGCACGACGTGCGGCACTCGGTGTTCGGGCACGGGTGGGTGCAGGGGAGCGGCCTCGGCCGGGTCACCGTCCGGTTCGAGACGCCGGGGTCGCCACCGGGGCGGGTGCGCACGTTCCGCACGGACGACCCGGAGCTGGAGCCCGCGGAGCCGCTGCCGCTGGTCTCCGCGGTGCCGCTGCCGCCGTCCGGGTCCAGGGACCCGGACGAGGGCGAGGATGAGGGCGACGCGGGAGGTCAGGCGTCCTCGGCGCCGGCGATCTTCCCGAAGTCCCGGTCGGGGAAGGAGGGCGGGGCCGCGCCGTCGAGTCCGTAGTGGTGGTAGAGCTGCAGCTCCTGTTCGGGGGAGAGGTGGCGCCCGACGCCGAAGTCGGGGGCGTCCTTGATCAGGGAGCGGTCGAACGGGATGTGCAGGGTCCCCTCGACCAGTTTGCTGGGCTCCAGGGGCACGAAGGCGTCCCGGGAGAACAGACCGGTCCTTATGGCCGCCCACTCCGGCACGCCGGTCGCGTCGTCGAGGTAGATCTCGTCGATGGTGCCGATCTTGGTGCCGTTGCGGTCGAACGCCTTGCGGCCGATCAGGTTGCGCGGATCGATGTCGGTCTGCACGGGCCCACCTCCTGGTCGCAAACTCATCCGTAAGCACTACAAAAGAGTACATTTCGCTGTGCGGCCACTCGAAAAGGGGGTCTTGAAGGTCGCTGGTAGGCTGACAACGGCTGCTGACCCCGTGCGGGAGAGTCCTCCGGACACCACCGGAGGCGCCGAAGGAGCAAATCCTCCCCGGAATCTCTCAGGCCCACGTACCGCACGGACGAGGTCACTCTGGAAAGCAGAGCGGGTGCCCAGGCCCCCGTTCTCACCGACGGTGAAAGCCGGCAGCCCACGGGCCCGCCGGTGAAGCTCTCAGGTCGTGATGACAGAGGGGGAGGCCGTCGGGGTATCCGCGCCGTGGTGCCCCTCGAAGGTCGCGTCAGACCAGGAGGCCTCCGCAATGATCGCCCACCGCACCCCGCTCTCCGAGCTCGAAGCGGGCATCCCCTTCGAGCAGCGTCACATAGGGCCCGACCACGAGGCGCGGGCCAAGATGCTCGCCCAGGTCGGCTACGGCTCGCTGGACGAGCTGACGGCCGCCGCGGTACCGGACGTGATCAAGAACGCCGACGCCCTCGACCTGCCGGGTGCCCGCACCGAGGCCGAGGTGCTCGCCGAGCTGCGTTCGCTCGCCGACCGCAACCAGGTGCTCGGCTCCATGATCGGGCTCGGCTACTACGGCACCTTCACCCCGCCGGTCATCCTGCGCAACGTCATGGAGAACCCGGCCTGGTACACGGCGTACACGCCCTACCAGCCGGAGATCTCGCAGGGCCGCCTGGAGGCGCTGCTCAACTTCCAGACCATGGTCGCCGACCTCACCGGGCTGCCCACCTCCGGCGCGTCCCTGCTCGACGAGGGCACCGCGGCCGCCGAGGCGCTGGCGCTCTCCCGGCGCATGGGCAAGAACAAGAAGGGCCTCTTCCTGGTCGACGCGGACACCCTGCCGCAGACCGTCGCCGTGATCAGGACCCGGGCCGAGCCGACCGGCGTGGAGGTCGTCGTCGCCGACCTCGGCGACGGCATCCCGGCCGACCTCGCGGGCCGGGAGATCAACGGCGTGCTCGTGCAGTACCCGGGTGCCTCCGGAGCCGTCCGCGACCTCGCGCCGCTGATCGAGCAGGCGCACGGCCTCGGCGCCCTCGTCACCGTCGCCGCCGACCTGCTCGCGCTGACCCTGCTGAAGTCGCCGGGCGAGCTGGGCGCGGACATCGCCGTCGGCACCACCCAGCGCTTCGGTGTGCCGATGGGCTTCGGCGGGCCGCACGCCGGGTACATGGCCGTCCACGAGAAGTTCGCCCGCAGCCTGCCGGGACGGCTGGTCGGCGTCTCCGTGGACGCCGACGGACACCGCGCCTACCGGCTCGCCCTGCAGACCCGCGAGCAGCACATCCGGCGCGAGAAGGCCACCAGCAACATCTGCACCGCTCAGGTGCTGCTCGCCGTCATGGCCGGGATGTACGCCGTCTACCACGGGCCCGAGGGCCTCCGGGGCATCGCCCGCCGCACCCACCGGTACGCGGCCGTCCTCGCGGCCGGGCTGCGGGCCGGTGGCGTCGAGGTCGTGCACGGCGCGTTCTTCGACACCCTGACCGTGCGGGTTCCGGGCAAGGCCGCCGCGGCGGTCTCGGCCGCTCGGGAGAACGGCGTGAACCTCCGGCTCGTCGACGCCGACCACGTCTCCTTCGCCTGCGACGAGACCACCACGCGGGCCCGCCTGGGCGCCGTCTGGGCCGCCTTCGGGGTCCAGGGCGACGTCGCGGCGCTGGACGCCGGCACCGAGGACGCCGTCCCCGGCGCCCTGCTGCGCGACGACGAGATCCTCACCCACCCCGTCTTCCACCAGTACCGCTCCGAGACCGCGATGCTGCGCTACCTGCGCCGTCTCGCCGACCGGGACTACGCCCTCGACCGGGGCATGATCCCGCTGGGCTCCTGCACCATGAAGCTCAACGCCACCACCGAGATGGAGCCGGTCACCTGGCCCGAGTTCGGGCAGCTGCACCCCTTCGCGCCCGCCGAGCAGGCGCAGGGCTACCTCACCCTGATCCGGGAGCTGGAGGAGCGGCTCGCCGAGGTCACCGGGTACGACAAGGTGTCCCTCCAGCCGAACGCCGGGTCCCAGGGCGAGCTGGCCGGGCTGCTGGCCGTGCGCGGCTACCACCGGGCCAACGGCGACGAGCAGCGCACCGTCTGCCTGATCCCCTCGTCGGCCCACGGCACCAACGCGGCCAGCGCGGTGATGGCCGGGATGAAGGTCGTCGTCGTGAAGACCGCCGAGGACGGCGAGATCGACGTCGAGGACCTGCGCGCGAAGATCGAGCGGCACCGGGACGAGCTGTCGGTGCTGATGATCACCTACCCGTCGACGCACGGCGTCTTCGAGGAGCACGTCGCCGACATCTGCGCCCAGGTGCACGAGGCGGGCGGCCAGGTCTACGTGGACGGCGCCAACCTCAACGCGCTGGTCGGCCTCGCCAAGCCCGGCCACTTCGGCGGGGACGTCTCGCACCTCAACCTGCACAAGACGTTCTGCATCCCGCACGGCGGCGGCGGTCCCGGCGTCGGCCCGGTCGGCGTCCGCGCGCACCTCGCGCCGTACCTGCCCAACCACCCGCTGCAGCCCGCCGCGGGGCCGGAGACCGGCGTGGGGCCGATCTCGGCGGCGCCCTGGGGCTCGGCGGGCATCCTGCCGATCTCCTGGTCGTACGTGCGGCTCATGGGCGGCGAGGGGCTCAAGCGCGCCACCCAGGTCGCCGTGCTCTCCGCGAACTACATCGCCAAGCGCCTGGAGCCGCACTTCCCGGTGCTCTACACCGGCCCCGGCGGGCTGGTCGCGCACGAGTGCATCATCGACCTGCGTCCGCTGACGAAGGCGACCGGCGTGAGCGTCGACGACGTCGCCAAGCGGCTCATCGACTACGGCTTCCACGCGCCGACGATGTCGTTCCCGGTGGCGGGCACGCTGATGATCGAGCCGACCGAGTCCGAGGACCTGAACGAACTCGACCGGTTCTGCGACACGATGATCGCGATCCGCGCCGAGATCGAGAAGGTCGGCGCGGGGGACTGGCCCGCCGAGGACAACCCGCTACGCAACGCCCCGCACACCGCCGCCGCGCTCGGCGGCGACTGGGACCACGCGTACACCCGCGAGGAGGCCGTCTTCCCCGGTGGGGTGTCGCCCGCCGACAAGTACTGGCCGCCGGTGCGCCGGATCGACCAGGCCTTCGGTGACCGGAACCTGGTCTGCTCGTGCCCGCCGCTGGACGCGTACGAGGACTGACCCCCGCGACGACCGGTGAACGGCAGGGGCCCCGCCGCCACGGCGGGGCCCCTGCCGCTTCCGCTGCCCCGCCGCACCGCGGGCCCGGCCGGGTGCGCAGGGTGGCGTGCTACGCCGGGTAGGCGTGGGTCTGGGACGCCTTCACCGACGCCCAGACCGTCGCCCCGGGGCGCAGGTCGAGTTCGGCCGCGGAGACCGTCGTGAGGTCGGCGGCCAGCGGGAGTTCGCCGGTGAGGTCGGCGCGGATCAGATCGCCGTGGGTCTCCAGACCGGCCACCTCGCAGCGCCACAGGTTGCGGGCGCTCACCCCGGCCGGACGCTCCCGGTACAGGGTCACCGCGCTCGGCGGGAACGCCACGAACACGTCGCCCGCGAGCAGTTCGGTGACGGTGACGTCGACCGTGGGGCCGTCGCCGAGGCGCACGGTGTGTCCGTCGGCGTGCCCGCGGAAGAGGTTCAGGCCGACCAACTGGGCGATGTAGTCGGTACGGGGGCGGCGGGCGATGTCGGACGGCGCGCCCTCCTGGACGACGGCGCCGTCCTCGATGACGACCAGCCGGTCGGCCAGCACCATGGCGTCCAGCGGGTCGTGCGTGACCAGGACGGCGACCGCCTCGAACTCGGCCAGATGCCGCCGGAGTTGGGCGCGCACGTCGAGCCGGGTCCGGGCGTCGAGGGCGGCCAGCGGCTCGTCGAGCAGCAGCAACCGCGGACGGGTGGCCAACGCCCGTGCCAGGGCGACCCGTTGGGCCTGGCCGCCGGAGAGCCTGCGCGGCTTGGCATTGGCGTGCTCGGCGAGGCCCATCCGCTCCAGCCACCCGGCGGCCCGTTCGCGGGCCGCCGACTTGGACGCGCCCTGGCAGCGCGGCCCGAAGGCGACGTTGTCCAGGGCGGTCAGGTGCGGGAAGAGCAGATAGTCCTGGAAGACCACGCCGACCGGCCGGGACTCGGGCGGGGTGCGGTCCAACTCCGCGCCGTCCAGCCGCAGATGACCGTCGCTGAGCGCGACGAGACCGGCGAGGGCGCGCAGCGCGGTGGTCTTGCCCGCGCCGTTGGGACCGAGCAGGGCGAGGACCTCGCCGGGGGCGGCGGTCAGGGTGACGTCGAGGCGGAAGGCGTCGCGCTCGACGACCAGACGGGCGTCGAGCCCGCCGTCGCCGCCCGGCCCTGGGACCGGTCCTGGGGTGGTGCGGTCGGTGTCGGTCATGGGGTGGTCGTCCACGGTCGGTGTCGTCCCGTCGGTGGTCGGGAACGGGCGGGAGGGGCGCGGGAGGGGTCGGTGGGTCGGTGGGCGGTGCGGGTGCTTCGGGTGGTGCGGGTCGGCCGGGTGGTGCGGGTGGTGGCGGTGTCGTGGCTGTCGTTCGTGCCGGGCGTGGCGGTGGTGAGCCGCGGTCCGTGTCTCCGTCGGGGGTCAGGAGGCCGTCATCCAGCGGTCCCGCAGGCCCGCCAGTACCGCGATCGACACGGCCAGCAGCACCAGGCTGAGCGCGATCGCCGCCTCCGGGTTGCTCTGCATGGCCAGGTAGACGGAGAGCGGCATGGTCTGGGTGCGGCCGGGGAAGTTGCCGGCGAAGGTGATCGTGGCCCCGAACTCGCCCAGCGCCCGTGCCCAGGCCAGCACGGCGCCCGCGGCCACGCCCGGCGCGATCAGCGGCAGGGTGACCCGGCGGAACGCGGTGAAGCGGGACGCGCCCAGGGTGGTGGCCGCCTCCTCGTAGCGCGGGTCGGCGGCGCGCAGCGTGCCCTCCACGCTGATGACCAGGAACGGCATCGCCACGAACGCCTCGGCGACGACGACACCGGCCGTGGTGAAGGGCAGGGTGACGCCGAACCAGTCGTCGAGCCACTGGCCGACCACGCCGTTGCGGCCGAGCGCCAGCAGCAGCGCCAC
Source organism: Streptomyces sp. SolWspMP-5a-2 (assembly GCF_900091845.1). Taxonomy (GTDB): domain Bacteria; phylum Actinomycetota; class Actinomycetes; order Streptomycetales; family Streptomycetaceae; genus Streptomyces; species Streptomyces doudnae. Next base: position 15,690 of record NZ_FMCI01000272.1, read on the forward strand.
ACCGCCGACCACCGGCGGCAGCACCAGCGGCAGGGTGACCAGGGCGCGGACCAGGCCGCGTCCGGGGAAGTCGGTGCGGGCCAGCACCCAGGCGAGCGGGACCCCGAGCACCAGGCTGACCAGGGTGGCGCAGGTCGCGCAGAGCAGCGAGAGCCGCAGCGCCTGCCACACCTCGGTGCTGGTGAGCTGGTCGGGCAGGGTGCTCCAGGGGGCGCGGACCACCAGCGCGAGCAGCGGCAGGAGCAGGAAGGCGAGACCGAGCAGCGCGGGCAGCAGCAGCGGGAGCGGGACGCCCCTGCGGGTGCCCGACCTGACGCGCCCGCGCCGCGGCCCGCCCCGGAGGGAGGCCGCGGCGGCGGGCTTGCCGGTCGCGGTCACGGCTTGAGGAACCCGGCCGAGGTCAGCACCTTCTGGCCGTCGGCGGACCTGACCAGGGCGATGAACGCCTTGGCGGCGGCCGGGTTCGGCGCGTTCTTCACGAGGGTGATCGGATAGTCGTTGATGGCGCTGGAGGACTCGGGGAACTCCACGCCCTCGACCTTGTCGCCCGCGGCCTTCACGTCGGTCTTGTAGACGACGGCGGCGTCGGCCTCCTTGAGGACCACCTTGTTGAGGGCGGCCTTCACGTCCTGCTCGTAGGAGACCGGGGTCAGCTTGAGCTTGCTGGCCTCCAGGGTCTTCTGCGCGGCGGCGCCGCAGGGCACCGTCTTGTCGCACAGCACGACCTTGAGGCCGGGCCCGGTGAGGTCCTTCAGGGAGGTCACCTTGTCGGGGTTGCCCGGCAGGGTGGCGATCTCCAGCTGGTTGCGGACGAAGGTCTCGGGGGTGCCCGCGGCGTCGCCCTTGTCGGTGACGATCGCCATCGTCTTGGGGCTGGCCGCGGCGAAGACGTCCGCGGGGGCGCCGCCGGTGATGTTCGCGGCGAGGGTGTCGCTGCCACCGAAGCTGAAGGTGACCTTGGTGCCCGGGTGCTCCTTCTCGAACTGCTTGCCCAGCGTCTCGAAGCTCCCCTGGAGGGAGGCGGCCGCGAACACGGTGACCGTGCCGGACAGCTTCGGGGAGGCGGACGCCGACGTGCCGGACGAGGTGTCCTTGTCCGAGTCGGAGGAGGAGCAGGCGCTCAGCGCGAGCAGCGCCGCGGCTCCTGCGCCGGCCACCTGAAGCGTGCGGCGGGTCCGGCGCGCGGAACGGGTCGTCACGGGTCCACTCCCTCTGTTTTCGTGTCGGGCTGACAGGGCGGGAGAGGCCCGCTGAGCCGCCCCCGTCCGCCGATCATACTGACGCACCAGCGAGCCATAAGTCTCCTGTCGCATCGCATGAGCTGGCGTAATGCGTCAGAGGGGTGGCATGTACGTTCGTACGGGAGGACGGCCGGGGGCCGGTCAGACGCGGTCGATGTGGACGTTCGTGGACTTCACCCGCGCCGTCGCCTCCATGCCGACCTCGAGACCGAGTTCCTCCACCGCCTCGCGGGTGAGCAGGGAGACCAGCCGGTGCGGACCGGCCTGGATCTCCACCTGGGCGGCGACGTCGCCGAGCTTGATGGCGGTGACGATGCCGGGGAAGGCGTTGCGCACCGAGGTGTACGGGGTCTCCTCCTCGGCGCCGCCCGCCTTGGCGAGTTCGACCGAGAACGCGGCGAGGTCGTGGCCCTCGATGAGGCGGCGCCCGCCCTCGTCGCGGTGGGTGGTCACCCGCCCGGCGTCGGCCCAGCGGCGCGCGGTGTCGGGACTCACGCCGAGCAGCCGCGCTGCCTGGCCGATGGTGTAGGACTGCATGGCGATCACGATAGAGCCGCCGCCGGGCGGCCGGGTCAGCCGGTGTGGACGCGGGGGCGCGCCCTGCGGTCGGGTTCCGCCTCGCGGAGCACCTCGCGGGTGACCGGGGCGACCTCCCCCTGGCCGAAGAGGAAGAAGCGCAGGAAGTTGGCGAGCGGGTTGCCCTCGGTCCACTCGAAGTAGATGTGCGGGGTGCGCCCGGTCTCGTCGCGGACGTGCAGCAGGAAGGCGGCCAGCGCGTTGGAGATGGACGACGACTCCAGGGTGAGCACCCGGTAGCGGTCGTGCAGGACCTCGCCGCGCACGGTGAGCCCGGACTCGAACTCGGACGGGTCGACGACGGTCACCTCGACGAAGACGAAGTCCTCGCCGGGGATGTCGTGGTCGGTGCGGATCTGGTCCAGCTTCTCCCGGTACTCGGCCCGGTCGCGCTGGTCGGGCTCGTTGGCGATGAACCGGATCTTCCGGCTCGCCATGTCCCGGATGAACCGCTGCGCCATCGGGTCGAGGGTCACGCTGGTCACCCGCAGTTCGAAGGCGCGGGCCAGCCGGGAGAGCAGCGAGACGAGGATGATGCCCGCGATGAAGCAGGCGCCGATCTTCACGCCGTCGGGGCGCTCGATGACGTTCACGACCGTCGTGTAGAGGAACACCGCCGCGATCGTCGCGAAGCCGATGGTCCAGTTCCGCTGTCCGGCCTTGCGGGCGGCGATGGTCACCGCGATCGCGGCGGAGCTGATCAGCACCAGCACGCCGGTGGCGTAGGCGCCGCCCTGGGCGTCGACGTTCGCGTCGAAGATCCAGGTGACCAGGAAGGCGATCAGGATGAAGACGATGACCATCGGGCGCACCGCCCGCGCCCAGTGCGGTGCCATGCCGTAGCGGGGCAGGTAGCGCGGCATCAGGTTGAGCAGTCCGGCCATCGCGGAGGCGCCGGCGAACCAGAGGATGGCGATCGTGGAGACGTCGTAGACCGTGCCGAAGGCGCCGCCGAGGTAGGTGTGGGCCAGGTACGCCAGCGCGCGGCCGTTGGCCTGGCCGCCCGGCTGGAACTCCGCGGCCGGGATCAGCAGCGTGGTGATGAAGCTGGTCGTGATCAGGAACACGCTCATGATCAGGGCGGCCGTGGTCAGCAGCTTCCTGGCGTCCCTGATCCGGCCGGTGGGCCGCTCCTCGGTGTCGTCCGCGTCGCCCTCGACCAGCGGCATCACGGCGACGCCGGTCTCGAACCCGGAGAGGCCGAGGGCGAGCTTGGGGAAGACGACCAGGGCCACGCCGACCATCGCGAAGCCGTTGCCGTGCTCGGCGGTGAGGGCGCCCGCCCAGTCGGCGACGACGTGCTCGGCGGTGACGACGTGCCAGATGCCGACGCAGACCACGACGACGTTCAGCGTGAGGTACAGGCCCACCAGCGCGGTCGCCACGCCGACCGCCTCCAGGAACCCCTTCAGGAACACCGCGCCGAGCAGCGCCACCAGGATCAGCGTGACGGTCATCTGCCTGCCGTGCAGGGCGCCGGTCAGATGGGGGTTCTCGACCAGGTGGGTCGAGGCGTCGGCCGCCGACAGGGTGATCGTGATCAGGAAGTCGGTGGCGGCGAAGCCCAGCAGGGTCAGGACGAACAGCTTCCCCTTCCAGAACGACAGCAGCCGTTCCAGCATCGCGATGGAACCGGCGCCGTGCGGGCTCTCCTCGGCCACCCGCCGGTAGACGGGGAGGGCGCCCGCGAGCGTGACGAGGACCAGCACGATCGTCGCGACCGGGGAGAGCAGCCCGGCGGCGAGGGCCGCGATGCCGGGCTGGTAGCCGAGGGTGGAGAAGTAGTCGACGCCGGTCAGGCACATCACCCGGTACCAGGGCTGGCCGTGGTGGGCGGCCCCCGCGGTCGCCGTGGAGCGGTCGCCCTTGTTGTTCATCTCCGCCAGTCCCTGGAGCATCCAGGCGCGCAGGCGACCGGCCGCGGTCTGGTGCTCGGTGGTGGCCATCGGCGTGCTCCCGGTACGTGGCGCGGGGTGGATTTCCGGCCATCGCGCGGACGGCTGAACCAGCGTAAGCAGAGCGTGACGCCGGGGCCCACCGGTGATCGGCGCGCGGGCGTCAGGCTTGCGTCAGGATCGCGCGGGTCGGCACAGCCCGGACACAGGAAGCGGCGGGGCGGGGCGCCGGGCGGCGGTGGGTCCGTGCGGCGCGACGGCGGCCTGCGGACACGGAGCGTCAGGCCCGCAGGGGCGTCGGGACGTTCACCCGGGCGGGCCCCGCGGACGGCGGCCCGGACGTTCACCCGGGCGGGTCACCCGCGGCGCGCGTCCCGCCGTCGCGGCGGAGACTGGGGGTCATCGTCCGCGCCCGTCCGGGGAGGTCCCCTTGGTGTACGGCCTGGCACGGCGTCAGCTGCGACCCAAGGTGCCCCTGCGGCCGGGCGAGGGGGACAAGCGGCGTCTGACCAGCCTGGAGGGCCTGTCCGCGCTCTCCCTCGACGCGCTCAGCTCGGTCGCCTACGGCCCCGAGGCCATCGTCGTCGTGCTGATCGTCGCCGGGACCGGGGCGCTCACGGCCACCCTCCCGATCACCCTCGCCATCACCTTCCTGCTGGCCACCCTGGTGATCTCGTACGGGCAGGTCATCGCCGTCCACCCGGACGGCGGCGGCGCCTACGCGGTGGCCCGCAAGGACCTCGGACCGAGGTTCAGCCTGCTGGCCGCAGCCGCCCTGGTCGTCGACTACGTCCTCACCGTCGCGGTCAGTCTCGCGGCCGGTGCCGACGCGCTGGCCTCCGCCTTCCCCGCCTTCGGCCGCGACAAGCTGCTCGTCTGCCTGCTGGGCCTGGCCCTGCTGACGGTCGTCAACCTGTGGGGCGTGGCCGAGAGTGCCCGGGTGCTGATGCTGCCGACGCTGGTCTTCGTCGTCGCGATCCTCGGTGTGATCGTCGTCGGCCTGTTCCGCTCCCATCCGGTGGCCGTCGTCGGGACCTACCAACCGGTCCACGTCGAGCAGGCGCTCGGGGTACTGCTGATCCTGAAGGCGTTCTCGTCCGGCTGCTCCGCGCTGACCGGCGTCGAGGCCATCGCCAACGCCGTGCCCAGCTTCCGCACCCCCAGGGTCCGCCGCGCGCAGATCACCGAGCTGATGCTGGGCGCCCTGCTGGGGATCATGCTGATCGGGCTCGCCGTGCTGATCCACCGCGACCACGTGGTGCCGCGCGGCGACGTGACCGTCCTCGCGCAGCTCACCGCGGGGGCGTACGGGGACGGCTGGCCGTACTACGTCACCAACCTCGCCGTCGCGCTGGTCCTGCTGCTCGCCGCCAACACCAGCTTCGGCGGGCTGCCGGTGCTGATGAGCCTGCTCGCCCGCGACCACCGGCTGCCGCACCTGTTCGGGCTGCGGGCGGAGCGGCCCGTCTACCGGTACGGGGTGGTGGCGCTCGCGCTGCTGGCCGCGCTGCTGCTGCTGGCGTCCGACGCGGACACCTTCCGGCTGATCCCGCTCTTCGCCATCGGCGTCTTCACCGGCTTCACCCTCAGCCAGACCGGCCTGGTCAGGCACTGGGCGGGCGAGCGGCCGCCCGGCTGGCGGCGCCGGGCGGCGATCAACGGCACCGGCGCGGTCCTCACCAGCGTGGCCGGGGTCATCCTGCTCGCCACGAAGTTCCTCGAGGGCGCCTGGGTGGTGGTGATCGCCGTGCCGCTGATGATGCTGCTGTTCGCGCGCATCCAGCGCTACTACGCCGACGTCGGCGCGGAGTTGCAGCTCGGCCGGGTGCCCGAGCCGCCCGACCGGCGCACCGGGAGCCTGGTGATCGTGCCGGTCGGCGAGGTCAGCAGGCTCACCCGGCTCGCGGTGGGCACGGCGCTCGCGCTGGGGGACGAGGTGGTCGCCGTCGCCGTGCACGCCGACCCGCGGAAGTCCGCCGCGCTCCAGCGGGCCTGGGACGACTGGAACCCCGGGGTGCGGCTGGACATCATCGACAGCCCGCGCCACTCCCTGGTCCAGCCGATCGTGGACTACGTGCAGCGGGCGGTCGACGAGAACGCCGCGGACGGCGGGCGGCAGATCGCCGTGCTGATCCCCGAGGTCGAGCCGCGGCACCGCCGGTACGAGATCCTCCAGAACCAGCGCGGGCTGCTGCTCGCCACCGTGCTGCGGGCCCGCACCGACGTCGTGGTGTGTCTCGTCCCGTTCCGGCTGACGGTCTGACCGCTACGTAATGTTCGATGACGTGGACGAATGTTTCGGCATCGTGCCCACGCCGGGTCCGCTCTGCCCGTATCGGTGTGTCCGGCACGGGAGTTGGGCCGCAGATTGACCGTGCGCAAAGGGTTGCCACCGTTTGGGAGCTGTCTCTAGGGTGCGGCATCAACGCATCTTTCCGGATGATCTCCGAAACTTTCGGTCTCAGTGGGCGGTCGTGGACGCGGCCTCCCGTACCCCAAGGAGCGCATGATGGGCGACCGGGAACTGTCCCGCCGCGGCTTCCTCGCGGCCTCCGCCGCGGCCGGTCTCGGCATGACGGCGCTGAGCGGCTGCGGAGGCGACTCGGGCGGGGACTCCGCGTCGGGCACCACCACGATCGAGTGGTGGAACATCTCCACGACCGAGCCCACCAAGAGCGTCTGGGCCGCGCTCGCCAAGAAGTTCGAGGCCCGGAACCCGCACGTGAAGCTGAAGATCGTGCAGTTGGAGAACGACGCCTACAAGGCCAAGATGACGGCGCTGACCGCGTCGGGCAAGCTCCCCGACGTCTTCCACACCTGGGGCGGCGGGGTGCTCAGGCAGCAGGTCGACGCCGGACTCGTCGAGGACCTCACCGGCCGCACCAGGCCGTGGGCCGACGGGCTGCTCCCGGTCGCCAAGGAGCCGTACCTCCTCGACAAGAAGGTGTACGCCGCCCCGTTCGACATCGGCATGGTCGGCTTCTGGTACAACAAGGCGCTGTTCCGCCGGGCCGGGGTGGACACCCCGCCCACCACCTGGACCGGATTCCTCGACGCCGTGGGCAAGTTGAAGGCCGCGAAGATCACCCCGATCGCCCTCGCGGGCAAGGAGAAGTGGCCCGGCATGTACTACTGGGCCTACCTCGCGATGCGCACCGCCGGGATCGACGCCCTCCGGAAGGCCAGCGACACCAAGGACTTCAGCGACCCCGGCATCGTGGCGGCCGGCGCCCACCTGAAGGAACTGGTCCAACTCCAGCCGTTCCAGAAGGGGTTCCTCGGCGCCGCCTACTCCGCGCCGACCGGGCAGGCCGCCACCGTCGGCAACGGCAAGGCGGCGATGGAGCTGATGGGCCAGTGGGCGCCGGTGGTGGAGGCCGACGCGGGCAAGGGCCTCGGCTCCGACCTCGGCTTCTTCCCGTTCCCCGCGGTCGAGGGCGGCAAGGGCGCCATCACCGAGGTGTTCGGCGGCGGTGGCGGACACGCCCTGCGCCGGGGCGCCCCGCAGGCCGCCGTCGACTTCCTGAAGTTCTTCGCCTCCGAGGCCACCGACCTGGAACTCGTCAAGAAGACCGGGGTGCTGCCCGTCGTACCGGCCGCCGAGAGCGGGCTCAGCGATCCCAACACCAAGGCCGTGCAGGCCCAGTTGAAGGCGGCCACCGGGTTCCAGCTCTACCTCGACCAGGCGTACGCGCCCGCCGTCGGCCAGGAGGTCAACGACAGCGTCGCCGCGCTCATCGCCGGGTCCAAGTCCCCCGAACAGGTCGCGCAGTCCATCACGAAGACCGCCAAGCAAGAGCAGTGACCGGCGATGACCTCCACCTTCCTCCCCGGCGGACGGACGGGCCCCGACCTCGCGCCGCCGCCCCCGCCCGCCTCCCGGGGCCGGGGGCGCCGACGGCGGCGCACCCTGAACCTGCTGACCGCGGTCGGCTTCCAACTGCCCGCCCTGGTGCTGTTCATCGGTCTGGTCCTGCTCCCGATGCTGTTCGCGCTGTACGCCTCCTTCTTCCGCTGGGGCGGCTTCGGGATGCCGTCGGACCTCGCCGGCGCCGACAACTTCACCCGCCTCTTCCAGGACCCCGTCTTCCTCGGCGACCTGGGGCGCTGCCTGTTCCTCGTGGTGCTGTCCCTCGCGCTCCAACTGCCCTTCGCGCTCGCCATGGCGGTGCTGCTCAACCAGCGGCTGCGCGGCCGGGCCGTCTACCGGATGCTGTTCTTCGCGCCGTACGTGCTCTCCGAGGCCATCACCGGCGTGCTGTTCAGCATGGTCTTCGCGCCGGGCGACGGACTCGCCGACCACGTCCTGGGCGCGGTCGGCCTGGACGGGCTGGGAGGGGAGTGGTTCGCCGACCCCTCGACCGTCATGGCGACCCTCTTCCTCGTCATGACGTGGAAGTACTTCGGCTTCCACATGATGCTCTACCTCGCCGGACTCCAGTCCGTGCCGCCCGAGTTGACGGAGGCGGCGCTGATCGACGGCGCCGGGCCCTGGCAGCGCTTCCGCAACGTCACCCTGCCGCTGCTCGCCCCTACCCTGCGCATCAGCGTCTTCCTGTCGGTGATCGGCTCCGTCCAACTCTTCGACCTGGTCTGGGTGGTGACCCAGGGCGGCCCCGACCACCACTCGGAGACGCTCGCCGTGACGATGTTCCAGTACGGCTTCAAGCGCTACCAGGTCGGCTACGCCAGCGCGATCAGTGTCGTCATGTTCGGCATCTGCCTGGTCTTCTCCCTCGCCTACCAGCGGTTCGTGCTCCGCCGCGATCTCGAAGGAGCCACCACCACGATGCGGGGGGACGGCACGTGAACACCCGGAGGAAGACCCGGAACCTGCCGCTGCACCTCGTCCTCGTCGTGGTCGGCGCCCTGATGGCCGTACCGCTCCTCTACGCGGTCCTCTCCGGCTTCAAGTCCACCGACCAGCTCTCCCGCAACCCCATCGGCCTGCCCGCGCCCTGGAACCCCGGCAACTACACCGGGATCCTCGGCTCGGGGGACTTCTGGCGGCTGGTCGGCAACAGCACCCTGATCGCGGTCGCGACGACGGTCCTGGTGGTCGTGCTCTCCGCGCTCGCCGCGTTCTCCTTCGCCCGGTTCGCCTTCCGCGGCCGGGAGGTGCTGTTCACCGTGTTCACGATGGGGCTGATGTTCCCGTTCGCGGTGGCCGCGCTGCCGCTGTTCCTGCTGCTGCGCTCGCTGGGCCTGCTGGACAACCCGCTGGGCGTGGTCCTGCCGCAGGCCGCGTTCGGACTGCCGATGACCATCATCATCCTGCGCGGCTTCTTCCGGCAGATCCCCGGCGAGCTGGAGGAGGCGGCCACCCTCGACGGCTGCGGCCCGTTCGGGTTCTTCTGGCGGGTGCTGCTGCCGATGGCGCGGCCCGCCCTCGGCACGGTGTCGGTCCTCGCCGTCGTCACGAGCTGGAACAACTTCTTCCTGCCGCTGCTGGTGTTCACCGACAGCACCTGGTGGACCCTGCCGATCGGGGTCCAGCAGTTCCAGGGCCAGTACGCGGCCGACTACGCCCGCGTCTTCGCCTACCTCGTCCTGGCCATGGTCCCGGCCCTGGCCTTCTACGGCGTCGCCGAACGGCAGTTGGTCGGCGGACTCACCGCGGGGGCCACGAAGGGGTGAGCGGCGCGGAGCGCGGACCCGGTGGTGACACCGGCCGCGTGCGGGGCTACGAGGAGTGAGCGGGCCCCGGTACGCGCAGGGGCCGGTCCGCGTGTCCCGCGACCGGCCCCGCCAGTTCCTCGGGCGGTGCTGTGCCGCCCGGCGCCGTTCAGGCGGCGGACATCACGTGTCCCGCGCCCACCGGGCGGTGCGGGTCGATGACGCGTCCGTCGGGCAGCAGTTCACCGGTGTCCTCGAACAGCAGAACACCGTTGCACAGCAGGCTCCACCCCTGCTCCGGGTGGTGGGCCAGGAGTCGCGCGGACTCCCGGTCGGCGGAGACTGCTGAGGGGCACGCTGGCTGGTGCTGGCACATGGGTGGGATCTTTCGCTCTGTCGTCGTGTGGGCGATGTCTTGTGCGTCTTTCCCGCGGCGTGAAGCTTCGTTCATGGCCGCCCCCCGTGGTGGCGTGTCGATGTGTCCCCAGTGTTGCCCCACGGACGTCGTTCCGCAGGTATTTGGAGGCACCTCTTCTCACAGGTTCATGACGCGTCACCCGGGCGGACGGTTCACCGCCCGTGCCCTGTCACTTCGGATGGTTCTGGCTGGTCCGATGGGGCTAGTCCGTCCAGGTCAACGGCACGGAGAAGCGGCCCGTACGAGCAGATGACTGCTCGTACGAGCGCGCTGCGGGTGCGTCATGGACGTGCTGCGGACGTGCGGCTCCGGTCGGGTCGCGGGTGAGGCCGGACGGCCTTCGGCGCACTCCTCGATGCGGCTCTCGATGCGAAATTCGCTGTGGTCCTCGCGCGGCCCTTCCGCGGTCTTCGTGCGGCCCTCCTGCTGTCTTCAGGCGGGTGTGCCCAGCAGGGGTGCGGGGGTGGCCCGGTGGCTCAGCCGGGGCAGCAACTCCTCGGCCCGGTGCGGCCGGTGGGCGGCGATGCCGGGCGGCGCGGGCGCCAGCGGGACGAGCAGGTCGGTGGCTGCCGGGTGGCCGGTGGTGCCGTCGGCCGCGCAGTCGCCGTGCAGCCAGAGCGTCAGCATGTAGAGGCGCGGCACCGACAACAGGCGTGGCTGGTAAGGCTGTTGCAGCGCCTCGGCCTGGCGCAGCGCGAGTTCCGTGGAGGCGATGTAGGGGCCCTCGAAGAAGTGCGAGAAGGCGTAGCCGTCGGGGGTCAGCCTGGTCTCGGCCGCGGCCACCGAGCGCTCCCCGCAGCGGATCAGGAACCGCCATCCGGCGAGCCGGGTGGCGGGCGTGCCGGCCGGGGCACTCTCGTCCAGCACGTGGACGGGCAGCGGGAGTTCGGGGGCCAGGGGGCCCTGCGCGCGCAGCAGGGACGGGGTGCGGGCCTCGTGGACGGCGGTGGGTGAGGCCAGGGCGGTGAGGACGGTGCGGAGTGCGGGCGCGGGAGCCGGGGGGACATGCAGCGGCATGGTGGGTCGCCTCTCATTCGACAGGCACGGTGGAGCGAGGGCGGGGGCGGACGGCGCTGTCTGCTCACGAGGTCAGAGGCCGGGCCACGGCTCAGGAACGAGGAGGGTGGGTGAGGCATGCCGCACGTCAACCTCGACGGCAGGTTCCGGTACCGGGAGCGCCTAACTCTCTGCCTAGCCGCGAAGTTTATACGACATATGTTCAGGTCAGGTTTCGGCTACCCGTTTCCGACGCGCCCGGCAAGGGTGCATTCGGTCGGCGATGTGCGGAAAAAATCCCGATTCCGATCCCGCGGAACGGCGGTGACCTCGGGAAAGTACCGGACCGCGGTCGGCCCATTCTCGTCGGCGTTTTTCACGAGTTTCCGGGCTCCGGAAACCGGTCCACCTTCTTGCCTCGTGAATGTGCCGCCGGTCACATCAGGTCAGGGTAGCGGGTGCCGGGGCCGGCCGGGGACGTTATCGATCGGCTCGGCTGGGCATCATCCACCGTGACCCAGGAGGCCGGGCGGACGGAATCTCCCGTACCGCCCCCGAAGGAGGGACCCCACATGGGGGAGAAGGTCGTGGCGGGTCGGTTCGACCTGTCCGATCGGCAGCACTACCGCGACAAGCTCCGGCGGTGTCTGTCGGGGCTGGAGCTGCTGCTGGAGCGGAAGCGGTTCGACCGGCCCAAGAACCTCATGGGTCTTGAGATCGAATTGAATCTCGCCGGGCCGGACGGGATGCCCAGAATGCTCAATGGGCAGGTCCTGGAGCGGATCGCGAGCCGGGATTTCCAAACAGAACTCGCCATGTTCAATCTGGAAGTGAACATCGCCCCCCACCGGCTGGGCGGCAGGGTATTCGACCGGCTCGCCGAGGAACTCCGTACGTCACTGGCATATGCCCATCGAAAAGCGGGGGAGGTCGACGCGGGAATCGTGATGATCGGCATTCTGCCGACCCTCGACCGTGACGACCTGGTCTCCTCGAACCTCTCCGACGTCGACCGCTACACCCTGCTCAACGATCAGATCGTGGCCGCCAGGGGCGAGGACTTCCTCCTCGACATCGACGGCGTCGAGCGCCTCACCTGCACCTCGAAGTCCATCGTGCCGGAGGCCGCGTGCACCTCGGTGCAGCTCCACCTCCAGGTCACGCCGGAGAAGTTCGCCGACGTCTGGAACGCGGCGCAGGCCGTCACCGCCGCGCAGATCGCCGTCGGCGCCAACTCGCCGTTCCTCTTCGGGCGCGAGCTGTGGCGGGAGTCGAGGCCGCCGCTGTTCCAGCAGTCCACCGACACCCGCCCGCCGGAGCTCCAGGCGCAGGGCGTGCGACCGCGCACCTGGTTCGGGGAACGCTGGATCACCTCGGCGCACGACCTGTTCGAGGAGAACCTGCGCTACTTCCCCGCGCTCCTGCCGATCTGCGACGACGAGGAGCCGCTGGAGGTGATCGAGGCGGGCGGTGTCCCGAGCCTCGCCGAACTCGTCCTGCACAACGGCACCGTCTACCGCTGGAACCGCCCGGTCTACGGGATCGCCGACGGCTCCCCGCACCTGCGCGTGGAGAACCGGGTGCTGCCCGCCGGGCCCACCGTCACGGACGTCGTCGCCAACGCGGCCTTCTACTACGGCCTGGTCCGCGCCCTCGCCGAGGAGTCGCGCCCGGTCTGGACCCGGCTGCCCTTCGAGGCGGCCGAGGCCAACTTCGACGCGGCCTGCAGGCACGGCATCGAGGCCCATCTCGAATGGCCGCGGCGCGGCAGGTACGGCGGCACCGCGCAGGTCGACGCGGTGACCCTGGTCCGGGACGAACTGCTGCCGCTGGCCGAGACCGGACTCGCCGCCTGGGGCGTGGAACGCGCCGACCGCGACCTCTACCTCGGCGTCATCGAGGAGCGGTGCAGGCGCCGGGTCAACGGCGCGTCCTGGCAGGCGGCGACCTTCCACCGGGCCCTGGACGCCGGACTCGGCCGCGACGCCGCGCTGGCCGCCACCACCCGTTGCTACAGCCGCCTGTCGCACGAGGGCGAGCCGGTGCACACCTGGCCGGTCGGGCTCCCCGAACCGGCGCCCGCGGGGTGAGCCGCCTCAGCCGCCGCCCCGGGAGCCCGCCGCGACGATCGCCTTCAGCATCACCGCCTGGATCTGCGCCGGGTCGCTGACCGACTGGCCGGAGCCGCCGGTCGCCGCGGCGATCGCCCGCGCCTCCCGCAGGTCGGCGTCCGGGCCCACCGCGATCACGATCAGCGGCACCGGCCGCTCCGGGTCGGCCAGCCGCTCCAGCTCGCTGATCAGCCCGGCGCGGGAGATGCTGCCCCGGTCCTGGTTGACGCCGTCGGTGAGGATCACCAGCGCGTTGAACTTCCCCTTCACGTACGAGGAGTTGGCTTCCCGGTAGGCGGCGAGCGCGGTGTCGTACAGGCCGGTGGCGCCGTTCGCCACCGGCCGCAACCCGTCGAAGGCGGCCTTCAGCCTGGCGCGTCGGACGGTGCCGTCGGACGGGTCGCCGAGGCGTCCGGTCGGCACCAGGACGCGGTAGTCCCGGTCGCCGTCCAGCCGGGTGGAGAACTCCCACAGGCCGATCTCGTCGTCCTCGGTGAAGGTGGCCAGGGCCCGTTGCAGCGACTCCTTGGTGACGTCCATCCGGGAGCGGCCGGTGTCCTCGACCGGTTCGGACATCGACGAGGAGGCGTCCACGACGGTCGTGATCCGGGCGCTCTGCACGGTGATCGTCCAGGTGCCGAGCGCCTCGGCCACCGCCGCGTCCGGGGCCGGGGCGGCCTGCGGCGCCGCGTACGGCTGCGGCTTGCGTCCGCCCGCGCGTTCGACGACGCGTTCCGGCGCCCGCTCGGCGTCCGTCCTGAATCCGTGCTTCTCCAGGAGCGCGCGCTGCTCGGGCTTGCGGAGGTAGTTCACGAAGCGCAGCGCGGCCCGGCTCTGGTCCGTGGACAGCTCGCCGACCATGGCGTACGGGTAGTCCAGGCGCGGCGAGCCGTCCCGCGGATAGAACAGGTCGAGGCCGCCGTCGTCCCCGCTGTTGCGGGTGTACGCCACCTGCTCCGTGAGGACCAGCGCCCGGTTGCGCCGCGGGTCGTCGCGCTCGCCGTCCGACGCGTCGCGCGGCAGCGTGTCCAGGAGCCTGCTGTCGCTGTCCGAGATCCGCTCGGAGAGCGCCTTCATCATCGCCGCCGCCTCGGTGCCGCCGCCCTCGGCCTTCCCCGCGGCCGCGCCCAGCCGGGTCAGGGCGAGCAGCCCGGTGGCGCTGCGGGCCGGGTCGGCCGCGCCCAGCCGCACCGTGTCGTCGCCGAGCGTGGCCCCCGCCAGCTCCGCCCAGTCGTAGGTCTTGTCCGGCCAGCCGAGCGCCTCGGCCGCGTCCGGGACGATCCCCACCCCGATCGGCGTCGAGGCGACCGTGCCCGCCGTCGTCACGTCGGTGGCGTTGCTGTCCGCCGTGATCCTGCGGATCCACAGCTCCGAGTCCGGCACCCACACCTGCGCGCCGATCCCCCTGCCCGCGCCGAGCGCGTCCGTCGCCCCGGCCGACTCCCGCGCCGTCACGGCGACGGCGACGCAGCGGCCGTCCGAGGCGACGTCCTCCGCGCGGGCCTTGCGGGCGGCGGCCCGCAGCGCGGGGACGATGTCGGGGGAGGCGGCGAGCCGCAGCGGGACCGTCCCGTCCCGGCACGCCCCGTCGAGGGAGAACAGCCCGTCGCGCACCACGGCGGTACCGGCGGCGACGACGAGGACGAGCGACGCGGCGACGAGCACCACGCGCCGACGGGTCCCTGACCGGGGGCCGCTGCCGCCCGCCCCATACTGATCGGGCAAGCTGTGACGTCCCATGACGGTGGTGCCCCTCCCTGTCGGACCGCGGGCCGGAAGCCGGTCGCGTGGCGAGAAGAAAGGGGTACGCCCCGCACGGCGTCCGTCCCCCGACGGCCGGTCGCGCACGATGTTCGTCAGTCCTTCCGAGACCCTAGCGGCGCGCGGACACGGATGAGGCTGGATTACTCAACTGGAGGCAGGTGTGCAGGCAGAGGCGGGTGCGGTGGCCGATTCTCTTCCACCGGAGCGGCTCTCACGGCGGTTCCTCCGTGACGAGACGCTGCTCGTTCTGGGGCTCTCGCTCGGTGCGAGCGGAGTCTCCGCCCTGATCAGTTTCGTCGGCTCCGTCACGAAACCGGGGGGTCTCAAGGACCAGGCCGCGACGCTCAACGCGTCCGCCGCGCCGGGCCGCCCCTGGCTCGACCTGGCCTGGCAGCTGTTCGGGATCGCGAGCGCCCTGGTGCCGGTCGCGCTCGTCGCCCACCTCCTGCTGCGCGAGGGCGCCGGACTGCGCGTCCTCGGCTTCGACCGCACCCGGCCCTGGTACGACCTCGGGCGCGGTGCGGGCGTCGCCGCCGTCATCGGCAGCACCGGCATCGCCTTCTACCTCGCCGCCCGCGGCCTCGGCTTCAACCTCACCGTGGTGCCCGAGGCGCTGCCCGACGTGTGGTGGAAGTACCCGGTGCTGATCCTGTCCGCGCTGCAGAACGCGATCCTCGAAGAGGTCATCGTCGTCGGCTATCTGCTGCGCAGGCTGGGCCAGTTGGGCTGGACCCCCGGCACCGCGCTGGTCGCCAGTTCGGTGCTGCGCGGCTCCTACCACCTGTACCAGGGCATCGGCGGCTTCATCGGCAACCTGGTGATGGGCGTCGTCTTCGTCCTCCTCTACCGTCGCTGGGGACGGGTGGGCCCCCTGGTGGTGGCCCACTCGCTGCTCGACATCGGGGCGTTCGTCGGCTACGCGCTGCTCGCCGGGAAGGTCGACTGGCTGCCCACCGCCTGATCCGGCCGGGCGCGCAGCTCGCCGTCGATCACGGTGACCGCGCGCCCGCCCAACAGGGTCCGCTCACCGTGCAGTTCGGTACGGACCCGGCCCGAGCGCGCCGACGCCTGGAGACCGGTGAGCGCGGTCCTGCCCAACCGCTCGGCCCAGTACGGCGCGAGCGCGGTGTGGGCGCTGCCGGTCACCGGGTCCTCGTCGATGCCGACGTTCGGGAAGAAGCAGCGGGAGACGAAGTCGTAGCCGCGGGCGGGGTTGTCGGCCCGCGCGGTGGCGATGACGCCGCGCGCCGAATGCGCGCCCAGCGCCCGGTGATCGGGGGCCAGGGACAGGACGGTCTTCTCGTCCGCCAGCTCGACCAGCAGGTCGCCGACGTTCGGGCCGGTGTCGAAGGCGGCCAGCGGGCGCGCGCCCAGGCCCTCGGCGACGCCGTCCGGGACCGGGACCTCGCGCAGCGGCGCGGTCGGGAAGTCCAGGGTGATCGAACCGTCCGGCTCGGGCGTCGCGACCAGCACCCCGCTGCGGGTCGCGAACCTGACCCGGCCCGGGTGGGCGCCCGTGGAGTGCAGCACGTGGGCGGTCGCGAGCGTCGCGTGCCCGCACAGGTTCACCTCGGTGGCGGGCGTGAACCAGCGCAGCGCCCAGTCCGCCTCACCGCCCTCGGGCAGCCGGTGCGCGAACGCTGTCTCCGCGTGGTTGACCTCCATGGCCACGTGCTGGAGCCAGGCGTCCTCCGGGTAGGCCCAGGTGCCGTCCGGCAGGGCGTCCAGGAGCAGGACCCCGGCCGGGTTGCCCGCGAACGGGCGGTCGGTGAAGGCGTCGACGATTCGGATGCGCATGACGCCGACGCTACGGGCCGCGCGCGCGGCCGACCAAGGCCAATCCGTGACGACTGGCCCGATCGGACGAGGCCGTCGCCGCGCGGCCGGTGCCCGTGCGGCCGACCGCTGCCACCCTGGGCGGACGGTCCGCGCCGACGCGGCCCGTGTGGTGGAGCGTCCCGTCCGAACCCCGGAGGCCGTCATGCCCCAGCCGTTCGTCCTCGCCGCCCTGCTGACCGCCCTGGACAGTGGCCGGATCGAGGTCGTCGACCTCACCGCGCCGCTCCACGCGTCCACTCCGGTGATCCAGCTCCCGGAGCCGTTCGGGCAGACCCAGCCGTTCGTGCTGGAGGAGATCAGCCGCTACGACGACCGCGGCCCGGCCTGGTACTGGAACAACTTCCGCAGCGGCGAGCACACCGGCACCCACTTCGACGCGCCCGTCCACTGGGCCACCGGACGCGACCTCGCCGACATCGCGTCCGTGCCCGCCGCGCGGCTCGTCGCCCCGGCCGCCGTCCTCGACGTCCGCGAAGAGGCCGCCGCCGACCCCGACTTCCTGGTCGAGATCGACCACGTCAAAGCCTGGGAGGCCGTCAACGGGCCGCTGCCGGAAGGGGGTTGGCTGCTGGTGCGGACCGGCTGGGACGCCCGTGCCGACAGCGCCGAGGAGTACCTGAACGCCGACGGCACCGGACCGCACACCCCCGGCCTCTCCCCGGAGTGCGCCCGCTGGGTCGCCGAGCAGACCCCCGTCCTCGGCCTCGGCGTCGAGACCGTCGGCACCGACGCGGGGCGCGCCCACTCCTTCGACCCGCCGTTCCCCTGCCACGCCCATCTGCTGGGCAGCGGCAAGTACGGCCTCACGCAACTGCGGAACCTGGGGGCGCTGCCGCCGGCCGGCGCCGTGATCCTCGCCGGGCCGCTGCCCATCGTCACCGGATCCGGCGCCCCGGCCCGGGTGCTGGCCCTGGTGGAGCGGTCGTGAGGGTCGCCGAGGCCGTCGGGCGGGCGCTGGTCGCCGCCGGGGTCGGGCAGGTCTTCGGGGTCGTCGGGTCCGGCAACTTCCATGTCACCAACGCGATGGTCGCGGCGGGGGCGCGGTTCGTCGCCGCCCGGCACGAGGGCGGGGCGGCGACCATGGCCGACGCGTACGCCCGCACCAGCGGCGCCCCGACCGTGCTCAGCCTCCACCAGGGACCGGGGCTCACCAACGCCCTCACCGGCATCACCGAGGCCGCCAAGAGCCGGACCCCGCTGCTCGTGCTGGCCGCCGAGGCGACCGCGCCGCACTCCAACTTCCGTGTCGGACAGACGGAGTTGGCGCGGGCGGTGGGTGCCGTGGCTGCGCGGGTGACGAGCGCCGACGCGGCCGTGGACCAGGCGCTGGCCGCGCTGGGCCGGGCCGTCGCCGAACGCCGTACGGTCCTGCTCAACCTCCCCTTGGCGGTGCAGGAGGAACAGGCGCCCGGGGGAGTGCCCGCGGACATCGCGACTCCCCGGGGCCCGACCCCGTCGAGCCCGACCCGCGCCGGGCAGGGGAGCTGGCCGACCTCCTGGACGCGGCGGGCCGACCGGTGTTCGTCGCCGGGCGCGGCGCGCGGACCCCGGGCGCCCGCGACGCCCTGCTCGAACTCGCCGACCGGCACGGCGCGTTGCTGGCCACCTCGGCGGTCGCGCGCGGGCTCTTCCGGGGCAGCGCCTGGTCGCTCGACGTCAGCGGCGGCTTCGCGTCCCCGCTCGCGGCCGACCTGATCACCGGCGCCGACCTGGTCGTCGGCTGGGGCTGCTCGCTGACCGGCTGGACCACCC
>NZ_FMCI01000346.1 GCF_900091845.1 Streptomyces sp. SolWspMP-5a-2
CGCCGCACCGCCGCCAAGGCGGCCAGACGGGCGGCCGCCCGCCGCCGCAACGTCGCCGCGGCGGCCCTGACCGTCGGCGGGCTCGTCGTCCTCCCGCTGGTGCTGTGGTCCTCCCTGAGCGGCGGCGGGGACACGAAGGCCGAGGGCGCCCGCCCCTCCGGCTCACCGGAGACCGGCCGCAGCACCTCCGACGCCGAGGGCTCCTGGATCGGCACCGGCGCCTCCGCCGACGGCACCCTGGAAGGACGGCTGCACAACCTGGACTCCGGGCTGTGCGTCTCCGTCGTCGGCGGCAGGACGGCCGAGGGCGCCGAGGTCGGCCTCCGCGCCTGCTCGTCGGCGGCCGGGCAGCTGTGGGCGTACGAGACCGACGGAGCGCTGCGCAGCGCCGCCGACCCCAACCTCTGCCTCGACTCCCGCCTCGGCTACTCCGTCCAGCTCGCGCCCTGCACCGGCGCCACCGGCGAGGGCGCCCGCAGCGTCCGCTACGACTTCACCCTCCAGGGCACCCTGGTCTCCCGCCGCGACCAGGACCTCGCGCTGGCCCCCGCCGCCACCGACGGCTCCGGTGCGCTGGTCCTCAAGACCCGCAGCGACAGCAGGACCCAGCGCTGGGTCTTCGACACCTCCAAGGCCGACCTCCAGATGGAGGCCGTCAACTGGGACGCCGAGACCGCGGCCGTCACGCCCCCGTCCGCCGCGCCCGCCCCGAGGTCGGCCCCGCGCGCCACGCCCGCCCCGACCCCGTCGGCGGCCCCCGCGTCCGCCACCCCGGCCCCCGCCGCGAGCGATCCGGTACCGTCCGGCTCCGCCTGCTCCACCGATCCCTCCGCCTGCGGCTACCCGGGTGGCTGGGGCTACGGGAACGGCGGACGCGGCTGGGGCTACGGCGACGGCGGCGGACACAGCCGTCACTGACGCCCGCGGAACGGGGGCCGGTGGGACGCGCACCGGGTGCGGGCGTCCCCGGGACAGGACCGGACCGGATCGGACGGAGACCGGCGAGGCGCTCAGCCCGGCGCGCGGGCCCCTCTCAGGCGCCGATCACGCCGAGCGCCAGCCACAGGGCCAGCACCGACGACAGCAGCGCGGCGGGCACCGTCAGCAGGCCGAGCCGGGTGAACTCCCCGATCGCCACCTCCTGGTCGTGCCGCTGCACGATCCGCCGCCACAGCAGCGTCGCGAGGGACCCCGCGTAGGTCAGGTTCGGGCCGATGTTCACGCCGAGCAGCACCGCGAGGACGGCGCCCGCCCCGGCGGGCGCCGTCAGCGGCACCAGCACCAGCACCGCCGGGAGGTTGTTGATCAGGTTGGCCAGCAGGGCGGCCAGCACCGCGACACCGACCAGCGCGAGCAGCCCCTCACCGGACGGCAGCACCCGGTCCAGCGCGTCGGCCAGCCCGTTGTCCACCACCGCCCGCACCACCACGCCCAGCGCCAGCACGAACGCCAGGAACGCGGGCGACGCCGACCGCACCACGGACAGCGCCGTGTCCCGCCGTCGCGCCAGCACCCGCGCGGCCAGCACCAGGGCGCCCGCGCACGCCACCCACGCCGGTTCGATCCCGACCGTGGACGCCACCACGAACCCGGCGAGCGTGCAGCCCACGGTGATCAGCGCGAACTTCGGCAGCCGGGGCGGCTCACCCGCCTCCGGGGCGTGCAGCGGGGCGGCCAGATCGGCGCGGAAGAAGCGCCGGAACACCAGGTACTCGGCGCCGACCGCCACCACCCACGGCAGCGCCATCAGCGCCGCGAACCGGGTGAAGCTCAGCCCGCTCGCCTCGAACGCCAGCAGGTTGGTCAGGTTGGAGACCGGCAGCAGCAGCGACGCCGTGTTGGACAGGTGCGCGCAGGCGTAGAGATGCGGGCGCGCCCGGACGCCCGCCCGCGCCGCGGTGGCGATCACCACCGGCGTCAGCAGCACCACCGTCGCGTCCAGGCTGAGCACCGCCGTGATCACCGACGCCAGCACGAACACCGCCGTCAGCAGCCGCGTCGGGGAGCCCGCCGCGTGCCGGGCCATCCAGCCGCCGCACGCCTGGAACAGGCCCTCCACGTCGCAGCAGTGGGCCAGCACCAGGACCGCCGCGAGGAAGCCCACCACGGGACCGAGCCGCTCGACCTCCTCGCGCGCGTGGTCCAGGCCGATCGCCCCGGTCGCGATGACGACGCCCGCCGCCGGGACCGCCACCACCGCTTCGGGGAGCCCCTTGGGGCGCACCACGGCGGCCGCGAGCACGGCGACGAGGAGGACGACGGAGAGCGTTTCGGCGAGCGCGGTGTTCAGGGCGGGGTCCTTGCGCAGTGATCATGGCGGGGACGCCATCCAAACAGGTCCGGGTAAGAAGACCGCGCAAGCCCCCGCCGGTCAGGCTCCGGTGCCCGGCGCGAAGACCGTCAGGAACACCGACGAGGAGTTCCCGGAGACCGGCACCTGGCCGCCCGACCACTTCACCGTCAGGGAGTCCCGCTCGTCCGGCGGGGTCACCACCAGCGTCGCGGGCGTCGCCGTCTTCGCCTCGCTGACCTGCGGGTTGGAGAAGGTCAGCCCGGCCCAGGCGCTCGCGCCCGGCGTCAGCGTCACCGTGTCGGGCGAGCCCGAGGTGCGCTTCGGGTCGGCGCCGAGCTGCTTGCCCGCCGCGCTGTGGAAGGCGGCGCCCGGATAGCCGCGCAGCGTGCAGCTGTGCGTCGAGGTGTTCGTCAGGACGATCGGGAAGTTCTCCTGCCCGGCGCCCGGGTCGTTGCGCCCGACGCTTGCCCGCAGCTCGGCGGTGTGGCAGCGGGTGCTGACACTCCCGGAGGCGGAGATCGCCTCGGACGGCGTGCCGCCCGCGGAGGAGGCGGAGCCGGGCACGCCGCCGTCCTTCGGGGTCACCGACGGCGTCGCGCCCGCCGAGGAGCCCGCCGAGGCGCTCGTCGAACCCCCGGAGGCCGGAGCCGCCGTGCCCGACAGGGTGCTGGGGCCGCCCGCCGAGTCACCGCCGGGACCACAGGCGGTCAGCAGACCCAGCAGCGCCAACGCGCTCACCGACACGGCCGTCCCGCGGACGGAGTGGGACTTGTTCGCCATCTTCCTCAACACTCCCGGATGTCTCTCCGTACCCCGCCGAGGGGGCACGTACGGCGCAGTGTGCCCCGTCAACCCTGTCCGATGCGGTCCGCGCCGGAAAAGTTCGCACGACCGAGGGGGCAGTGCGCCTCATTTCCCGACGCGCACCGAAGCGAGTATCCGATCCGTCTGCGACGAACCGCCGCTCTGCCGTATCTGCACGTACACGCGCGGCCCAGCGCCGTCGGCCACCGGAGTGAGCGCCGCCTCCGTGACCGTGCCCGCGCCGCCCGAGCAGCCGCTCCAGGTGCGGATCCGGTCCCGCCACCGCCCGTCCGCCCGGGTGTCGGCGCCCTCGTAGTGGCAGCCGGGATGGCGCACGGCCTCCACCGCGTCCGTCAGCCCGCCGTCCCCGCCCTGCTCGCCGAGCCCGACGAAGACGCCGTCGACCTCCGCCGACAGGTCCTGCCAGCGGGCGAGGTCGTCCGCCACCGCGAACCCGGGCCGGTGGCCGTCCGCGAGCCCGAGCGCCGCCGGGTCCCAGCCGGAGACCCGCACCTGCCGGTTCCAGCCCGCGGGCACCTCGGCCGAGACCTGCCCGGTGCCGTCCGTGACCCGCACCGTGCGCGCCGCGGCCGTCCCGTCCGTCCCGCTCCCGCCGTCCGGCAGCAGCGCCACCCCGACCCCGGCGGCCACCAGCACCGTCACGGCGCCCGCCGCCAGCAGGGCCGTGCGGCGCCGGGGCGGGCGGGCGCCGGCCGAGGCCAGCCGCTCCAGCTCCTCGGCGAAGGCGCGCGCGTCCGGCCAGCGCCGCTCCCGGTCCGGCTCCAGCGCCCGCAGCAGCGCCCGCCGCACCTCCGCGTCCAGGCCGGGCGCAGCCGCTCGGG
>NZ_FMCI01000269.1 GCF_900091845.1 Streptomyces sp. SolWspMP-5a-2
AGCGCGGGCAGCGCGGGCAGCGAGCGGATCGTCGCGCTGCGGCGCACGGCTGCCGGACGTGTCCGGGGCGGGCGCGGCGGTGGCCTCCGCCTGGTGCCCGGCCCGGCGGAGGGCGAACGGGCCCTCTCCGGTGACGAGGATGCCGACCCGGGGGACGCTGCCCCTCACCCGACCGGCGACCGGGAGGGTGAACCCCCGCACGGTGACGTCCAGTTGGGCGCGGCGCGGGACAACGGCCGCCGTGACGGCGCGTTCCGGGAGGACGGTCGGCGGGACCACCGTGGACGGGACGGCGCACGGCGGGTCGACGCATTGCGTGACGACGGCCGTCCCGGTGAGGGCGGTCCCGGTGCCGCGCGTTCCGGTGTGCGTCACCCCGGTGCGGGGCCCCGGAACGCCGTCCGTCACGGCGACGGCTCCTCCCGGGTGCCCGGCGCCGAACTCCCCCTGACCGCACCGGTGTCCGAGCCCGCACGCGATCCCCGGGTGGCGGCCGTGCGGCGGGTCGGGGAGCTGGGGCGGCGGCTGCGGGCGCTGCGGCTCGGCGGGTCCGTGGTGCTGCTGGCGATCGCCCTCACCGCGGGCTCCGTCGCCGTCGGGGCGCTGCGCGACCGCGACACCGCGGCCGTCGCCGCGGCCCCGGGCGCGATGGCGCCCGCCGCCGTGAACGGCCGCGACCTCGACGCGGACATCACCGCCCTGCAAGGCCATCTCCGCGCCCAGCCCAAGGACTTCGGCGGCTGGGCCACCCTCGGTCTCGCCTACGTCGAGCAGGCGCGGACCAAGGGCGACCCGTCCCGCTACCCGCAGGCCGAGAAGGCGCTGAGCCGCTCGCTCGCCCTGCGCCCCGACAACGAGCAGGCCCTCACCGGCCGAGCCGCGCTCGCCGCCGCCCGGCACCGGTTCGCCGAGGCCCTCACCTACGCCGACCGGGTGCTCAAGGAGAACCCGTACAGCGAGCGTGCCCTCTGCTCGCGCATCGACGCGCTGGTCGAACTCGGCCGCTACGCCGAGGCGTCGAAGGCCGCCGACACCGCCGACACCCGCCGCCCCGGCATCCCCGTCTTCACCCGCTACGCGTACGTCCACGAACTGCGCGGCGACGTGAAGACCGCCCGCCGGGTCCTGGAGCAGGCCCTCGCCGGTGCCGCCACCCGCGGCGACATCGCGTACGTGGCCGCCCAGCTCGGTCAACTCGCCTGGAACCAGGGCGACTACACCACCGCCCTCACCGACTACGCCCGCGCCCTCGCCGCCGACGAGAACTACCTCCCCGCGCTGGAGGGCCGGGCCCGCGCACAGGCCGCGCTCGGACGGCGCGGGGCCGCGCTGCGGGACATGGAGCGGGTCGTCGCCCGCTTCCCGCTGCCGGGACCGCTGGTGGAGCTGGGCGAGCTGTACGAGGACCGGGGCGACGACGGAGACCGGGCGCGGGCCGCCGACCAGTACGCGCTGGTCGACGCCTGGACCGCGCTGGCCCGCGCCAACGGCGTCAACGCCGACCTCGACACCGCGCTCGCCGCCGCCGACCACGGCGACCGGGCGTCGGCGCTGCGCGCGGCCCGCGCCGAGTACGCGCGCCGCCGGACCGTGCACACCGCCGACGCCCTCGCCTGGGCCCTGCACGTCAACGGCCGGGACGCGGAGGCCCTCGGCCACGCCCGGGAGGCCACCGCCACCGGGTACCGCAACGCCGTGTTCCTCTACCACCGCGGCACGATCGAACGGGCCACCGGGCACGAGAAGGCCGGCCTCGAATCCCTGCGGGCGGCAATCGCGTTGAACCCCGGATTCTCGACGCTCGGTGCCCGGCACGCCCGTTCGGCCCTGGAGGGCGCCAAGTGAGCACCAGGACCCGTCTCTTCCCCTCGATCGCGGCCGTCTGCGCGGCCGTCTGCGCGCTCGTGCTGGCCCCTTCCACCAGCGCGAGCGCGCACCCCCTCGGCAACTTCACGGTGAACCGGTACGACGGACTGGTCGTCACCCCCGACGCCCTGCGCGTCGACCACGTCGAGGACCTCGCCGAGATCCCGGCGACCCAGGCCGGACCCGCGGTGAAGCGGCTCGGCCTGACCGAGTGGGCCCACCAGCGGTGCGCGACGGCCGCCGACGACTCCCGTCTCACGGTCGACGGCCGCGAGGTCGCCGTCACCGCCCGGAGCGCGCTGGCGCGGGTCAGGCCGGGGCAGGCCGGTCTCACCACCCTGCGCGTGGAGTGCGTGCTGACCGCGCCGCTGCCCGCGGACACCGCCGTCGACCTGCGCTTCACCGGCGCGGGCGGCGCGGCGGGCGGCCCCGGCTGGCGCGAGATCACCGCGCGCGGCGACCGGACGACCCTCACCGCGTCGGACGTGCCGACGGCCTCCGTCTCCCGTGAACTGACGTCGTACCCGTCGGAGTTGCTCTCCTCCCCCGCCGACACCGCGAGCGCGGCCCTGCGGGCGCGGCCGGGCGGTGCGGCGCTGGCCGGGGACACGGAGGGTTCCGCCGCCCCCGGCGCGGGCGTCCTGCCGCGCGGCGCCGACCGTTTCACCCGGGCTCTCGAGTCCCTGGTCGCCCGGCAGGACCTGACGATCGGTTTCGCCGCGCTCGCGCTGCTGATCGCGGTCGTGCTGGGCGCGGCGCACGCGCTCGCCCCGGGACACGGCAAGACGCTGATGGCCGCGACGGCGGCGGCCAGGGGCGGCCGGGCCAGGCTGCGGGACGTGCTGCCGCTGGCCGCGTCGGTGACGGTCACCCACACGCTGGGCGTGGTCGCCCTGGGCCTGCTGGTCACGGCCGGTTCCGCGCTGGCCCCCTCGGTCATCACCTGGCTGGGCGCGGCGAGCGGGGCCCTGGTCATCGCGGCGGGACTGACCCTGACCCGCAGGGCCTGGCGCAACCGCAGTCCCGACACCGCCACCGCCACCACCGTCCCCGTCCCCGCCACCGTGGCCGAGCCCGTACCGGCGAAGGCCCCGGAGCGCGTCCTGGCCCTGGCGGCGGCGCGGACCGGCCGCACGGAGCACGCTGACCACGGGGCCCACCACCCGCACGACCACGACCACAGCCATGAGCACGGGCACGGGCACGGGCACCACACCGCGCATCACCACGGGCACGGTCACAGCCACGAGCACGAGCACGGCCACACCCACGGACATGAGCACACGCACGCACACGCGCACGGGCATGAGCACACCCACGGGCGCCGCGGTCATGTCTTCGAACACACCCACGGTGGTGTCACCCACACGCATTCCACCGCTCCCACGCTCCGGGGCACGATCCTGCTCGGGTTCGCCGGTGGGCTGGTGCCCAGTCCGTCGGCCGTCGTCGTACTGGTCGGCGCGGCGGCGCTCGGCAAGGCGTGGTTCGGGCTGCTCCTCGTCGTCGCGTACGGCGTCGGACTCGCCCTCACCCTCGGCGCCGCCGGGTTCGCCGTCGTGCGGCTGGGCAGCGGGATGAACCGGATGCTGGACCGCCGTCCCCGCCTTACCGGTCACCCGGTGGCGCGGCTGGTGCGCGGCACGGCTCCGCTGGCGTCGGCGCTGCTGGTCGTCGCGATCGGGGTCGGACTGGTGCTCAAGGGGGCGTCGGGCGCGTTCGGTTGAGCCGCGCCGCGGGGAGACCAGGGGAAGCGGGGTTCCGCGCGCGGGACGAAGTGCGCACGCTGAATGAGAAGTTCGGGCGGTCACGGCGGAGGGGGCGACGGTGATGTCCGAGGAGACGGGCAGTGAACGTCTGATCGCCGGACGCTACCGGCTCCTGTCCCCGCTCGGCGAGGGCGGCATGGGAACCGTGTGGCGGGCCGGGGACGAGGTGCTGCGGCGCGAGGTCGCCGTCAAGGAGGTGCGGGCGCCCGCGGGACTCGCGGCCCACGAGACGGAACGGCTGTACGCGCGCCTGGAGCGCGAGGCGTGGGCCGCGGCCCGGGTCGCCGACCGCCGCGTGGTGACGGTGTACGACGTGGCCACCGAGGACGGCCGCCCGTGGATCGTCATGGAGCTGGTGCGGGGCGTCTCGCTCGCCGAACTCCTGCACGCCGAGGGCCCGTTGCCGCCCGAGCGGGCCGCGCACATCGGTGCGGAGGTGCTGGGCGCGCTGCGGTCGGCGCACGCGGCCGGGGTGCTGCACCGGGACGTGAAACCGGCCAACGTGCTGATGTCGAACGACGGTCGGGTGGTGCTCACCGACTTCGGGATCGCGACGGTCGAGGGGAGTTCCGCGCTGACGATGACCGGCGAGGTCATCGGGTCGCCGGAGTTCCTGGCACCGGAGCGGGCGCTCGGCCGCACCCCGGGACCCGAGTCGGACCTGTGGTCGCTCGGGGTGCTGCTGTACGCGGCGGTCGAGGGCAACTCGCCGTTCCGGCAAGCCACTCCGCTGGGCACGCTGCGCGCCGTCGTCGACGAGGAGCTGCCGCCGCCGCGCCGGGCAGGGCCGCTGGGGCCCGTCGTCGAGGCGCTGCTGCGCAAGGATCCGGCGCAGCGCCTCCCGGCCGACCGGGCGGAGGACGACCTGCGCCTGGTCGCGGCGGGCGGCACCCCGGGCCGGTACGGGCCGGACAGGGACGGGCCCGACGGGTACGGGTCGGGTGGATACGGGTCGGGCGGGCGCGGGCCGGGCGGGTCACCGTACGGGACCACGGTCGCCGGGCTTCCGGGGCCGGGGCCGACCGCGCGTCAGCCCGCGCGCCCGGCCGCCACCGGCTCCGGTTCCGCCTCCGGTTCTGCCTCCGGTTCCGGTTCCGGTTCTGCTTCCGGTCACGGGGTGCCGTCCTCCGTCCCGGCGGGTGGGGCGCGGCGGGACGGGCGGGTGGCCGGGGTGCTGGTCGCGGGGGGTGGTCGTCCTGGCGCTCGCGGTCGCCGGGCTGACGTACGCGCTGACGCACCGGGACACCGGAGGGGACGGCGACCGGGCCGACGGGCAGGGCGCGTCGACGCCGAAGGAGACGGGGAGTTCGCGGAAGGGGGAGGGCGGGGCGTCGGTGCCGGTGTCGCCGAGCGCGAGCGGTTCGGCGCGGGACACGGCGTCCGCCCGGTCGGTCACGGTCACGGTGACCGGCGCGCACACCGACTACCGGGGAAGCTGTCCGCCGTCCCGTGCCGACGCGCCCGCGTTCACGCTGACCCTCTCCGTGAACGCCCTCCCGGCGCAGGTGCGTTACCGGTGGCGGTCCGAGGACGAGAAGGTCATGGACGAGGGCTGGAAGACGCTGTCCTTCCCGGAGGGCGGCGGCACGTCCCGTACGGACACGGTGTTCGTGACGACGGACGGCGGCTCGGGGACGCTGCGGGACGCGGTCTCCGTGGAGGTGCGGACCCCGGCGCGCGTCACGTCGGAGCCGGTGCCGTTCTCGGTGACGTGCGTGGAGGAGACCCCGTCGGACGGAGCCTCCCCCACGGATTCCGGATCCGCTTCGCCCTGACCGTCAGGCCGCGGAGGTGAAGACGGGCAGGTAGCCGCCCGACTGCCCGGCGGCGGTGGGGTGGTAGGACTCGCCGACGTTCAGCACGTTGAGGCTGTGCAGCCAGGCGCTGCCGGAGCACAGCTCGTGGCCGGTGAAGGTGGTGCGGACGTCCCCGAAGGAGAAGCCGTGGTTGGCGGCGACCTTGGCGGTGGCGGTGTTCAGCTGGTCCGAGGCTTCGTTGATGGCCTTCCGCTTGGTGTCGGAGAGGCCGACGCAGGTGGTGTTGAGCTGGTAGAAGCGCGGATAGCCGACGACGACCACGTGGGCGGACGGCGCCTTGCTGCTGATCGCCGAGTACACGCTGTCGAGGGCGCCGGGGAGGGTGTTGGCGACGTACGCCTTCGCGGTGGCGATCCGGGAGAGGCAGGCGCTGTCGGACTGGAGGACACAGGTCGTCATGACGTCGGCGAACCCGGCGTCGTTGCCGCCGATGCTGATGGACACGAGCTTGGTCGCCGAGCTGAGCGGGCCCAGTTGACCGGAGAGAACATCACCCGTACGAGCGCCCGAGCAGGCGGTGAAGTCGAACGTCGAGGGTGAATGCGCGGCCGCCCAGAGGTACGGGTAGGCCTTCGTGCTGCGCTTGCAGTCGCCGCTCGCGCTGATGTAACTGCCCGACCCGACCCCGGAGGAGTAGGAGTCGCCGAGCGCCACATAGCCCCCGGCGGCGGCCGTCGTGGCCGCCTGGGCGGCGGCGGCGCCGGTCAGGGCGGTGCCGGCGGCGAAGAGGAGCGAGCTGACGAGGGCGGCAATTCGGGAACGTCTCATGGAACCTCCCTTTAGCAGGATCTCTGCCATCCCTTTCGTACCAACTACGCGCGTCGAGCGGAAGTGTTCATGCCAACACTTCCCCTTCCTCTCCCCTTGCCACCCTGGGTGTTCACCACGTGTTCGAGCTGACGGACGGACAGTTCGCCCGGCGCGGCCGTCGCCGGCTGCCCGAACTCCCGTCCCCGCGAGACCAGTCGACGCATCCGGGGGAACGCGTGTTCAGGCGTCCACAAGAACCGGTGTGAACGACAAGGACGTCTTGACGCCCGCTCTCGGCCTGCGCCACATTGAAGCCCGGCATCCGGCGCGTCGGGGGGCAAAATCGGCCATGCAGGCCATACGTGTCAAGAGATCTTCAAAGGGCGGCACCGAGCGGGCAAAGACGGTGGCGGGGAGGGATCTTCCGCCTCTGCTCGCGGGTGTCGCGACGGCCCTCGGGGGGACCGGGGCCGTACTCGCCCTCACCGACGCGGACTTCTGGATGCGGGGCCCGCTCACCCTGTTCTTCCTGCTCGCCGCACCCGCGTCCGCTCTCGCGGCCGTGCTCGCCGGGCTGGAACCCCTGGGCCGCACGCTGGCCGCGCTCGCGGGCGCGGTCGTCGTCGACATGCTCGTGGCGCAGGGGATGCTGGCCGTTCACCGCTGGTCGGTCCAGGGCGGAATCATCGCCGTATCGGTGATCAGTCTGCTGATTCTCCTGGGCTGTGCAACGCTCAGACCGATAAAAGCGTGAGGCCGCCTTCCAAGCCTTGCGACCAGGGTTCAACCATCAATACCGTCATAGATCTCACTCGCGCCGGACCATCATCATGCGGCTCCGGGGGAGGGCTCAGGACCGCGACGGAGCCCGGCGCGAGGCGCGGTAGGGGGGTGCCGTGCTCGGTGACCGCACCGGTGACCGGGCCGTGCCGCGAGATCGGCCGCCACTGTCCGGCGGCCGGTCAGTCATGCCAGCTCACCCGGCATGCACGGAGTGCCGCTCGGCCGTGCCGCCGGGGTGAGAACCCCCCTTTCGAACCGGGTATATCGCCGGACCGCCCAGGGGCGGGCGGTCCAGCCGGACGAGAGGGACCAGACTCATGAGTTCCGTTCTGCGGCCCGCGGCCACCGGCCACGAACCGTCAACCGACGTCACCTATCGGCCTATCTCCTCCCACCTGGCGATCACTCCGCCGGTGAGCGTGGTCATTCCCGCCATGAACGAGGCCGAGAATCTCCCCTACGTCTTCAAGACACTTCCCGACTGGATACATGAAGTGGTTCTCGTCGACGGCAATTCCACCGACGACACCGTCGACGTGGCCCGTTCCCTGTGGCCGAAGGTGAAGGTCGTCGAACAGCGCGGCAAGGGCAAGGGCGACGCGCTGATCACCGGGTTCGAGGCGTGCAGCGGCGACATCATCGTGATGGTCGACGCGGACGGCTCGGCCGACGGCAACGAGATCGTCTCGTACGTCTCCGCGCTGGTCTCCGGCGCCGACTTCGCCAAGGGCTCCCGCTTCGCCAACGGCGGCGGCACCGACGACATGACGTTCATCCGCAAGCTCGGCAACTGGGCGCTGTGCACCGTCGTCAACCGCAAGTTCGGCGCCCGCTACACCGACCTGTGCTACGGCTACAACGCCTTCTGGCGGCACTGCCTGGACAAGATCGACCTGGACTGCACCGGCTTCGAGGTGGAGACCCTGATGAACATCCGGGTCGTCAAGGCGGGCCTGAAGGTGCAGGAGATCCCCAGCCACGAGTACCTCCGCATCCACGGCACCAGCAATCTGCGGGCCGTGCGGGACGGGCTGCGGGTCCTGCGGGTCATCCTCGGGGAACGCTCCAACCGGCGTGCCCTGCGCCGCCGCACACGCCGCTCGCCGATGCTCGACTCGGTACGGGGAGAGGCGTCTTGAGCGGTCCCGACATGTCCGTCGTGATCTGCGTCTACACCGAGGACCGCTGGGAGGACATCCTCGCGGCGGTCTCCTCGGTGCGCGCGCAGTCCCGCCCGGCGCGGGAGACGCTGCTCGTCGTCGACCACAACCAGGCACTGCTGGACCGGCTCACCAAGGAGTACGGCGTGCCCGGGGAGGACGGCGCCGGGGAGGACGGGCCCGGGGGTAACGGGCCCAGGGGGAACGGGCCTGGGGAGAACGGGCCCGTTGAGAACAGATCCGGGGGGAACAGGCCCGGTGGAGGCGGGTCCGGTGCCGAAGGTCCCGGCGGGGGCCGGCGCCGCGGGCCCGGGTCAGGCGCGGTGCGGGTGCTCGCCAACGCCGGGCCGCGCGGCCTCTCCGCTGGCCGCAACACCGGCATCGCCGCCTCGCACGGCGAGGTGATCGCCTTCCTCGACGACGACGCCGTCGCCGAACGCGACTGGCTGCGCCGCTTCGCCGACGCCTACGCCGACCCGCGGGTCCTCGCGGTCGGCGGTCGCACCGAGCCCGTCTGGGCCTCCGGCCGCCGACCCGCCTGGTTCCCCGAGGAGTTCGACTGGGTGGTGGGCTGCACCTACCGGGGGCTGCCGCCCGGCCGGGTCCGGGTGCGCAACGTCCTCGGCGGCAACGCCTCCTTCCGGCGCACCGCGTTCGAGGCGGCGGGCGGCTTCGCCACCGGCATCGGACGCGACGGCGACCGGCGACCGCTGGGCGGCGAGGAGACGGAGCTGTGCATCCGGCTCGGCCTGGCCCGCCCGGACGCCGTCCTGCTCATCGACGACCGCGCGGTGATCCACCACCGGGTGTCCGCCGCCCGCGAGCGCTTCGGGTACTTCCGCGCCCGCACCTGGGCGGAGGGGCTCTCCAAGGCGCTGGTGGCCCGGAGCGTCGGCGCCGGACGCGGACTCGCGTCCGAACGCCGGTACACCACCCGGGTGCTGCCCGCCGGGGTGGCCCGCGGGCTGCGCGACGTCCTCCTGGCCCGCCCCGGTGGCGCGGGCCGGGCGGGCGCGATCGTCGCCGGGGTGCTCACGGCGGCGGGCGGCTACCTCGTCGGCAGCGTACGGGCCCGCAGGAACGGGACGACGTTCGCCGTCACGCCGGTCGAGGGGGCGTCCGATGGCTGACGACACCGCCGTGCCGATCCTCATGTACCACGCGGTCGCGACCACCCCCAACCACGCGACCCGCGCCCTCTCGGTGACCCCGGAGGCGTTCGCGCGGCACCTCGGGATCATCGCCGACCTCGGCATGACGCCCGTCAACACGGCCGACCTGGCCCGCAGTTGGCGCGACGGCCGCCCACTGCCCGCCCGCCCCCTGCTCATCACCTTCGACGACGGCTACGAGGGCGTCCACCGCCACGCGCTGCCCGCCCTCGCCCGCCACGGCTACCCCGCGACCCTGTTCGTCTCCACCGGCTGGATCCGCGGCGCCCACCACACCGGGGGCGGCCCCGACCTCATGCTCGACTGGGACCAGGTGCGCGAACTGGCCGCCGCGGGCGTCGAGATCGGCGGTCACAGCCACACCCACCCGCAGCTCGACCAGCTCGGCGACGACCCGCTCCGGCACGAGCTGCGCCGCTGCCGGGAGATCGTGGGCGCCGAACTGGGCACCGCGCCCGCCTCGTTCGCCTACCCCTACGGCTACTCCAGCCGACGGGTGCGCGCTGCCGTGCGGGAGACGGGCTGGGCCCAGGCGCTCGCCGTCGGCAACGCCCTCGCCCGCCGCCGCCAGGGCCCCTACGCCCTGCGGCGGGTCACCGTACGCCGGGGCACCGGCATCGAGGAGTTCGAGCGGCTGCTCCGAGGCCGCCTGCTCCACCGCGACGTCGCCAGGGACCGGGCCCTCACCAAGGGGTACGCCCTGGTCCGCAGAGCACGACAGGTCCGCCGGAAGGCCATCCGTTCCCGTGTCTGACACGACCACCACCACCGAGCCCGCACCACTCCCGGCCGCCGAGCCGCCGCGGCGGGGGCGCCGCCTCCGGCTGCCGGGCCTCGGCGGATCCGGCGGCGGCAGCCCGCTGTTCCGCAACGCCTACGCCCTCATGCTCAACACGGGCATCTCCGCCGTCCTCGGGCTCGGCTTCTGGCTGGCCGCCGCGCGCTACTACAGCGAGGACGCGGTCGGTCAGGGCTCCGCGGCCATCGCCGCGATGAAGTTCCTCGCGGGCCTGACGGCGGTGACCCTCACCGGCGCCCTCGCCCGCTTCATCCCCGTCGCGGGCCCCGGCACCGGACGGCTCATCCTCCGTACCTACGCGGGCAGTTCGCTGGTGGTGGCGGGCGCGGCCGGGATCTTCCTGCTGTCCCTCGACCGCTTCGGGCCCTCGTACCGGTTCCTGCACGGGGCGCTCGCCGGCGCCGGGTTCCTGGTCGCCGTCGTCGCCTGGAACCTGCTCACCCTCCAGGACGGGGTGCTGACCGGGCTGCGCAGCGCGCCCTGGGTGCCGGTGGGCAACACCGTCTTCTCCGCCGTCAAGCTGGCCCTGCTGGTCGGCTGCGCGGTGGCGGTGCCGGCGGCCGGTGTCTTCGTCTCCTGGGTCGCCGCGATCGCCACCTCGGTGGTACCGCTGGGCTGGCTGGTGTTCCGGCGTCTGGTGCCCCGCCACGTGGAGGCCACCGCGGGCCGGTCGCAGCCGCCCGGCCTGCGGGAGATCGGCCGGTTCCTCGCCGGGGACTACACCGGCTCCCTGTTCTCGCTCGCCGTCGTCTACCTGGTGCCGGTGCTCATCGCGTCCCAGGTCAGCTCCGAGGACAACGCGTACTTCTACATCACCACGACCATCGGCGGCACCGTCAATCTGCTCGCCATCAACATGGGCGCCTCACTGACCGTGGAGGGCTCGCACGACCCCGCCAGGCTCGCCGCCGACACCCGGGCCGCGCTGCGCCGGATGGCCCGGATCATGCTGCCGGTCTGCGGCGGCATCTTCGTCGGAGCGCCCTGGATCCTGGGCGTGTTCGGCGCGGGGTACGCGGACGCGGCCACCCCGCTGCTGCGCTGGTTCGCGGTCGGCGCGCTGCTGCGGGTCGTGACAGAGACGCACTTCGCGGTGTTGCGGGCGCAGAGCCGCACCGCCGGACTCGCCTGGCTCCAGGGCCTGTTGTGCGTCCTGGTGCTCAGTCTGACGCTCCTGCTGCTCCCCCGGATGGGACTGACCGGCGCGGGCGTCGCGGAGATCTCCAGCCTCGCCGTGATCGTCGCCGTCGCCGCGCCGAGGCTGCTGCGCACCATCAGGACGGCGCCCGTGCCCGCACCGGCCGAGGACGTGTCGCCCGACGGCGACCTCGCCGACCTGGGGGCGCGCGAGGTGCCGTCCGCGAAGCCGCGCAGGCGGGAACCGGCCTGGGCGGTGGACGACGACACCCTCGCGCTCGGCGTGCACGTCGACTTCGACCACCAGGAACGCCGTCCGGACGTGCGCCCGGGACCCGGCACCCCGCCCGCGGGCACGCCGGTGGTCGAGCCGCGGGAACTGCACCCGCTGCCCGGCGCCGGATCGCCCCGGGACCGGGTGCGCGGGCCCGGCACGGAGACGGGCTCGGCGGGAGTGGAGCTGGAGTGGGAGATCGACGAGGACCGGTTCGTGGTCCCGCCGCCTCCCACGCAGGACGAGGACCGGTTCGTCGTCCCGCCGCCTCCCACGCAGGACGAGGACCGGTTCGTGGTCCCGCCGCCTCCGGCGCCGTCCGCGACCGCGCCGCAGCACTCCCCCGGCCCACCGCCGCCGTCCTGGCGGGAGCGGTGTCGGCCCAGCAGGGCCGGGGCGGTGCTGGGCGGGCTGCTGGCCGTCGCGCTGCTGCTGTACTGGGTGCCCGCCGCCCGGCTCGGCGAGGCCGACCTGGACCGGATGGGCGGCCTCGGGCTGATCTCGGTGCTGCCGACGGCGACGCTCGCCGGGGCCGCGCTGCTCGTGGTGGTCTTCGGGTCGCTGCTCCGGCTCGGCCGCGAGCACCGGGCGCTGCTGCTGGTGACGCTCCTCGCGACGGTGCTGTCCCTGCACGCGCTGCCCGCCGTCGTCGAGTCGGAACCGCGGTTCGCGACCGCCTGGCAGCACCTCGGCTTCCTCGACTACATCGACCGCACCGGGTCGGCGGTGCCCGACCTGGACGCGCGCTGGAGCTGGCCCGGGTTCTTCGCGGTGGCCGCTTTCGTCGCGCGGGCCTGCGGGGTCACCGACCTCACCGAGGTGATCCGCTGGTGGCCCACCCTGATCGAACTCCTGTACCTGGCACCGCTGTTCCTGCTGACGCGCGCGCTGCGGGCGAGCTGGCGGGCGCGCTGGACGGGCATCTGGGTCTTCGCGCTGAGCAGTTGGGTCGGCCAGGACTACTTCTCCCCGCAGGGCTTCACCTATCTGCTCTATCTGGCGTTCGTGGCCCTGCTGCTGGTGTGGTTCAGGGCGCCCCGGGTGGTGTGGACGCGGACGCGGCCGGGCGAACGGGAGGTGGAACCGGCCGAGCGGCGGCAGAAGGCCGTGCTGCTCGCGGTGGTGATCGGACTCTTCGCGGCGAGCGTCCCGGCCCATCAGCTCACCCCGTTCGTGATGCTGGGCGTGCTCACCGTGCTGGTGCTGCTGCGCCGCAGTGAACTGGTCGGCCTGCCACTGCTGTTCGCGGTGCTGGTGATCGGCTGGCTCGGTTTCATGGCCGAGCCGTACTGGTCGGGGCACTTCGACGACCTGTTCGGCGGGGTCGGCGGGGTCGGCGGCAACGTCTCGTCGTCGGTGTCGGGGCGCATCGAGGGCGGCAGCCCCGCGCACAAGCTGGTCCTGTACGCGCGGGTGGCGCTGGCCGGCGGGGTGCTGGCCCTGGCCTGCTGGGGCTGGCTGCGGCGACGGCGTCTGCGCTACCGGGAGGTGGCGCTGCCGGTCCTCACGTTCGTGCCGTTCCTCGGCTTCGGCATGCAGTCCTACGGCGGCGAGATGGCCCTGCGCGTCTTCATGTTCGCGCTGCCAGGCGCGGCCCTGCTCTGCGGTCTCGCCCTGTTCCCGCGCACCGGCGCCACCGCCGGGGAGCGGGAGCGGGACCGGCCGGGCCTCGCCTCCGGGGTCGCGCTGCTGACCGGGCTGCTCCTCATGGGCGGTTTCCTGGTGGCCCGTTGGGGCAACGAGGCGTTCGAGCGGACCAGGCCGGGCGAGGTCGCGGCGATGGAGTACGTGTACGCCCACGACGACCCGACGGTCCGGCTGCTGTGGCTGAGCGACGACCCGGTGAACAACGTGACCCCGGCGATGCCGTGGGGCGCAAGGGACATGGAGCGGGTCGACTACGTGCCCACCCTGGCGCCGAGCGACCCGGCGCTGGTGTCGGGTCTGGTCAAGGCGTTGCGCGACGCGGGCCCGCAGTCGTACCTGATGGTCGGCGGGAGCCAGGTGACGTACCTGGAGATGGACGTCGGCTATCCCGCGACCTGGGAGTCGCGGCTGCTGCGGAACCTGGACCGGCGGCCCGAGCTGGAGAAGGTCATGGGCAACAAGGACGCGGCGGTGTACGCGCTGCGGGAGCGGCCCGGGTCCGCGGTGCCCAGGGCCGACCCGGGTCCGATCGGGCCCCGGATCACCTGGACGCCGTGGTCGATCGTCGGGGGCCTCGCGGCGGTGGCGCTGCTCGTGCTGCTGACGGCGCGCGAGCTGGTCCGGGTGGCGGTCCGCCCCGGGGTGCGCCAACTCCACTTCCTCCAGGGCAGTTTCTGGTTCTCGCTGCCCCTGCTCGCGGTGTTCCTGGCGTCGCTGGTGCAGCGGTTCCTGACGATGAAGTAGCGGCCGGGGCGGACCGGCCCGGGGCGCGGGCGTCAGGGCGCCGGGGGCGAGCCGGTCACCGCTTCCGCTCCAGCCACGTCACGCCGTACGCCTGCAGGTCGAAGCGGTGGCCGTCGACCTTCGCGCTGATCGTCCGGTCCAGGGTGTTGACCACCAGGACCGTCCGGTCGGTGGCGAGGACCCGGACGTGCGGCGCGTCGTCCGCGGCCACCGGCACCTTCCGGTAGCGGGTGCCGGGCGGGAACTCGCGGTGGAAGCGGGAGAGCAGCCCGAACATGGGCAGTCCGCGGCCGCCGTCCGGGCCGTAGGTCGGGGTCCACAGGCAGCCGGGGCAGTCGGTGCCCTTCTCGTCCTGCGGGTTCCAGTAGAAGCCGGAACCGGCGCCCCCCTCGGCCATGGCGATCAGACCCGCGGCCTGGACGGCGACCCGGCGGGTCTCGGACCAGCCCCGGCGCTCGTCGTTGCCGTCGGCGGGCTCGACGTAGTACTCCGACCACCACAGCGGCAGGTTCCCGGTCTGCCGCCGCACCCAGGTGCCGACGGCGGTGAACTTCTCGGTGGCCGCGAACTCGTCCGGCAGCAGCTCGTCGTCGTTGGTGTAGCTGGAGCCGTCGACGACGACGAAGTCGGCGCCCGCCCGGTGCCGGTTCCAGTACGCGAAGGCGTCCAGGACCCGCTGGTCCATCGCGCCCCAACTCCCCTTCACGGAACGGGAAGCGTTCTCCGACCGGGGGTCGAGGCTGTCCATGGCCAGATAGGGGCCGCCGACCATGATGTCCTTGTCGACCTTCTTCAGGGCCTTGTGGACGAGGTTGTACAGCGCGGTGTAACCCTCGTAGTCCCAGCGGCCCTTGGCGTCGTTCCAGAAGCCCTTGAACTCGTTCCAGACCAGGAAGTGCCGTACGTCCGGGTAGCGTCGGGCGACGGTCGCGGCCAGCGCGGCGAAGTCCGCGTAGTGCGCGGGCTCCGGTGCCGTCTCCAGCGCGGCCTGGCTCCAGTCGGTGTGGCCGACGCCCGAGGTGCCGCCCTTCATCCAGTCCGGCGCGCAGCACAGGGTGATCACCGGGGTGCCGCCGGTGGCGCGCACGAAGTCGATCCGGCGGTCCATCGCGGCGAAGTCGTAACGCCCCTTCACCGGCTCGGGGTTGTCGGCTCCCCAACCCATCAGCGCCTGCACCTGCGGCATGCCCCCGGCGCCCCGCACGAGCCGGTCGGCGCGCGCGGTGGCGGCGCCGTCGCCCTCGTCGGCGCTGTACTGGGTGTGGGTGAAGCCCCAGCCGACCTCGGGGCCCTCGGTCCCCGGCGGGGTGCGGGGAGTGCCGTGCACCCGGTCGCCGTTGCGCGAGGTGCCCGCGGTGTCCGCGTCGTCGTCGGGCAGGGTGCGGATCACCGTCACGATCAGGGCCAGTACGGCCACGCCGACCCCGAGCAGGGCGCCGAGCCGCCACCGCCACGCCCCCGAAGTCCACTCATGACGTGCCATCGTGGCAACAGTAACCGGGCCGGGGATCCTGCGGGCGATGTCGGGACGTCCGGCACCCCGGCGGGACGGACGGGACGTCCCGGACACCCGCGACACGACCGACACACCCGGCGGACCACGAAACCGGGTGCACGGGGCGCCCCGGTGCCGGATCATGGACGGCATGTCTGCGAACCCACACGACGCGCTGCCGATCCGGCTCAACGTCGACGACAGCGACTCGCCGTCCGACGTCGTCGACGCGCTGTTCCTCGGCCGTTTCGCGACGGGCGAGCAGCCGTACTCGCACGCGGCGAACATCGAACGGGTGAAGTCCGCCGCCACCCTGCTGCCGCCGGGCGCCCGGGTGCTGCGGGTCGCGCGCGACGACGACCGCAGCGCGACGCTCGCCGAGGGCGACGGCTGGACGCTGCTGATCTCCCGCTGGAGCCGGGGCGCGGACGTCACGGTCACCGCGACCAGCTCCGACCTCGCCGAGCGGGTCCTCGACCAGGCCACCGACGGCGCGGCCGACGAGCCCGAACCGCAGCCCGACAACGTGACGATGGGCTTCTGGTACGTCTCGCCGCGGCGCGGCCCGTACCGCACCACCCGGCAGATCTCGGCCGGGACCTGGGACGAGGTCCGCCCCAACTACACGGCGCCGGTGGCGGACGCGCTGGACCGGCTGATGAAGACGACGCCCGAGGACATCGCGGGACGGCTGCTCCTGCTGCACGGGCCGCCGGGCACCGGGAAGACGTCGGCGCTGCGCACCCTGGCGCGGTCCTGGCGTGACTGGTGCCAGGTCGACTGCGTGCTCGACCCCGAGCGCCTCTTCTCCGACGTCGGCTATCTGATGGACATCGCGATCGGCGAGGACGACGGCACCGGCAAGGGCCGCTGGCGGCTGCTCCTGCTGGAGGACTGCGACGAGCTGATCCGCGGCGAGGCCAAGCACACGGCGGGCCAGGCGCTGTCCCGGCTGCTCAACCTCACCGACGGGCTGCTCGGGCAGGGCCGCAACGTCCTGGTGGGGGTCACCACCAACGAGGACCTGGAACGGCTCCACCCGGCGGTCGTCCGCCCCGGCCGCTGCCTCGCCCGCATCGAGATCGGCCCGCTCACCCGCCCGGAGGCCGTCAACTGGCTCGGCACGGAAGAGGGCGTGGGCCGCGAGGGCGCGACCCTGGCGGAGCTGTACGCCCTGCGCCGGGGCACCTCACCGACGTCCCTCCCGGAACCCCGCGAGGGCGCGGACGCGGGTCTGTACCTGTAAGGCGGACGGGGGCGCTCGGAAAAAAGACGACGCGCCCCACGGGGACCCCCGCCCTCACGGGGACCGCCCCCACGGTCACCTGCACCGCCACCGCCCCGCGGGCCGACGCGCGCCGTGGTCACGCCGGTCGGCGTCCGCCGCCGTCGCTGCCCTGGAACGGGCGGGCGGCGCGGCCCGCAGACTCCGGCCGCCACAGCCCTCCGCTTCCGCCCCCGCGGCCCGTCACCCCCGGCCGCCGCAGCGCACCCGTTCCGCAGCGCACCCGTTCCGCAACCCACCCGTTCCGCAGCGCACCCGCTCGCAGCGCACCCGCTCGCAGCGCACCCGCTCGCAGCGCACCCGCTCGCGTCGCGCCCCGTCAGCTTCCGCCGTCGCGCCCGTATGCGGCGCGCAGCGCGTCCTGGACGGCGGCGAGGGCCGTGGGCTCGTCCAGGCCGAGGCGGCGGACGCGCTCGACGTAGGACTGCGCCGCCGCCGCGGCCTCCCGCTCCGCCGCCGGGCCCGCGGCGGCGACGAACGTGCCGTTGCGGCCACGCGTCTCGATCACTCCGTCGCCTTCGAGCGCCCGGTACGCCTTGGCCACCGTGTTCGCCGCCAGGCCCAGCGACTCGGCGAGGCCGCGGACCGTCGGCAGCCGGTACCCGACGGGGAGCGTCCCGGCGCGCGCCTGTTCGGAGATCTGCGACCGCACCTGCTCGTAGGGCGCGGCACTGTCATCGATGTGGATCTTCAGGGTCACCCGCCGATTGTCCCGCACCCGCCGGAAAACGGGAGGCGTACGGGCCCGCCCGCGCCGTAGCGTGCACGTTCATGACCGTGATCGCGCGCGCCCTCCCCACCGGGGACCTGCACGGCGTGGCCCCCTCCTCCGGGCTGTGCCGATCGTCCCTCCCCCGACTCTCCCGCCTCTCCCGGACGGACGGGGTGCGGTGTGTCCGCGTACCAGGCTGAGCCGTACGGCCCGTTGACGGTCAGGCTCGTCAAGGCGGGCCGCACGAAGATCCGTTACCGGGCCGGGCTGCTGCACGACGACGGTGTCCGCGTCGTCGTGCGCGCCCCCTGGGCGGGTGCGGGCGTGCGGGACTTCGGGTTCGTGCGGTTCGCGCCGGGTGACGTGTTCACCGAGCACTACTGGCGGGACCGCTGGTACGCGGTGAAGGAGGTGCGGGACGCCTCCGGTCTCCTCAAGGGCTGGTACTGCGACGTGACCCGGCCCGCCGTGCTGACCGGGTCCGAGCTGCTCGTCGAGGATCTCGACCTGGACCTGTGGCGGTCCGCCGACGGGACGGACGTCCGCAGGCTGGACGAGGACGAGTTCGCCGCGAGCGGCCTGGCCCGGCGCGACCCGGAGGCGGCGCGGGCGGCGACCGCGGCTCTCGACGAGCTGACGGCGCTCGCCGCGACGGACCGCTTCACGACCCTCCTGACCTGACGGCGCCGACCCGGGCGAGGACCACGTACCGCTCGTCGTCGAAGGAGGCGGCCCGCGTGTCCCACCCTCCTCGCGGACCCGCTCGCGGTCGTGCGTGTGGTCGGTCATGGCCCCAGAGTGACACCCGCCACTGACAGTGACGGAGTGACCGGCGCCACAGACAGGCCGGGGCCGATGAGTCACCCTCCCGGAAAGGGTCTGCCGCCCTGAGCGCAGGGAACCCGGCAGGCGCTGCGAGGAGGCAGGCATGCGCCGTACCACCGTGCAGAAGCCCCTGATCAGGAAGCCGGACCCGCGCCGTGTGCGCGAGGAGTCCGAGCGGCGGCCCGGCGGGCGTCCTGAGATCCGTGAGGACATCGCCCGCACCTGGTGGCCCGACAACTGACCGGCCCGACCGGCGGAGCGGCCGGACCGCCGGCCCGCCCGGCGCGCCTGCCGCTCAGGTCACCGGGTCGAGCCGTTTGCGGTAGTGGAGCCGGTCGTAGGGGCCGTCCATGCGGCGTTCCACCAGCTCGTAGCCGTAGCGCGGGTAGATCTTGCGGTTCTCGGTCATCAGCGCGTTGGTGTAGAGCCTGACCTCGGGCAGTCCGAGGGCACGCGCGTGTGCGTCGACGAAGTGCAGGAGCCGCCGTCCGACGCCCCGGCCGTGCGCGTCGGGGTGGACGGCGATGCTGTCGAGGAACAGGTGGTCCCCGCGCGCCTCCACGACGACCAGCCCGGTCACCGGTTGTCCGGTCACGAACACCTTCCCGGCGGCGACGTCCGCCGCGTGGTCGGCCCGCATCGGCACGGGCACCAGGCCGATGCGGGCGATGAAGGGCCGGTAGGCGGCGTCGGTCACCCGCCGCACGGCCGGTACGTCGGCGGCGACGGCGGGCCGGATCTCGTCCTGCGTCATGCGGCGAACGGTACCTACCTGAGCGCAGTCTCAGCACTCCCTTAACGCCACCATAAGGATCTCTCCTCACCGGCCTCAGCAGGCGGTTCCGCGCTTCTCTGGCGCTAGCTTCTGACTCGCCCCCCACGGGATCGCGGCCGCCGGTCCCGATCCGCCCCACCGGACGGGACCGGACCCGCACAGGTCCGCCGCCCCGCCCCGCCGAGGCCGTACCGAGGAGTTTCCCCATGGCATCCCTGGCTTCCCAGCCCGCCGTGCCCGCGCGCCGCAGGACCGCGGCCGCCGTCGCGAGCCTCGCCGCCGGAGTCGCCCCGCTCGCCCTGACCGTGCTGTCGGCCGCGCCGGCGTCCGCCCACGGCACCATGGGCGACCCGGTGAGCCGGGTCTCGCAGTGCTACGCGGAGGGTCCGGAGAGCCCGCGGTCCGCCGCGTGCAAGGCGGCGGTCGCCGCCGGGGGGACGCAGGCGCTGTACGACTGGAACGGCATCCGCATCGGTGACGCCGGGGGCAGGCACCAGGATCTGATCCCGGACGGCAAGCTGTGCAGCGCGGGCGCCGAGGAGTTCAAGGGGCTCGACCTGGCCCGCGCGGACTGGCCCGCGACGTCGGTCAAGGCCGGGTCGTACACCTTCAAGTACCGGGTGACGGCCCCGCACAAGGGCACCTTCACGGTGTACATCACGCGGCCGGGCTACGACCCCGCGAAGCCGCTGGCCTGGTCCGACCTGGATCTGGAGCACCCGGTGGCCTCGTCCACCGACCCGGTCGCGGCGGGCGGCTTCTACACGTTCGCGGGCGCGCTCCCGGAGCGCTCGGGCCAGCAGTTGCTGTACGCCGTCTGGCAGCGCTCGGACAGCCCGGAGGCGTTCTACTCCTGCTCGGACGTCAGCTTCGGCGGCGCCACGGGCGGTTCCGGGGGCGCCGGGACCCCGGCCGGTTCCGCCTCCGGGCCCGCGGCGGCTCCGACCCCCGCGCCGAGCGCCTCCGTGCCCTCGGAGCAGCAGATCGAGGACGGCGCCGACAGGTCGACGGTCGAGCACCACGGGCACGGTGACGACGACGCCGCGACCACCACCGACCCGACGCGCCCGGCCACTTCGGGCGCGGACGCGACGGAGACGGCGGCCGAGGCGGTCGCCACCGGGCCCGGGACTCCGGCCAACGAGCCGAAGGCGGACGGGAGTTCGCAGAACCTCGCGGAGACGGGCGCGGACTCCACCACCGCCTGGCTCGCGGTGGGCGGCGCCGCCGTCCTGGCGCTGGGCGCGGCGACGCTGTTCGCCTCGGTCCGCCGCCGCGCGCTGGACGTCGGCGGCCGACACGGTCGTTGACGGCCGACGAGGGGCGGGGTCTGTCCGGCGGCTCAGGTCGGACAGACCCCGTCGTGCGTCAACTGAGCGCCGAGGCGCAGGTGGTGGGGGTGGCGTGGGCGGGGTCGAGGGAGTTGGCGACCTCGTGGAAGGCGATCCGGTCGGTGAGGCCGATCAGGACGTGCTCGGCGAAGTCGGCGGCGCACAGGTTCTGGAGCAGGACGTTGCGCACGTCGGACCCGCTGAGGAACTGGCTCCGGTAGGGCGTGACCACCTCGTCGTACCGGGAGGCGATGACGGTGTAGTGGACGCCGGGCACGGTGTCGCCGCCCGCGTTCAGCTTGGTGAGCAGCGGGGAGCCGACGATCTGGTCGGCGAGGGCCGGGGTCTTGGCGGAGAGCAGGTCGGCGGCGCCGGGGAAGTACGGCAGCAGGTTGGTGAGGCCGTCCAGGTCGGTGCCGTGGTTGCTGGGGGCGATGCCGACGAGGGCGTTGACCTTGGCGGCCCCGCCGAGGAACTTCAGGTAGTAGCGGGGCATCATGCCGCCCTGCGAGTGGCCGACGAGGTCGGCCTTGGCGGCGCCGGTGGCGGCGAGCACCTTGTCGACGAAGGTGGAGAGCTGGGCGGCCGACGCGTCGACGGGTCCCAGGCCGTGGATGAGCGGGACGCCGGGCAGTTGGCCGTAGTCGAGGGAGAAGACGCAGTAGCCGCGGTCCTCCAGATAGGGCGCGAGGCCGAGCCAGTTGTCGACGGAGTTGGCGAACGTGCCGTGGACCAGTACCACAGGACGGGGATGGGCTGCGGAGGGTTTGCAGGAGTAGTCGTTCCAGCCGGTGCTCGGCGCGGACGCGGCGTGGGCGGCGGTGGCGGGGACGACGGACACCACGGCGGCGAGAACGACCGCGGCCAGGGGTCTGAGCACGCGCTTCCAGGGCAGCATCGAGTGATCTCCTTGCGGCTCAAGGGAGGGGGGACAGCCTGACGCCCTGTGATCCGGATCACGAGGATGCTTTTCACTCGCCAAGTTACGGGCGAGTAGTACAACTGTGAAGTTACGCGTCAGTAAAAACTTCCGGCGCCGCCCGCACATCCCGCCCAGGAGAGCCCTCCGACCCCACCGGCGAACCCCCGCGCGATCCCTGTACGCGCGGCACGTCCTGGGATAACGTCACCTCGCCCGACGCGTTTGAATCGTTTCAGTCAGTCGATCGCTGAGGAATGAGAGGCGTCATGACGTTGCCCAGCACCCCCGGTACCGGCGCGCGCCCCGGTCCCCGCAGACGTACGGTCGTGGCCGCCGGGGCCGG
The DNA here is from genome assembly GCF_900091845.1 of Streptomyces sp. SolWspMP-5a-2. Taxonomy (GTDB): domain Bacteria; phylum Actinomycetota; class Actinomycetes; order Streptomycetales; family Streptomycetaceae; genus Streptomyces; species Streptomyces doudnae. The sequence continues at coordinate 21,607 of NZ_FMCI01000269.1, forward strand.
TGCGGCGGCCCTCTCCGCGCTCGGAGTCCCCCCGGCCACCGCGACCCCGGGGGCGTCCGGCACCGGAGCGGGCGCCCCCGGGGCGGATCACCCGGCGCCCGCCCCGCGCCTCGGCACCGGCTGGCAGCGCTACGTCCAGGCCCCCGGCTCCCGCACCGTGCGGCCCGTCCGGGTGCTCGGCAGCACCGGCGAAGTACGGCGCCCCGAGGCGCTGTTGAAGCCCGGTGGCGCCAGGACCGTGCTGCGCAGACCCCGGCCGGACGCGGCCCCGCGCTGGCCCGAGGGCACGGTGGCCGAGGCGTCGTCGGCGCACCCGGGCAACAACGGCAACGACGGCACACCGCGCACCTACGACGCGGGCAACGCCATCGACGGCGACCCGGACACCTTCTGGAACGACGACACGCAGGGCGAGTTCCCCGACACGCTCACCGTCACGCTGCCCGCCGCCCGGGAGCTGTCCGGGATCACCGTCGTCTCCAACAGCGACGGCGTGCCGACCGACTTCACGGTCGACGTCTGGCGGGACGGCGGCTGGAGCACCGCGGCGACGGTCGCCGACAACGATGTCATCCAGCGTGCCGTCCCGTTCGGCGCGCCGGTGTCCACCACCCGGGTCCGCATCACGGTGACGGCGGTGCAGGACACCCCGCGCGGGGCCTTCACCCGGATCAACGAGGTGTGGCCCGAGGCCGTCGAGCCGGTCGAAAAGCCCAGCGTCACCCTGGACTTCGGCAAGGTGGTCGTCGGACACCCGCGGGTCAGGTTCACCTCCGCCTCCGACAACTCCCCCGGTGTGCGGCTCGCGTTCTCCGAGACCCTGCAACACCTCACCGAACGCTCCGACTTCACCCGCTCCGACCAGTCGGGGACACCGGCACAGGGCACCGACCAGTTCGCCGTCCCGGCCGGTGGCGCCGACTGGACCGACCGCAAGGGCCACCAGCACGGCACCCAGGTGTACGCGGACGGCCTGCACGGCTTCCGCTATCTCAGGATCACCCTGGACGCGCTGGCCTCGGACGCGCCGGCGGCCGAACCCTGGGGAACGGTCGAGATCGACTCCGTGGCCCTGGAGTTCACCGCCTACCTGGGCACCCCGGCCACCTACCGCGGCTGGTTCCTCTGCTCGGACGACGACCTCAACCGCTACTGGTACGGCGCCTCGTACACCAACGAGCTGGTCACCGACACCTTCCGGCAGGACGACGTCGACCCGCGGAACGCCTGGAGCGCGTCCCTCGAAGGGCTGCGCGTCCTGCACGACGGGCCCAAGCGCGACCGCGACCCCTACGTCGGCGACCTGGCGGTCTCCGCCCGCACCCTCTACCTCACCCACGACGAGGCGGCGGACGCGGCCCGCAACGTGCTGGCCGACCTGGCCGCGCACCAGCGCGCCGACGGCTGGATACCCCCGGCCTCCATCAACGGCTACACCCTCCCCCTGTTCGACTACCCGTTGTGGTGGGTGACGTGCAGCTGGGACTACGTCCTGTACACCGGGGACCGCGGTTACGCCGAGCGCCACTACCCGAACCTGCTGAAGGTGCTGGACGTCTGGTACCCGAGCGTCACGGACGGCGCGGGTCTGCTCAGCAAGGGCCTCAACGGCACGGGCGGGTACGGGGATTACGCCTTCCTCGGCCGCACCGGCAGGATCACCTACTACAACGCGAACTACGTGCAGGCGCTCCACGACGCGGCGTCGCTGGCCCGCTGGCTGGGGCGCCGGGACGACGCGGAGCGCTGGACGGAGCGGGCGGCCCTGGTCGCGGACGCGGTCAACTCCCTGCTGTGGGACGCGTCCGCCGGGGCCTACCTGGACTCCGGGACGGGCCCCGTGCGGCACGCGCAGGACGGCAACGCCATCGCCGTCACCTCGGGGGTGGCGGACGCCGGGCGGGCCGCGTCGGCGCTCGCCCATCTCGACGCGACCACCCAGCGTCCGTACGGCAACGCCTTCATGGACAACGACACGCTCTTCGGCGGCGCCTCGCAACGGGTGTACGCCTTCACCTCGTACCCGGAGATCGTGGCCCGGTTCGAGACCGGGCGGGCCGACTCGGCGCTCGACCAGATCCGCCGCACCTACGGGTGGATGGACCGGCACGACCCCGGCATCACCCACTGGGAGGGCATCGGTCCGGACGGCTCGCTCTACGAGGACGCCTACACCAGCATGGCGCACGGCTGGTCGACCGGCGTGCTCCCGGCGCTGACCCACCAACTCCTGGGCGCCCGGCCGACGTCACCGGGCTACGCCACCTGGGAGGTCAGGCCGCACCCCGGGAGCGTCGCCTGGGCGCAGGGCCAACTCCCGACACCGCACGGCCCGTTGCGGGTGGAGTGGCAGCGGACCGCGGCCTCCTTCACGGTCACGGTGCACGTGCCCTCGGGCACCCGGGGCACCCTGGCGCTGCCGGGCGACAGCGCCCGCCTGACCGTGCGCGGCGGCGGACGCCTGCTCTGGGACGGCCGTCGCGCGCGGGACCGGGACGTGCGCGTCGCCGGAGGCCGGGTCACCGTCGCGGAGCTGGGCCCGGGAAGCCACCGCTTCACGGCGACGACCGGTCACTGACGGCAGCGGGAGCGCGCCTGCCGGACGGCCGCCGCGGCAACTCGGTTGGCGGGACGGCCGGTTCGCCTGGCCGGACGGCCTCTTCCCCGGGCGCCCCGCGCGCACCACGCCGTCCGGGGAGGAGCGTCGGCGCCCGGATACATCGGCGTGCGGACACGTCGGCGCCCGGAATCGCGGCGGGCGGAAAGGGCCGTCGGCGTGCGGGAAGGCCGTCGGCGCCCGGTGAGGACCGTCCGCGCCCGGGAAGGACGTCGGCGTGCGGGAGAACCGCCGGTACCCGGTGCGGACCGTCAGTCCGCCAGTGCCGCCGGGTGGACCGCACGGGGGCCGAACCGGCGCCTGGCCCGGTCCGCCGCGGACTCCACCGCGCGGGCCCGGTCGGCGCCGGGGTCGAGGGAGAGCTGGCGGTGGGCGAGTCCGGCGGGCAGCAGACCGTCGGCGCGGACCACGAAGGCCCGTACCCGGGCCCGTTGCAGACCGAGACCGGCCAACAGCCCCAGCGCGGCGGCCGCGAGGTCGGGCGAGTGCGCGGTCGCCTCCGGGAGCGCGCAGGTGCGGGTGGTGGAACTGCGGTCGGCGTACCGCACGGTGAGGGTGATCCTGCTCGCGATCCGTCCGTCCTCGCGCAGGCGCCGGCCGATCCGGTCGGCCAGGCCGAGGACGGCCCGGTGGTGCCGGTCGGGGTCGAGGCAGTCCCGGTCGAGCGCGAGGTCGGCGACCAGGTGGGCCGCCGGTTCGGACGGAGTGACCGGCCGCGGGTCGTGACCGCGGGCGCGTTCGGCCAGCAGCCGGGCCGAGCCCGCGCCGAGGAGCCGTTGCAGGGTTCCGGCGGGCAGGTCGGTGAGTTGGCCGATGGTGCGCAGCCCGTACCGGTCGAGGGTGTCGGCCGTGACCCGTCCGACGCCGGGCAGCGCGGTGACCGGACGGGGGTGCAGCCAGTCGGCGGCCTGTCCGTCCCGGACCCAGGTGGTCTCCCCCGGCGCGGACGCGTCGGCGGCCATGGCGGCGAGCATCCGGTTGCCCGCGAGCCCGGCGCTGCTGTCGACGCCGTAGAGGGCCTTCAGCCTCATCTTCGCCAACTGCACCACGTCGTACGGGGAGAGCCCGAAGTAGCGGAGGGCGGAGGTCAGGTCGAGCTGGACGGCGTCCGGCGGCACAGCCTGCACATGAGGCGTGATACCGGACATCAGTTCGATTATATCGGCGTACTGCTCCTCGCCGGGCGGGGCGTGCAGGTGGAGGTGGGCGATGTGCCGCTGCCGTGTGCTCATCCCGCGCTCCCCGGACTGGTGTGACCGAACTTCTTCAGATCGGCCGACCTGCTCCCGGCGGGCTGGAGATCGGCGTACGGATGGAGGCGGGCGCCCGCGGTGCCGTCGGCCAGGGTGCGCCGCGGCTGGGCCGGGGTCGGGTGCGGGCGGCTCTCGCCGAGGAGGGCGAGGGCGGCCTCGGGCCCCTGGTCGCGCCGGGCGGCGGCGATCTCGTCCAGGTCCCAGACCATGGTGCCGACGACGGTGCGGCGGGTGCCGCGGACCTGGACCGTGCCGCGCACCAGCAGCAGCCCGCTGTGGAAGACGGTGTACGCGCAGGCCGGGTGGGAGTCCTCGAAGAACGCCAGGTCGACCAGGCCGGAGCCGTCCTCCAGGGTGACGAAGATGATCCGCTTGCCGCTGGCGATCGGCGGGGTCTGGGTGGAGGCCCGCACCCCGGCGACCAGCACCTGCCGACCGGCCCGCAGCCCGGCCAGGTGCGCCGCGTCGGTCGCGCCGATCTCGCGCAGCAACCGGTGGTGATGCTCCATCAGATGCCGGGAGACGTCGATGCCGAGGGTGCCCAACTCCGCGCCCAGCGCCTCGCGTCCGGTCATCTCGGGCAGCCCGCTGGGCTCGGCCCCGCCGACCGCGCCCGTGTCGAAGGGGAGTTGGCCCGCGCCCGCGGTCCTGGTGCGGGACTGGCGGTGCAACTCGGCGATCTGGAGCAGGAGATCACGCCGGGTGAGGCGGCCGTCGTGCAGACGGTCCAGGGCGCCGATCCCGGCGAGCCGCTCGGCGACGGGACGGCTGGGGCGGCCCCGCTGCCAGAAGTCCGACAGCGACCCGTACGGTTTCCCCGCCGCGATCCGCGCGCACTCCTCCTCGCCGATGCCGTGCACGGCGGAGAGCGCGAGCCGCACGCCCCACGGCTCGCCGTCGCCGGTCCGCTGCACGGCGTGGTACGCCTCGGAGTGGTTGACGTCGACCGGCAGGATCGGCACCCCGCGCCTGCGGGCGTCGGAGACCAGGACCCGCTTGGGCCACATCCCGGGGTCGTGTTCGAGCAGCCCGGCGAGCAGGAACGCCGGGTGGTGCGCCTTGAGCCAGGCGCTCTGCAGGGCGGGGACGGCGAAGGCGACGGCGTGGGCGCGGCAGAAGCCGTACGCGCCGAACGCCTCGACGGTCCCCCAGACCTCGTCCCGGACGGCCGCGTGGTACCCGCGGGCCCGCGCCTGCCGGTGGAACCAGTCCCTGATCCGCGGCAGCCGCTCCTTGTCGCCGAGCGCGCGCCGGGCGATCTCGGCCAGCGCCAGGTCGCAGCCGGTCATCACGTGCAGCGTCTCGATGATCTGCTCGTGCCAGATGGTCACGCCGTAGGTGTCGGCGAGCACCGGTTCCAGGTCCGGGTGGGCGTAGTGCGGGGTGCCGCCGTGCCGGGCGGCGATGTACCGCTCGGGCATGCCGCCGCGGACCGGCCCCGGGCGGAAGAGGCTGATGTCGGCGATGACGTCCTGCTGGTCGCGCGGCTGGAGCCGGGACAGCAGGTCCTGCTGGCCGGGCGACTCCAGTTGGAACAGGCCGAGGGTCTGGCTCTCCTGGATGAGCTTGAACGCGAAGACGTCGTCCAGCGGCACCTGCCGGGGGTCGTCGAGGTCGACGCGGTCGCCGGTGACGCGTTCGATCTCGGCGACGGCGTGCGCCATCGCGGACTGCATCCGCACGCCCAGCACGTCGAGTTTGATGTTGCCGAGCGCCTCGATCTCCTCCTTCGCCGCCATCGCCATCGGGTAGTCGCCCTGCGGGGTGGGCTGGACGGGCAGCCGGTCCAGCAGGGTGGCGTCGCTGATGACGACGCCGCAGGGGTGCATCGCCATGCCGTGGACGAGCGAGTCGAGGCCCTCGGCGAGTTCCCACAGCGGCCCGAACCGGGGTGCCTCGGCGGCGAGTCGGCGCAGTTCGGGCAGTTCGGTGAGGGCGCTCGTGATGTCGGAGGCGCGCAGGTGCGGGAAGCTCTTGGCGATGCGGTCGACGTCGGCGGGCGCGATCCCGAGGGCGAGGCCGGTGTCGCGCAGGGCGCGGCGGGCCCGGTAGGTCTCGGGCATCGCGGTGACCGCGACCCGCTCCTTGCCGAACCGTTCGAAGATCACGTCGTAGCACTCCAGGCGGCGGGCGGACTCCACGTCGATGTCGATGTCGGGCAGCGAGCCCCGGCGCACGCTCAGGAACCGTTCGAACAGCAGCCGGTGCTCCAGCGGGTCGGCGGTGGCGATGCCCAGCGCGTGGCAGACCAGCGATCCGGCGCCCGAGCCGCGGGCGGCGACCCGGATGCCCTTGGCCCGGATGTCGGCCACCACCTGGCTGACGGCGAGGAAGTAGGAGTCGTAGCCGAGCGCGGAGATCACGTCGAGTTCCCGCTCCAGCCGCTGCCGGGCGGTGCTGTCGCGGTCGAGGCCGCGCCTGGCCAGGCCCTCCTCGCTCTGCCCGCGCAGCAGCCGGGCGGCGCCGCGCGGGCCGGGCGCGGCGCCGAACAGCGCCGGTTCGGGGAAGTGGTGGACGCCGAGGCCGAGGTCGGCCCGGGGGTCGACGGCGCACTCGGCGGCCGTGGCGGCGGTGTCCGCCATCAGCCGTTCGGCCCGTCGCGGGTCGGCTCCGGCGCACTCGGCGACCGTCCGGGCGACGGCGGCCATCTCCCGCGCGCCTTTGAGCCAGCGCTGTCCGCTGTCCAGGCGGCGCCGGTCGATCGGGCGCAGCAGCCGGGCGGCGTCGAGGACGTCGGCGAGACGGTGCTGGTCCGGGTCGGCGTAGCGGACGGCGTTGGAGAGCACGGCGGTGGTGCCGGTGCGGTCGGCCAGGGCGAGGGTGCGGGCGGCGAGCCGGAGCGACCCCGGCCCGGTGCCGGAACGTTTCTGCGCGACGATCTCCAGCCGGACCCCGGGCCCGAAGACCTCCCGCCACGGCGCCAGCAGCCGCACGGCGACGTCCTCCCGGCCCGCCGCGAGCGCCCGCGCGGGTTCGGAGAGCGGGCCGAGCAGCACCGTCAACCCGGGACCGCCGTGTGCGCGCAGCGCCTCCCAGCCCACCACGGGGGCGGTGCCGGAGAGCGCGCCGACGTGGGCGGCCGAGGTGATGCGGCACAGCCGCGCCCATCCGGCCCGGTCCCGGGCGAGCAGAGTGAAGCGCAGCGGCGGCTCGACGACATGGGCGCCGCCGCGCGCCGGGGTGCGGGGGCGCGGGGCGGGCGGCGGGGGCGCGAGGGCTTCCACGGCGAGGTCGACGCCGAAGACCGGGCGCACCCCCGATCCGGCGCACGCCCGCGCGAACCGGACGATCCCGGTGACCGTGTCCCGGTCGGTGAGCGCGAGGGTGTCCAGGCCGCGTTCGGCGGCCCTGCGGACCAGGTGCTCGGGGTGGGAGGCGCCGTAGCGGACGGAGTAGCCGGACGCCACGTGCAGATGGGCGAAGCCCGCCATGCCGCACCTCCTTCGCTCTCGCACCCCCTTTTTCGGCCATACGCCCCATATGCTCATCGTACGCTCGTTCGATTACCCTAGCCCCATCCTCCCCGGTAAGCGACTGGGTACGGCATCGATTCGAACACATCAGCGATTCAGGGAGGGGGTGAGGGGTGGCCGAATCCACCTGTCCGCCCTCCCCCGCTCCCGGGCGCGGCGGCCCACGCCCGGCGGATCCGGCCCTGTGCGCCACATCCCCGGCGGCACCGCACCCCGCCGTTCGGGGGCGGTCGGCGGCAGGCGGCGTCGTTCGGCCGGAGCAGTCACCGGCGTCCGGCCGCAGGCACACGGCCCGGCCAGGGCTACCGCCGTCCGGCCGCAGGTACACGACCCGGCCAGGGCTACCGCCGTCCGGCCGCAGGTACACGACCCGGCCGAGGGGTACCCCCGTTCGGCCGACCCCGCCTGCGTCGGCGGCCGGTGTCCCGGAGCGTGAGGGGATGACACAGACCTCCTTCCTCGGCGAGGTGAAGGACGCCGTCACTCCCCGGGCGACCCTGCTGGTCGTCGGCGTGATCGCGCTCCAGCTTCTGTTCATCGCCTCCTACGTGGGCGCCCTGCACGACCCGAAGCCGAAGGACGTGCCCTTCGGGGTGGTGGCGCCCCGGCAGGCGGCGGCCCAGCAGACGGTGGCCCACCTCGAACAGCTGCCCGGTTCACCGCTCGCCCCGCGCACCGTGGCCGACGAGGCGACCGCCCGGAAGAAGATCCTGGACCGGGACCTCGACGGCGCCCTGATCGTCCACCCGGACCGGAGCACCGACACGCTCCTGGTCGCGGGCGGGGGCGGCGCCGCCCTCGCCACCACCCTGGAGAAGCAGCTCACCGCGGTGGAGCGGGCCGAGCGGCGGTCCCTGCGCACCGAGGACCTGGCCCCGGTCTCCGGCGGGGACTTCAACGGACTGTCGTCCTTCTACCTCGTCATCGGCTGGTGCGTGGGCGGCTACCTGTGCGCGTCGATCCTCGCGATCAGCACCGGGGCCCGGCCGGCCAACCCGCGCCGGGCCGCGATCCGGCTGGCCGCCATGGCGCTGGTGTCGGTCGTCGGCGGGCTCGGCGGCGCGGTGATCGTCGGTCCGGTCCTGGGCGCCCTGCCCGGCAGCCTGTTCGGCCTCTGGGGCCTGGGCACGCTCACCACCTTCGCCGTCGGCGCCGCCACCCTCGCCCTCCAGGGGATCTTCGGCATCGTCGGCATCGGACTGGCGATCCTGCTCGTGGTGATCGCGGGCAACCCGAGCGCGGGCGGCGCCTTCCCGCTGCCGATGCTGCCCCCGTTCTGGAAGGCGATCGGCCCGGCACTCCCGCCGGGCGCGGGCACCTGGTCGGCCCGCTCGATCGCCTACTTCCGGGGCGCGGCGATGACCGCCCCCTTGCTGGTGCTGTCGGCGTGGGCCGTCGCCGGGACCGTGATCACCCTGCTGGCCGCGACCCTGCGCGGACGGCGGACACCGGCCGTGACAGCGGGAGTTCACCCGCTCCGCCGGTGAGCGGACCGGCGTCCGGACACACGGAAGTCCCGCCCCTCGCGAGCGGGGCGGGACTTCGTGGACGGCCGGTGTGGGGCCCGGCCTCGGGGGTGGGTCAGCCGATCTCGGCACCGAAGGTCGAGAGCGCCTCGGTGACCGGCTGGAAGAACGTTTCACCGCCGGAGCTGCAGTCGCCGCTGCCGCCGGAGGTGAGGCCGATCGCCGCGTCGCCGTCGAACAGCGAGCCGCCGCTGTCGCCGGGCTCGGCGCAGACGTCGGTCTGGATGAGACCGTTGACGATGTCGCCGTTGCCGTAGTTCACGGTGGCGTCGAGGCCGGTGACCGTCCCGTCGTGGACCTGGGTGGTGGAACCGCTGCGGGTCACCTGCTCGCCGACGGTGGCCTCCGCGGCGTGCGTGATGGCCTGCGTGGAACCGTTGTAGAGGTTCACCTCGCTCGGGTGGTCCACGTCCGACGTGTACTTGACCAGACCGAAGTCGTTGTCGGGGAAGCTGGACTGCTCGTTGGTGCCGATCTCGGCGCCGCTGGAGTCCGACCAGGTCGAGATCGACTCGGTGCAGTGGCCCGCCGTGATGAAGTACGGCTCGCCGCCCTTGACCACGTTGAAGCCGAGCGAGCAGCGCCCGCCGGAGCCGGTGATCGCGTCGCCGCCCGCGATGAGGGGCTTGTACTCCCCCTTCGTGCGCTTGACCTCGGCGGCCTGCCCGAGGCCGTCCACGACCTTGGTGAGCTTCGCCCACTCGGCCTTGGAGACCGTGCGGTCCGCGGTGACGACGACCTTGTTGGTGGTCGGGTCGGTCACCCAGGAGGTGCCCGGGATGGTCGCGTCGCGCTTGAGCGTGGTGCGGGCGACCTTGAGGTCGGCGAGGGAGTTCTCGACGATTCTGGCCTGCGCGCCCGCCGCCTCGACCTTCTTGGCCGCGGTCGCGTCGAGGACGTTCACGACGAGGCTCTTGGCCTTCGCGTCGTAGTACGTGCCCGCCGCGCTGGTGCCCAGGTCCTGACCGAGGGTCGAGGCGAGCTTTCCGGCCGTCGCGGCCGACAGGGTGCGCGGTGCGGAGTCCTTCGCGGGCTCACTGGCGTTCGCAGTCTGGAAGGAGACTCCCGCGACGACCAGTGCGGCAACACCCGCGCCGACCATCGCCGTCTTCCGCCTGGGTATGCGTCGGTGCTTCAACTCGCGTCCTCCTGTGGGGGGTCGACCCGGGAGGTAGTGGGGACCTCACGGGCCGGAAGGCTGGTTGACGTGCGCCACTATTCCGAGATCCGCAGGGAGCACACAAGGTCGACTTCAGGACGCGCGTACGGTCACGGAGCGCACGCCCGCGCCGCCGCCCGTTCGCAGTCGGAGCAGGAAAGTTCGCATTGCAAACACTACGAGCGAGTAACTATCGGCAGAGGGTAAGGATCAGGCATGGCTTGAAATCGACGCTTTGGCAGGTAGTAGCCGCTGCTTCCCCGCCTCCGAAGGCCAACTCCGGTGCCGATCACGGCACTCGGACACGAACGAGCCCCCGCACGACTTACGCGTGCGGGGGCTCGCCCCTTGCTCTGCGATGCCGGATGCCGTCCGATGCCGTCCGATGCCGACCAGGCGGATCAGAGGCGGATCAGAACACGTGCACCCCGTAGGCGCTGAGCGCCTCGGTCACCGGCTGGAAGAACGTCGTGCCGCCGGAGGTGCAGTCGCCGCTGCCGCCGGACGTCAGACCGTACGCGATCCCGCTGTTGGAGTAGAGGGAGCCGCCGGAGTCGCCGGGCTCGGCGCAGACCGTGGTCTGGATCATGCCGTACACGATGTCGCCACCGCCGTAGTTGACCGTCGCGTTGAGCGCGGTGACCCGGCCGCTGTGGATGCCGGTGGTGGAGCCGCGACGGTAGACCGTGGTGCCCACGGAGGGCGTGCCGGCGCTCGTGATGTCGACGCTGCCCACGGTGCCCGCCTTGGCGACCGACGAGTTCGTGTAGCGCACGATCCCGTAGTCGTTGGTCGGGAAGCTGGAGCCGGCGGTGGTGCCGAGCGTGGTGGTGTGACCCGAGTTCGACCACCAGGTGCCCGCGCCGTCGGTGCAGTGACCGGCGGTCAGGAAGTAGTAGTTCCCGCTGTTGTCCTGGACGTTGAAGCCCAGGGAGCAGCGCCAGCTACTCGCATAGATGGCGTCGCCGCCGGCGATCAGCTTGTTGAACTTGCCCGCGGTCCGCTTGATCGTGAGCGCGCCGGAGTTGCCCGCCGCCTGCTCCTTGATCTTCGCGATCTCGGCCTCGGAGACCGTGCTGTCGGCGGTGACGACGACCCGGTTGGTCTTGCTGTCGACGGCCCAGGCGGTGCCGGGGATGTCGGCCTTGAGCACCGAGTCGCTCGCGCTCTTGAGCTGGGTGGCGCTGAACGGGGTGGCGGCCGACGCGCTGGCGTTGGGGAGCGCGATGGCGACCGCGGCGACGAGTCCGGTGGAGAGGGCGATCAGCCGGGTCCGTCTCGTGATGCCGCTGGTGGGGGTGGTGCGCTTGATCCTCACTTGTCGTTCCTCCACAGGGGAAGTCGGGGGCCCTCGTGGGGTTTGGGCCCGTGAGGCGCAGCCAGGTGCGGGGCCATCCGGATTCCGAACATGCCGTGCCCCTGACAAGCGCTGAGGGGGAGTATTCGGCCGCAGCGCCGACAGGCGCAAGGGCGCCTTTCGGCCGTCAACCTTTGAACCAACCATGGGGGAATCTTTAGACATCGCGCGGGCGCCGATGAGGGGGCCGCGTCCGCCCGAGGGCCGCGTCCCGCGGTGCCCGACTCCCGTTCTCCCGGCGGTGGTTGAGCCCCCGTGCCGGATCGGGCCCGCCCGTGGTGACGGCCGCGTGCGGGGCCGGGCGACCGCGCCGGTCCCGCGACGGCGCACTGGAGCGGCGGGGTCCGGGGAGGGAGGACGGCCCCGCACCCCTCGGCACCGGGCGCGGCCGATCACGGGGAGGGCAAGCGGTTGCTGTCGTTCCCGCTGGTGACGTCGACGAGGGGCGCGGACGCCATCGGGCGAGCGCCCGCCCCGGCCGCACGCCCAGGCCA
>NZ_FMCI01000370.1 GCF_900091845.1 Streptomyces sp. SolWspMP-5a-2
GGGTGTCGGTGGTGGCGCCCAGGTCCTTGCGGGCGGCGTCCCGGAAGGCGGCGCAGAGGCCGGTGAGATGCCCGAGCAGGTCGCGCACGGCGAGGCCGGGGCAGGGCGTGGGGTCCCCCAGCCGCGCGTCGTCCACCTCCCGGGCGAGCCGGGCGACGATACGGGTCTGCGGTCCCAGGTCGACGACGGTGTCGGTCATCGTGGCTCCTCAGGGAGGCGGGGCGGTGTCCTGAAGGGTGGACCGCCGCCCCCGGGCGAACTCATCGCCCGGGGGCGCCGCGCTCGCCCTCGGCCCCGCCCCGGCTCCCCCGGGTCAGCGCGCCGCCAGCGCCTCCCGCACCGCCGCGAGGTCGGCGTCGGAGGCCAGTCCCGCGTGGTAGAGGCGGGCCTCGGTCGCGCCGTGCGCGCGGGCCCCCGCCAGCCGGGCGGCGAGGCCGGTGGGGTCGCCGCCCATGCCGGAGACGACCGGGAGGTTCGCGGCGAGCACCGCGTCCGGGCGGCCCTGCGCGGCGAACGGCGTGAGCAGGCCGGGTCCGTCCGCGCACGGGACGACCACACCGTCCGCGACGGACAGGATGTGCGCGGGGTCGACGCCGGGGTTGGCGCCGACGTGGTGGGTGACCGGGTCGGCGTGCAGCAGCACCTGGAACCCGGCCGGGGCGGCGGCCCTGACCGCGGCGACCGCCTCCTCCTGGAGGGTGCGGGCGACGCCGTCGCGCCAGGCGCGGACGGCCCCGGCCTCCGCCGCGCCGAGCAGGGTCCCGACGGCGTCCCAGCCGCCGCCGGGCTCCGGCGCGCCCCGCCAGACGGGCTCCAGGGCGGCGCGCACCCGGGCCGCCAACGCGTCGGCGTCCAGGCCCTGTTCGCCGTAGCCGGTGCGGCAGACCGGGCAGAAGCAGAGTGCCATCAGGTACTCGGCGGCCTCGCCGAGCGGGACCCCGCCGGTCTTGTCGTGGGCGTGCAGATGGGTGAGGCCGTACCAGCCGAGGGACTCCAGCTCGGTGCCGCCCGCGCCGGGCCGCGCCGCCGCCTCGGCGGCCAGGTCGACCAGGTAGGTCCGGGTGGCGGGGCGGGCGACGCAGGGCGCCCACGGGTAGCGGTCGCCGTAGGCGTTGACGACGGAGGTGTCCGGACGGTCGGCGCCCAGGCGGGAGTTGTGCGCGAGGACTACCCAGGTGTGCACGTCGAGTCCGGCCGCGGCGAGCGCCTCGGCGGCCTCGCCCCAGGCGTCGCCCGGCGCCCAGTCACCGGCCGGGTACGGGCGCAGCTCCCGCCCGCGCCACCGGTCGCCCGGCGGGTAGAGGACGGCGGCGTGCTCGGCGGTGACGATCCGGTGGCGGGGGTGGCGCGGGGTGAGGGCGCGGGTGGAGTGGTAGGCGGCGGCGAGCGTGACCTGCTCCACGCCGAGCGCGGCGATCCGCTCGGGCGCCGCGGGGTCGCCGCAGACGTCCCAGGGGTAGACGAACGCGGACGTCCTCACCGGTCCCCCTCCAGCAGCGCGTGGCCGCGTTCGATCAGGTGGGCGAGCTGCTTGACGTGCTCCTCGGTCGGCTCGTGCAGCGGCGGCCTGACCTCGCCGACGTCGAGCCCGGTCATCCGCACCCCGGCCTTGACCAGGGCGACGGCGTACCCGCGGCCCTGGGCGCGCAGTTCGACGAACGGCCGGTAGAACCCGTCGAGGAGGCGGTGGGCGGTGGCGTCGTCGCCGGTCCTGAGCGCGGTGTGGAAGGCGAGGGCGATCCGGGGCACGAAGCAGAAGACGGCGGAGGAGTAGAGGGTGATGCCGAGGCCCCGGTAGGCGAGCTGGGTCTGCTCGGCGGTCGGCAGCCCGTTGAAGTAGAGGAACTCCGCGGGGACCTCGGTGCGGACGGCGCTGACGGTCCGCTGCATCAGGTCGAGGTCGCCGAGCCCGTCCTTGAGGCCGATGATCCCGTCGGTGCGGGCGAGTTCGACGACGGCGGGCGGGGTGAACACGGCGTTGTCGCGCTGGTAGACGATGACGGGCAGCGCGGTCGCGGCGGCCACCTCGCGGTAGTGCCGCACCAGCCCCTCCTGTCCGGCGACCACCAGGTAGGGCGGCATGGCGAGCAGCCCGTCGGCCCCGGCCGCCTCGGCGAGCCGGGCGTAGCGGACGGCGAGCGCGGTCCCGTACCCGGCGCCCGCCACCACCGGCACCCGCCCCTCGGCGGCCTCGACGGCGGCCCGCACGCACCGCTCGTACTCCTCGGGCGTGAGCGCGTGGAACTCGCCGGTGCCGCAGCAGGCGAAGACGGCGGCGGCACCGGCGTCGACCCCGCGGCGCACGTGGGCGCGGTAGACGTCGAGGTCGAGGTCGCCGCCGGGCCCGTAGGCGGTGACGGGGAAGAACAGCGGCCCGCTGGGGATGCTGAGTCGAGCGGCGAGAGGGGCAGGCGTCACGGGCTCTCCCTGGGGCTGGCGTGAACGTTCTTCCGGGGCGCACGCGGTCGGGCGGGTACGCCTTCCGCTGCGTACGTTCCTCTGATCAGTGTCCATATTTCTGAACAACAGCAGCCTATGAAGCGGACTCCGACCCGGTCAAGCGCGCGGATCGGGCGGACACCAGCGGAAAGGGCGCGCGCACGGGGGCGCGGCGGCACACTTGACGGCGTACGCGGGACCTCCCTAGCGTGGTCACGAATGTGAATTACATCCACAGATGAGGCCACCTGTCTCAGGCGGCGGACCCCAAGGAGACCCGAGGATGCCCGCTCCCCGCACCGTTCTGCTCACCGGCGCCGCCGGCGGCCTCGGCACCCTGATGCGGGACCTGCTCCCGGCCCACGGCTACCGGCTGCGCCTGTTCGACCTGCGCCCCGTCGAGGGCGCCCCGGACGCGATCACCGCGGACCTCGCCGACCGGGCGGCCGTGCGCGAGGCCGTGCGGGGCGTCGACGCGATCATCCACCTCGCGGGCATCTCCCTGGAAGCCCCCTTCGAGAAGATCCTGCGGGCCAACATCGAGGGCACCTACCACCTCTACGAGGCCGCGCGCGAGGAGGGCGTCGGACGGATCGTCTTCGCCTCCTCCAACCACGCCGTCGGCTTCACCCCGCGCCCGCAGGGCGACGACCCGCTCATCCCGATCGACACCCCGCGCCGCCCGGACACCTTCTACGGCCTCTCCAAGTGCTTCGGCGAGGACCTCGCCCAGCTCTACTGGGACCGGCACGGCCTGGAGACCGTCTCGGTGCGCATCGGCTCCTGCTTCCCCGAGCCGACCAGCGTGCGCATGCTGTCGGTCTGGATGAGCCCCGCCGACGGCGCCCGCCTCTTCCACGCCGCCCTGACCGCCGAGAACGTCGGCCACACCGTCGTGCACGGCTCCTCCGCCAACACCCGGCTCTGGTGGGACCTCTCCGGGGCGCGCGCCCTCGGCTACGAACCCCAGGACGACTCCGAGCCGTACGCCGCGAAGCTGATCGCCGAGCAGGGGGAGCTGGATCCGGACAACATCGGACATGCGTGTTTGGGCGGCCACTTCGTGAACGACCCGCCGATCTGGCCGTACTGATCCTTTCGCGGGAGCGATTTTCCGTGGGGCGGGCACCGAACGGGCCCGCCCTCCGGCACGTTCGGGCACGGCCACTGCCCGATCCCACGCCCCCCACAGCTGCCGCGCAGGTCGAAGGCGGTCCCCGCGTGAGGCAAACGGGCCGACCCGGGCAGGAACGGGCGTGCAACAAGCCTGGTCAGAGGCGCGTGCCCGTTGTAGAACTTCCCCCATGGGTCCCACCGGGCCCGAACGGGCACACACAATGGGGTGAGAGGCGGGTGTCAGCCATGGAGGCGAGATCGGCGGAGGAACGCCAGCGGGAGATCGTGCAGGTCGCCCGCGCCACCGGTTCGGTCGACGTCACCGCGCTCGCCGACCGCCTGGGCGTGGCGAAGGAGACCGTACGGCGGGATCTGCGCGCCCTGGAGGACCACGGCCTGGTGCGCCGCACCCACGGTGGCGCCTACCCCGTGGAGAGCGCCGGTTTCGAGACGACTCTCGCCTTCCGCGCCACCAGCCACGTGCCCGAGAAGCGCCGGATCGCCGCAGCGGCGGCCGAGCTGCTCGGGGACGCCGAGACGGTCTTCGTCGACGAGGGCTTCACCCCCCAGCTCATCGCCGAGGCCCTCCCCCGGGACCGTCCGCTGACCGTGGTCACCGCCTCGCTCCCCGTCGCGGGCACCCTCGCCGAGGCCGAGAACGTCTCGGTGCTGCTGCTCGGAGGGCGGGTCCGTCCGGGCACGCTCGCCACCGTCGACCACTGGACCACCAAGATGCTGGCCGGTTTCGTGGTCGACCTCGCCTTCATCGGCGCCAACGGCATCTCCCGCGAACACGGCCTGACCACCCCCGACCCCGCCGTGTGCGAGGTCAAGGCCCAGGCCATCCGCGCCGCGCGGCGCACCGTGTTCGCGGGCGTGCACACCAAGTTCGGCGCGGTCAGCTTCTGCCGGTTCGCGGAGATCGGCACGCTGGAGGCCATCGTCACCAGCACCATGCTGCCGTCGGCCGAGGCCCACCGGTACTCGTTGCTGGGGCCGCAGATCATCCGTGTCTGACCGTTTCACCACTGTTCCCCCCAGGGCTTCTTCACACCCGTAAGCGCCCCTTATCTACACTTATGTTCAGGAGCGATCCATGCGCACCCCGAGCCGACGGAGGCCGCGAGCAACGCTTGCCATGGCCGCCGCAGGGACGCTGCTCGCCGCCCCGATGCTCTCCGGCTGTTGGGTCGGGGCGGGCGGGTCGGGTTCCGGCGGCGACTCCGTCAACGTCCTCATGGTGAACAACCCGCAGATGGTGGAGCTCCAGAAGCTCACCGCGGGACACTTCACCAAGGAGACGGGCATCAAGGTGAACTTCACCGTGCTGCCCGAGAACGACGTCCGCGACAAGATCAGCCAGGACTTCGCCAACCAGGCGGGCCAGTACGACGTCGCGACCCTCAGCAACTACGAGATACCGATCTACGCCCGCAACGGGTGGCTGCACGACATGGACCCGTACGTGGCCAAGGACCCCGGCTACGACGAGAAGGACATCCTCAAGCCGATGCGCCAGTCGCTGACCGGCGACGACGGCAAGCTCTACGGCCAGCCGTTCTACGGCGAGTCCTCCTTCCTGATGTACCGCAAGGACGTCTTCAAGGAGAAGGGCCTGACCATGCCGGCCCACCCCACCTGGACCCAGATCGCCGACCTGGCCGCCCAGGTGGACGGCGCCAAGCCCGGCATGAAGGGCATCTGCCTGCGCGGCCTGCCCGGCTGGGGCGAGGTGATGGCGCCGCTCACCACCGTCGTCAACACCTTCGGCGGCACCTGGTTCGACAAGGACTGGAAGGCCCGGCTCGACTCCCCCGAGTTCCAGAAGGCCGTCAAGTTCTACGTCGACCTGGTCCGCAAGCACGGTGAGTCCGGCGCCGCCCAGTCCGGCTTCGCCGAGTGCCTGAACAACCTCACCCAGGGCAAGGTCGCCATGTGGTACGACGCCACCAGCGCCGCCGGTGCCCTGGAGGCCGCCAACTCCCCGGTCAAGGGCAAGCTCGACTACGCCCCCGCGCCGGTGGAGAAGACCGAGTCGGCGGGCTGGCTCTACACCTGGGCCTGGGGCATCCAGAAGGCGTCCCGCAACTCCGACAACGCCTGGAAGTTCGTCTCCTGGGCGTCCAGCAAGGAGTACGAGGAGCTGGTCGGCAAGACCAGCGGGTGGGCCAACGTGCCGGCCGGCAAGCGCGCCTCGACGTACAGCAACGCCGACTACCGCAAGTCCGCCGCCTCCTTCCAGGAGATGACGAAGGAAGCCATCGAGGGCGCCCGCCCGAACGACCCGGGCGTGCAGCCGCGCCCCGCGCCCGGCATCCAGTTCGTCGGCATCCCCGAGTTCACCGACCTCGGCACCAAGGTCTCCCAGGAGATCAGCGCGGCCATCGCCGGACGCCAGTCCGTCGAGTCGGCCCTGAAGAAGTCCCAGAAGCTGGCCGCGAAGATCTCCGAGGAGTACGAGGGACGATGACCGCTACGACGGCGGCCCCACGGGCCGCGACCCCCGTACCCACCCGCAACCAGCCCTCCGCCCGGCTGCGCGCCTGGGCCACCAGGGCACCGCTGCTGCCCGCCCTGATCTTCATGATCGCGGTGACCCAGCTCCCCTTCGTGGCCACCCTGGTCATCTCGTTCTTCGACTGGAACGCGCTGTACCCGAAGGCCCGCCGCTTCACCGGCTTCGGCAACTACCAGCAGGTCCTCTCCGACGCCGACCTGCGCCACTCGGTCTGGACGACGATCCTGCTGACCGCGGCCGTGGTGCTGGCCAGCCTGGTCCTCGGCCTCGGCCTCGCCCTGCTGCTCGACCGCAAGTTCCGCGGCCGGGGCGTGGTCCGCACCCTGCTGATCGCCCCGTTCCTGGTCGTCCCGGTGGCCGCCGCGCTGCTGTGGAAGCACGTCCTCTACAACCCGGAGTACGGTCTGCTCAACGGCCTGCTGCACTACGTGGGCGGCCCGCAGCCCGACTGGATCTCCAACACCCCGCTGCTCGCCGTCGAGGCGTCGCTCGTCTGGCAGTGGACGCCGTTCATGATGCTGATCCTGCTGGCCGGGCTGCAGAGCCGCGACTCCCAGCAGATGGAGGCCGCCCGGGTGGACGGCGCGAGCGACTGGCAGATCTTCCGCCACCTCACGCTGCCGCACCTGCGCCGCTACCTCGAACTCGGCGGGCTGCTCGGCTCGATCTACATCGTGCAGAACTTCGACGCCGTCTTCACCATCACCTCCGGCGGTCTGGGCACCGCCAACCTGCCCTACACCGTCTACCAGAGCTTCTACCAGGCGCACGAGAACGGCCTCGCCTCGGCGGCCGGTGTCCTGGTGGTCATCGGCTCGATCGTCATCGCGACCTTCGCGCTGCGCGTGGTGTCGTCCCTGTTCCGTGAGGAGGTGGGCCGCGCATGAGCGCCACGACCGCAACGCCCGTACGCCGTAAAGGTTTTGGCCTGGGCCTGCTGGCCTGGCTGGCGGGCATCGTGTTCTTCCTCCCGATCGCCTGGATGACGCTGACGTCCTTCCACTCGGAGAGCGACGCGGCCACCAACCCGCCGTCCTTCGCGGCGCCGCTCACCCTGGACGGCTACCGCGACTTCTTCGGCAGCGGCGGCGGCGCGAGCCCCTGGCCCTCGCTGATCAACTCGACGGTGGCGTCGCTGACGTCGACGCTGCTGGTCCTGGTGCTCGCCCTGCCGGCCGCCTACGCGCTGTCCATCCGGCCGGTGAAGAAGTGGACCGACGTCCTGTTCTTCTTCCTGTCGACCAAGATGCTGCCGGTCGTCGCGGGCCTGCTGCCGATCTACCTGTTCGCCAAGAACACCGGCATGCTCGACAACATCTGGCTGCTGGTCATCCTCTACACCTCCATGAACCTGCCGATCGCGGTCTGGATGATGCAGTCGTTCCTGGCCGAGGTGCCCGTCGCGGTCATCGAGGCCGCGCGGGTCGACGGCGCCAAGCTGCCGACCATCCTGGCCCGCGTGGTGGCCCCGATCGCCCTGCCGGGCATCGCCGCGACCGCGCTGATCTGCTTCATCTTCAGCTGGAACGAGCTGCTGTTCGCCCGCGTCCTCAGCGGCGTGGTCGCCGAGACCGCCCCGGTCTTCCTGACCGGCTTCATCACCAGCCAGGGCCTCTTCCTGGCCAAGGTGTGCGCCGCGTCGCTCGTCATCTCCCTGCCGGTGCTCGCCGCGGGGTTCGCCGCCCAGGACAAGCTGGTCCAGGGCCTCTCTCTGGGAGCCGTCAAATGAAGGCCGCCGTCATCGAGTCCGTGGGCCGCGCCGTCGTCAGCGAGGTCCCCGACCCGACGCCGGGACCGCGTGACGTCGTCGTCGAGGTCGCCGCGTGCGGCATCTGCGGCACCGATCTGCACATCCTCCAGGGCGAGTTCGCGCCCAAGCTGCCGATCGTCCCGGGCCACGAGTTCGCGGGCGAGGTCGTCGGTGTCGGCGCCCAGGTCACCGAGGTGTCGGTGGGCGACCAGGTGGCCGTCGACCCGTCCCTGTACTGCTACGAGTGCCGGTTCTGCCGGGACGGCCACAACAACATGTGCGAGCGGTGGGCCGCGATCGGCGTGACCACCGCGGGCGGCGCCGCCCAGTACGCGGTGGCGCCGGTGGCCAACTGCGTGAAGCTGCCCGAGCACATCCGCACCCAGGACGCGGCCCTGATCGAGCCGCTGTCCTGCGCGGTGCGCGGCTACGACGTCCTCAACTCCCGCCTCGGCGCCCGCGTCCTGATCTACGGCTCGGGCACCATGGGCCTGATGATGCTGGAGCTGGCCAAGCGCACCGGCGCCGCCAGCGTCGACGTCGTCGACCTCAACCCGACCCGTCTGGAGACCGCGCAGCGGCTCGGCGTCACCGGGGCCGCGGCCAACGCGGACGAGCTGGAGCGGCCGCAGGGCTGGGACGTCGTCGTCGACGCCACCGGCAACGCGGCGGCGATCCAGGACGGCCTCGGCCGGGTGGCGAAGGCGGGCACCTTCCTCCAGTTCGGGGTGGCCGACTACGCGACGCGGGTGACCATCGACCCGTACCGCATCTACAACCAGGAGATCACCATCACCGGTTCGATGGCGGTCCTGCACAGCTTCGAGCGGGCGGCCGACCTGTTCGCGAACGGCGTGCTCGACCCGGAGATCTTCATCAGCGACCGCATCGCGCTGGACAACTACCCGCAGGCTCTCGAGCAGTTCGCGGCGGGCGTCGGCCGGAAGATCGTGGTCGTGCCGTAACGGACCCCACCCCCACCCCCCACACGTTCGGGCCCGGAATCCCTCACAGGGTTCCGGGCCCGAACGGCGTCACCCAAACCGGCTCAAAGGTTCGACATCGGGTAAGGGAACGGTAAAGCGGTGTTGCTCGTTCCCCCTGCATGACAGCTATGACCCCCGGCTCGAACATCCCTCTCTCCGTCGCCCGCGTGGTGGTGGACGTCGCCGCCCCCGTGCGGCTCGACGTATCGGGCCTGCTGCTCACCGGCGACGGCAAGGTGCGCTCCGACGACGACTTCATCTTCTACAACCAGCCGTCAGGGCCGGGCGTGACGTACCGCTCGGGCGGCGGCACCGCGCCGGACGCGATCGTGGTGGACACCACCGCGGTCCCCCCGGGCATCGAGAAGATCGTCGTGACGGCGAGCCCCGACGCGGCCGGTCAGACCTTCCAGGGCATCGAGCCGACGGCCACCCTCCGCGGCGCCGACGACCACAGCGTCCTGGCCACCTTCACTCCCCCGCAGCTCGGTGCCGAGACGGCGCTGGTGATCATGGAGATCTACCTGCGCAACGGCGCCTGGAAGGCCCGCGCGGTGGGCCAGGGCTACGCGAACGGCCTGGCCGGGATCGCGACGGACTTCGGCGTGACGGTGGAGGAGCCCGCCCCGGCCGCTCCCCCGGCCCCGCAGGCCGCTCCCCCGGCCCCGCAGATGGCGGCACCCCCGATGCCGTCGGCGCCGCCCGCCCCGCCCGCCGCCCCGCCGGGCACCGGCAAGGTCAACCTCGACAAAGGCCGCGTCAGCCTCCAGAAGAACCAGACCGTCTCCCTCGTCAAGGGCGGCCGCCCGCTGCTCTCCCAGGTCAGGATGGGCCTGGGCTGGGAGCCCGCCTACGGCGGCCGGGACATCGACCTGGACGCGTCGGTCATCGCCTACGGCCCCCAGCGCAACCACCTCGACAGCTGCTACTTCGGCAAGCTGACCATCCTCAACGGCGCGATCAAGCACTCGGGCGACAACCTCACCGGCGAGGGCGGCGGGGACGACGAGGTGATCGTCGTCGACCTCGGCCGCATCCCGCAGGAGGCGACCGGGCTGGTCTTCACGGTGAACTCCTTCTCCGGGCAGAAGTTCACGGAGGTCGCCAAGGCGTACTGCCGCCTGGTCGACGCCGCCACCGACGAGGAGCTGGTCCGCTTCGACCTCACGGGCGCCGAGCCGCAGACGGGCGTGCTGATGGCGAAGCTGATCCGCCAGTTCTCCGGCGAGTGGGAGATGACGGCCATCGGCGACTTCGTGAAGGCCCGCACGGTGCGGAACATGGTGAAGCCGGGGGCGCAGGCGCTGTAGCCGCTCACCGGCCGGAACGGGCCCCGGGCGACCGGGGCCCACCGGCCGGGCCCGCCACTCAGTCGCCCCGGTTCCCTGCCGCGTTCCTGCGGGCCGCCGCCACGAAGAGGACCGCGGCGGCCCCGGCGAAGCCCAGGCCCACGGTCGCGCAGAGCGTGACCGTCCGGGAGGAGGCGTCCGCCAGCCGGGGGACGCCGTTGACCAGGGCGAGCCCGTAGAGGCACAGCAGCGCCCAGGCGGTGAGCCGCGCCCCGGCCCCGCCCCGGCGCAGCCAGGACGGTGTCCGTCCCGCCAGGATCATCACCGCCACCGGAACCATCAGCACCGTGCACACGGCCAGCGCCACCGCGTGGTACACCGGATCGCCGTTCACCTTCGCCCCCCGTCGCAGATGACCGGCAGCCTAGGGAGGGACGCGGCCCGCGTCCACGCCGGGGTGCGGGAGCCCGTCCCCGGTCAGGCCGACGCGCGGACGACCAGTTCGGGGACGACCCACGCGTCCGCCCCGCTCAGCGGCTCCTCACCGGCCCGCAGGCGGGCGACCTGCTCGACCGCGAGACGGCCGAGGCGGCGCTTGTCGATGTGCAGGGTGCTCAGCGCGGGCTCCACCAGCTCGCCCAGCGAGAGCCCGTCGAAGCCGAGGACGGCGACGTCGTCCGGCACCCGGCGCCCCGCGCCCCGCGCGGCCCGGACCGCGCCGACGGCGATCAGGTCGTTGAAGCCGACGACGGCCGTCACCTCGGGCCGCCGCGCGAGCAGCCGCGCCATCCCCGCCCCGCCGCCGCTCACGCTGTGCTCGGGGCAGAGCACGATCCAGCTCTCGTCGACCGGCAGCCCGTGCCGCCGCACCGCGCGTTCGAAGGCGACACGGCGCGGCCCCGGCGCCCCCGCGTCGCCGTCCAGGAGGCCGATCGCCCGGTGCCCGGCCGCGACCAGGTGGGCGACACCGCGCTCCATGCCCGCGGCGACGTCGATGCCGACCGCGCCGAACCTGGTCTGCCGCGGACCGCGTTCCAGCAGGACGAGCGGGACGCCGCCGAGGTGCCGAGCGAGCACCTCGTCGGCGTCGGTGAAGTAGCCGACGACCGCGTCGGCCTGGTGCGAGAGCATGTCGAGCGCCTCCCGCTCGCGGCCCGGGTCGGTGCGGGAGTCCCACACCACGACCTGCCAGCCGCGCTGCTCGGCCGCCTCCAGGACACCCGCGGCGACCTCGGGGAAGTACGGGTTCATCAGGTCGGGGACGACGAGTCCGGTGGTCACCCCGCCCTTGCGGACCAGCCCGCGGGCGAACCGGCTGGGCCGGTAGTCGAGGCGGCGTGCCGCGTCCAGGACGCGTTCCTTGGTGGCGGGGTCGATCTCGCCCTTGTCGTTGACGGCACGGGAGACGGTCTGCCGTGACACACCGGCCAGGTGGGCGACGTCATGGATGGTGGCCCGGCGCCGGGCCCCGTCCACCCGCCCGTCCCCCGTGTCCCGCGTGTCCCGCCCGTCCCGCTGCTGATCGTCCGCCCGCACGCCGTGCACTGTATCCGGAGGGGCCGTGGCCGTCGCCGCGCGGCCCCGCCGGAGGCGACAGGGCGGGACGGGCGGCGGACGGCGACGTCGGTCAGTCGGCGTCGGGCGTCCGGCGACCGGCGACAGGCAGCCGGAGTGCGGCATCCGGTGCCCGGTGCCCGGCGACCAATGTCCAGTGTCCGGCGACCGGCGACCGGGCTCTAGAACAGCGCGCTGTAGGCGTTCAGGGCGGGCTGGCCGCCGAGGTGGGCGTACAGGACGGTGGAGTCGCGGGCGATCTCGCCGCGCTTCACCAGGTCGACGAGCCCGGCCATCGACTTGCCCTCGTAGACGGGGTCGGTGACCATCCCCTCGGTGCGTGCCGCGAGCCGCATCGCCTCCAGGGTCGTCTCGTCGGGGATGCCGTACGTCCCGGCGTGGTAGCGCTCGTCCAGCTCGACGTCCGCCTCCGTCAGCTCCCTCTCGACGCCGATGAGCCGACCGGTGCGGTCGGCGATCCTGGCGATCTGCTCCCGGGTCCTGGCGGGGGCCGCGGAAGCGTCGACGCCGATCACCCGGCGGGGTCGGCCGCCCGCCTGCTCCAGCGCGGCGAACCCGGCGACCATCCCGGCCTGCGTGGATCCGGTCACCGAGCAGACGATCACGGTGTCGAAGAAGACGTCCGCCTCGCGCTCCTGCTCCGCGACCTCGTAGGCCCAGTTGGCGAAGCCCAGGCCGCCCAGCGGATGGTCCGAGGCACCGGCCGGGACGGCGTACGGCTTGCCGCCGGACTCCTCGACCTCGCGCAGCGCCCGCTCCCAGCTCTCCTTGAACCCGATGTCGAACCCGGCCCGCACCAGCCGGACGTCCGCCCCGGCCAGTCGGCTGATCAGGATGTTGCCGACCTTGTCGTAGACGGAGTCCGGCCACTCCACCCAACTCTCCTGGAGCAGCACGCACTTGAGCCCGGCGCGGGCGGCGACGGCGGCGACCTGGCGGGTGTGGTTGGACTGGACGCCGCCGATCGAGACGAGCGTGTCGCAGCCCTGCGCGAGGGCGTCGGCGACCAGGTACTCCAGCTTGCGGGTCTTGTTGCCGCCGTACGCGATACCGGAGTTGCAGTCCTCCCGCTTGGCCCAGAGGGAGGCGCCGCCGAGGTGGTCGGTGAGCCGGGCCAGCGGGTGGATCGGGGACGGGCCGAACAGCAGCGGGTAACGCTCGTACGAGGCGATGGACTTGGCGGGCGGGGGTGTCATGGTTCCTCCGGAGGGTCAGTCGTCGTCGGCGAGTTCGGCGAGGCTGCGCCAGATCTCGGCGGTGACACGGACCGCGTCGTCCACGTCGCCGGCCGCGCAGGCGTCGATCAACTGCTCGTGCAGGCCCGCCGAACGGCAGCTGCCGCCCTCACCGAAGCGCTGCCGCTCCAGTCGGCGCACGAGCGGGGTGTGACGGGTGATGGTGGCCGCGGCGGCGCGGTTGGCGGCGACCCGCACGAGGACGTCGTGCAGCGCGTCGTCGGCGGCCAGCGCCCCGTCCACGTCGCCCACGGAGACGGCGGTGGCGAACCGCTCGTTGGCCGCGCGCATCGCCAGGACGTCGGCGCCGGTCAGCCGGGGCACCGCGACCCGGGTGGCCAGCTCGTGCATGGCGCCGACGACGGCGGCGGCGTCCCGGACGTCGGCGGCGACGACCGGGGTCACCCGGGTGTAGCTCTGCGGCTTGCTCTCCAGCAGTCCCTCGTCCACGAGGCGGGAGAACGCCTCGCGCACGGGGGCCCGGGACAGGCCGAGCCGCTCGGCGAGGTCGGCGTCCCGCACCACCGCGCCGGGCTCGATGCGCCCGGTCACGATGGCGTCCCGGATCGATGCGTAGGCGCGGTCCCTGAGCAGGGTGCGCCGGACGGGTCGCAGAGGCTCCATGACTGAAATGTTAGATGTCAGTCACGGGCGCGACAAGGGGCCGCTTCGGTGCGCACGGGGAAGGGCGCGTCCCGCACCCCCCGTTTGAAGTGCGGGCCGCGCCCGGCAGGATCGGCGTCGCACTGAGCCTGGTGGGACGCCGCGCACCCACTGTAGGAGGCGGGCCGTGAGAGGGGCGAGGTCATTACCCGCCCGTCCGTGCCCGGCCGGGCACGGACGGGACCGGAGACCGCCGGAAGCGGCCCCGCGACGGCCAGGAGCGGCGCCGGAACAGGCCCTGAGCAGGGCCGGAACAGGGCCGGAGCCCGAGCGGGCGCCGACCGGAGACCGATCCGGACCAGATCATCCGGAACAGGTCGGGCGGCCGCTTCCGGGGACCGCCGGACCCGCGCCCGGGGCCCTGTCCCGGACTCTTCTCAACCCCCGTGCTGGGAACGGGCCTTGAAGGCGGCCTTGCGGGCCTCCTTGGCGATCCGCTTGTCCGGGTGCAGTCGCCCCATGGCCTCCAGGACGTCGGCGGTGGCGGGGTGCTCGACCCGCCAGGCGGCGTCGAAGAAACCGCGGTGCTGGGCCGCCAGCCCCTGGACCAGGGCGCGCAGCTCCTCGGAGTTGCCCTCGGCGGCGAGCTGCGCGGCGACCGTGTCGATGGTCAGCCAGAAGATCAGGTCCTCGGAGGGCGCGGGCACGTCCCGGCAGCCGTTCTCGGTGAGCCAGACCCGGGCCAGGCCGCCGAGTTCGGCGTCGTCGAGGACCTCGCGCAGCGCGGGTTCGGCCTCGGCGCCGACCAGCGAGAGGGCCTGCTGGCAGTGGAGCCTGCGCAGCGGTGCGGCGGGGTCCTGGCCGCGCGCGGCGGACAGCAGGTCGCGGGCCGCGTCGAGGGGCGCGCGGCGGCGCACCCACTGGTCGATCTCGGCCTGCGCGGCGGCCTGCGGGAACGTCGCGGTGCCGTCGAGGAGCGCGTCGGCGTCCTTGTCGGCGAGGTCGCCGACGGCGGGCGCGGCGAGACCGGCCTCCAGGAGCCGGGCGCGCAGCCCGTAGCGGCCGAGCGGGGTGAGGCGGACCATGCCGTAGCGGGAGACGTCGGTGTCGTCGACGGGGGCGGCGGGCTCCTCGTCGGCGTCCGCCATCAGGGCCTCGTCGACGGGCTGGTACTCGACCAGGCCGACCGGTTCGAGCAGGCGGAACTGGTCGTCGAGGCGCATCATCGCGTCGGAGACCTGCTCCAGGACATCGTTGGTGGGCTCGCCCATATCGCTGGGCACGATCATCGAGGCGGCGAGGGCGGGCAGCGGGACGGGGGCGTCGCCGGGTCCGTCCTCGGTGACGGTGAGCAGGTAGAGGTTGCCGAGGACGCCGTCGAGGAACTCGGCCTCGGCCTCGGGGTCCCAGTCGAGTCCGGTGAGGTCCGGCTCGCCGGGGCCGTCGACGGCGTCGATCAGTCCGTCGAGGTCGGGGACGGTGGCGTCGGCGAGGACGGTCTCCAGAGCGGTGAGCCAGAGGCCGAGCACGTCGTGCGGGGAACCGGCCAGCAGGGCGAGGTCCTCGCCCGCGGTGACGGTGCCGTCGCTGTCGTCGTCGGCGTCGGCGATCTCCACCAGGCCGGTGTCGACGGCGACCCGCCACGCCTCGCTGGCGTACGCGGTGGCGTCCTCGCCGGTCAGGCCGAGGGCCTCGGCGGCGGCGGGGAGCTGCTCGTCGACGAGGCCGCCGCCGGCGTCGACCCGGGTGCCGGGACCGGCCCAGCGGGCGAGCAGCGCGGCCCGGGAGAGCAGGGGCGTGGACAGCGCGTCCCGCGCCAGCTCCGCTTCGGAGTGCAGCCGCACCGGCGGCAGGGGGGAGCTGTCTGGCATCGGCTGGTTCTCCTCGGGCCGGGTGGGTCTCGGCCGCTCAGCCTAGACGGATTTGGGACCATGCCGCCCGGTTCCTCTCCCGGCCCGCGTCAGGACATGGCCGAAACCCCGGCGGGGAGCGCAGTGGGCACGGGGGATCGCGTACGAAAAGGGGTGCGGGCGGGGGCCGGGGGCGGGTCAGGACAGGGTCGCCGGGCTGTGCGGGGCACGGTCGCCGCCCATCGTGTCCCCGCCGTCCCGGCGGTCACGGCGGCCCGGGAGGGATCACGTCCGGGCACGTCGACCGCCCGCCGGGACCCGGCCACCGGTGCGGGCACCCCGGGTCGGGGCGGGTCAGGCACCGCGGCCCGGGGCCGGTGGCACCGCCCGAGCCCGGGGCCGCCGCCGCCACGCCGTCGCCGGAGACGACATCGACCGGAAACCGGCTCCCCGGGACGGCGCGAGCGCCCGGCCGACCGCTGCCGGCGGGGCACTCGCGCGGAACTGCGGGTGACGGTCCCTCAGTTGTGGCTGTTCTGATGACGCAGCAGGTCAGGACATCAGTCCTCCCCCTGGGCCGTCTCTGGGCCGTCGTGCGGTACGCACTCCCCGCGGAAGACGCGATCCACAGCGGCCCGGGTCCGGGCCTCGCTGGACGGCATCAGGTGCGTGTACGTGCGGAGCGCGTGCATCCCGTTATCGCGACCGAAGGGCACGCCAGCGGTGACGAAGATGAGCGAGGCCGTGGCAGTGGGCCCGTCCAGGGTCTTCCAGGGCAAGGTCACCTGCATCGACGGATGCCGGGTGATGTGAGCGGCGAGCGCGAACGCCACGGTCTCGGGCAGCGGCACGTCACGTTCCTCGCCGCCCTTGGGAGGCCCGAAGACGGGACGGGATCCCTGAAGGAGCTTCACCTGCCGGACCACGTGCAGGGTGCCGCCGAGGAAGTCGATGTCGTCGACGGCCAGCCCGAAGATTTCCCCTTGCCACAGTCCGCAGCCAGCACCGACCGCGGTCATCTCCTGGTTCTGGTCGAGCAGGGACTCGTGCAGCTGCATCACGCGGTCCGCAGTCCACAGCTTGATCTTGCGGGGGGCCAGTCGCGGAGCGCGGACCGATCGAGCCCGGCAAGGGTTCTCGGCGATGATCCGGTCCTCTACGGCCGCCGTGAACACCGCCGAGACGTTCGCGAAGATCGAGCGCCGGTAGGAGGCAGCGCGGCCAGTCGCTTCGAGCTGCCTCTCCCAAGAAGGGGAAGGCGTGCACGCGTAGGCGGATCTCGACGCTCTCACGCGTCACGGGGTCAGTGGTGAGCGCCGCCATCCACGTCTTCGCGTACTGCTCGAAGGTCACCACTCCGGCCGATTACATGCGGAGCTTCGACTACGCCTTGGATGGTGGTCACCCCGCGTAGGAGCGTGCACCCTGCGGACATGCGAGCTGGAGGCATGGCCCGCATCGACTACGTCAACGATCCGAACGCCCCGATGGCGAACAGCATCGTCCCCTCCGTGATGGCTGTTGCCGTCAACGACGCCGGTCATGTCCTCATGATCCGCAAGACGCATAACGACCTGTGGGCACTCCCCGGCGGCGATGTGGAGATCGGCGAGTCCGTCGCAGACGCCGCCGTTCGGGAGACCAAGGAAGAGACCGGGATCGATGTCGAGGTGACGCGCGTGGTCGGTCTCTACACCGGCCCGGCTCACGTCATGGCCTACGACGATGGCGAGGTCCGCCAACAGTTCTCGATCTGCTTCACGGCCCGCATCCTCGGTGGCGAGCCCCGAACAAGCAGCGAAAGCAAGGAAGTCGTCTTCGTCGACTCGGAGCAGCTGGGCGAGCTGAACATCCATCCGTCTATGCGGATGCAGATCGAGCACGGCCTGTCCAACCGCTCCGAGCCCTACATCGGGTGACTAGGCAGCGATGCGACTACGAGTGCGTTCGACCGCGGCCCCGAGGTACGGCCGGGCCTTGCTGATCGCGTTGTGCACTTCACTTCCGGGCTCGTACCGCACCAGGATCTCGTCGATCCGACGATCAAAGTCGAAGTTTTGGCCGGCGGGCCCGGTCGTCATGTCAGCGTAGATAAGCGCATCGAGGAGGGGCGAGTCTTCCCGCTCGTAGACGGCCAACTCCGCCGACAGGCCGCGCTGTTCAGCCTCATACACAGCACCGGAGTGATGGGCGACTAGCCGTACGAGCCGGTCGGGAGCCCCCAAGGATTCAAGGTGACGGGCCCCGCCAAGCCGATGGAACCCGGTCTCGCGCAGCTCCGGCGCGTAGCCGATGTCGTGCAACCACGCCGCGGCGACGAGGAGATCGCGCTCATCCTCCGGCACAGCCGCCACAGCATCGCGTGCCCGTGCAGCAACAGCCTGAGTGTGGAGCCAGCGGTTACCGAGCGGGGGCAAGAGAGAATCGGCCAGATCGGCCGCTCCCTGAGGCGTGTCCAGTGCAAGAGGCATGAATCGCACCGCATCCGAGCCGCGGAGCGCAGGACAGTCCGGCGATGCCAACGAGGCCCCTGGTGCGGTGGAACTTTCCCTACTTCATCAAGGCCCGCGCACAGCGCGGGCACGGGCCGCCTCAGCGGCCCGGCCTGCCTCCTGTCTGCGCCCCGGCTGGCCGGGCCCGGCGGCCCGCTGCGTGCATGCGGGCAAGGTCAGGGAACACCCTCTGTGACTGGGGCGGTCGGCTCCACGGCTTTAGGCAGCCACTTTGGGGCGAGCCTCTAAGATCATGGCCCAACGTCGTGCTTTAACGGGCAGCCTCACAGACTGCCCGCCTCGCCATCAACTTAACGGGCCATGATCACTCGCCCCAAAGCAACTCCAGCCCAAGGCCGCTCCGCCGACCTTCTCTGAAGAGGACTTCCGCCCCACCTGGCGGATCTAGAGTTGCCGCATGACTCCTCGCGATCAGAACAGAATGGATCGGTATACCTGGCTGCCTCACCAAGCAGTACGCGCCTGCATTCGGCTATCCAAACGACATGAAAAGAAATTCCAAGAAGCGCGGCATTTTATGATCGACGTCGCCGCGTTCATCTCAATCATGTCACACCCGCCCCAGGGAACACGCAGAACGGATCAGGACATGCTCGACGCTCTGACGCTGGTGGCTGAAATGCAGGTATTACTGGAGACTTCGGAGGAGCGACTGCTCCGAGAGGCTCGACGACGAGGGATCACGTTTCGCGAGATAGCTGATGCCATGGCCATGCAAAGCAGGCAATCCGCAGAACAGCGCTTCATCCGCCTCGCCGGAGGCAAGGGAGAAGCCGAAAAGAATCACATGAATCACCGCCGCCAGGCGCGTTTCGGCTACATCATAGACGCCCAAGACAGGCACGAGAACCACCTCATGAACCTGAATCTAGCATTCCGCTGGATTGCGTTTGATGCGGACCTCCCTGAGGAAGTCGTACAGGATCCTGAGGACGAGAACTAGACCCGACCCCGCCCTGGACGTGGGCTTGTTGGATCAGCAGTAGCATTCCCGAAACGGCCGCCATCTGCTCCGAGCTAACGAATTGCAAACAGGCAATTAGTAGCCCAATTTGAACGAACATACTCAAATTCAGAGCGCGCGCTACGGTCACGATTTTCCCGTATCGAGAGGTTCGCATTAGCAGTTCCACCCCTTCACCTTCCGGAATACTGCTACCGACGAATCAATAGTGGCACTCGTAAGGGGCGGGTTCTCAAAACAGGAAAATGTTATCCGGGCCTAGAAGGACTCCTCGGCCCGCAACGACACAGGTGAGGGACCCGAAGGTCTCCGTTCAAGATCTCAAGCTTGTCAACGAAAAATTGACTACACAGGACGGCACCACGTTATAGACGAGGCGAGCAGCGACGTCGGACCCTCACGCACGAGCGCCCTCCCGGGCCGTCCTAGGGCCGTGGAAGGGCGCTCAGTGTTGACCAACGTCGACAGCTACCGACAGCTCAGCAGCAGGTCAGGGCGTTGACCGATAAGGCAGCCGCAGGTCACGGCCGCCGATGATCAGTTGTGGCTGTGCAGCACGTCGTTGAGGCCCGCCCACTCCGCGTTGTTCGGCACGGCCTGGACGGCGCCGGTGACCGAGTTGCGGCGGAAGAGGATGTTGTCGGCGCCGGACAGCTCGCGGGCCTTGACGATCTGGCCGTCGGGCAGGGTGACCTTGGTGCCCGCGGTGAGGTAGAGCCCCGCCTCGACCACGCAGTCGTCGCCGAGCGCGATGCCGACGCCCGCCTCCGCGCCGACCAGGCTGCGCTCGCCGATGCGCACGCGCTCCTTGCCGCCGCCGGAGAGGGTGCCCATCGTGGACGCGCCACCGCCGATGTCGGCGCCGTCCCCGACGACGACGCCCTGCGAGATGCGGCCCTCGACCATGGAGGTGCCGAGGGTGCCCGCGTTGAAGTTGACGAAGCCCTCGTGCATGACCGTGGTGCCCGCGGCCAGGTGCGCGCCGAGGCGGACCCGGTCGGCGTCGGCGATCCGGACACCGGCCGGGGCGACGTAGTCGGTCATGCGCGGGAACTTGTCGACGCCGGTCACGCCGAGGTGCAGACCCCGGGCGCGGGCGGCGAGCCGGACGGTCTCCAGGGTGTCCACGGCGACCGGGCCGAGGGAGGTCCAGACGACGTTGGCGAGGAAGCCGAAGATGCCGTCCAGGTTCTGCTCGTTGGGCCGCACCAGGCGGTGCGAGAGCAGGTGGAGGCGGAGCCAGACATCGTGGGTGTCGAGGGGCTTGTCGTCCAGGGAGGAGATGACCGTGCGGACCGCGACGATCTCGACGCCACGGATGTCGTCCTTGCCGAGGGCCGCCACGCCGTGCTCGCCCAGCAGTTCGCGGGTGCGGTCGGCGTCGAGCCGCTCGGTGCCGGCCGGTCCCGGCTCCTCCGCCAGCGCGGGCGCGGGGTACCAGGTGTCGAGAACGGTGCCGTCGGCGGCGATCGTGGCGAGGCCGGCGGCCGCGGCGCCGGTGGTGCGAGGAGCAGTCGTGTCGGTCATGAGGGCAACCTAACCGGCCGGGACGGGCGGAGGCGAACTCACGGCGACGGTGTCTCAGGACGCGGTCCGCCCGGCGCCGCGGCCACCCTGGCGAGGATCTCGCGGGCGTACGCCTCGTCGTAGGGCGTGCCGGTGAGCAGGACCTGGAGGCAGACGCCGTCCAGGACGGCCACCAGGGCGCGGGCGGTGACGGGGTCGGTGCGGGCGGCGAGGAGTGCGGCGAGGTCGTCGGTCCACTCCGCGGCCACCGGGCGCAGCGCGGGTCGGCGCAGGGCGGCCAGGTACAGCTCGTACTCCAGCTCCACGCCGGTGCGGTCGCCGCCGAGCCACTCCCCGAGCAGGGCGGCGAGTCCGGCGGCCAGGTCGGCCCCCGGGCCGGTGAGGGCGTCCCGGTCGCGGACGACGGCTGCGAAGCCCTCGTTGGCCTGGCGGAGGGCGGCCACCATGAGGTCGTCGAGGGTGGCGAAGTGGTAGGTGGTCGAGCCGAGCGGCACGTCGGCCTCGGCGGCGACGGAGCGGTGGCTGAGTCCGGCGAGGCCCTTCGCGCCGACGACCCGGATCGCGGCGTCGATGATCCGCTGGCGGCGGTCGGGGTCGTAGCGGCGGGCCATCAGTGCGCGCCGCCCAGGTTGAGCACGACGACGCCGACGATGATCAGGGCGATCCCGGCGGCCTTGGTGACGGTCATCCCCTCGCCCAGGAAGACCATGCCGATGGTGGCGATGGCGGCGGTGCCCGCGCCGGACCAGATCGCGTAGGCGCTGCCGACGGAGACCGTCTTGAGGGTCTGGGCGAGCAGCGCGAAGGAGACGACGTACCCGAGGACGGTCAGCAGGGAGGGTCCCAGCCTGGTGAAGCCGTCGGTGTACTTCATGGCGGTCGTCGCGCCGACCTCGGCGGCGATGGCCGCGCCGAGCAACAGGTATCCCATGTGGACGAGCGTACATAACGAGGGACCGGCGCAGGACCCGTTCGGCCGTGCCCGCGGCCGGGAGCCGGAGGAACCGGCATCTCGGGAAGATGGTCACCGTTCATGGAAACCGCTCACTGAAAGCGCTCCCCGCACCCCCCGGGCTCCACTAGTGTTTCACCGCTCACCTACGCCCCCCTCACATCCCCGGCCGCCGCCTCGGGCGCCGCTGGAGGAATTCCGCATGCCTGAACAGACCCCCCGGCCCCCGCAGGACCACCCGTGGGACACCGGCTGGACCCCCGACACCGCCCGCACCCCCGGGACCCGAAGACTCTGGCTGGCCGGGGTGCTCGCGCTGGCCACCGTCGCCGCCTGCGCGACCGCGATATCGGTCACCGACCGCCACCGCGACCGCCCCGAGCGCACCACCGCCGCTCCCGCCCCCTCGGACCAGGTCACCGAACCCGGCCTGATCTCCTTCGGCTCGCCGTCCCCGAGCGAGGCCGCCTCCCCGGCGGGCGAGACGGACGAGAAGGCGGCCGACGGCGAACGGACCCCGCGGACCCCGGACGCACCGGCGCACCGCTCGGCGACCCCGTCCGCCCCCGCCGCCCCGTCCGCCCCGCGCACGAGCCCGACGGCGGTGCCGGAGCCCTCCGCTACCTGGCGTTCACTGCGCTCGGTCAACCAGCCCGACCGCTTCTGGCACGTCACGGGCGGCCTGGTGCGGCTCGACCCGGTCGGCTCGGCACGCGACCGCGCGGACGCCACCTTCAAGCTGGTCAAGGGCCTCGCGGACAGCTCCTGCTCCTCCTTCGCGACGGCCGACGGCGGCTATCTGCGCCACCGCGACTTCGTGCTGCGCGCCGAACACGACGACGGCTCCGCCCTGTTCGAGAAGGACGCGACCTTCTGCGCGCGCCCCGCGGAGGTCTCCGGCGCGGTCGTGCTGGAGTCGGTGAACTTCCCCGGGCGCTTCCTGCGCCACCGCGACTTCCTGCTGCGCCTCGACCCGTTCCGGTACGACCCCCTCTACCGCGCCGACTCGGCGTTCCGGCTGGTGGACGGCCTGGGCACGCGTGCCCCGTGACAAGGCGACGGCCGCACCCTCGCGGGGTGCGGCCGTCGCCGACGTGCGGTGCGCGGTGGCTCAGACGTTGAACCCCAGCGCCCGGAGCTGCTCGCGTCCGTCGTCCGTGATCTTGTCCGGGCCCCACGGCGGCATCCAGACCCAGTTGATGCGCAGTTCGCTGACGAGGCCGTCGGTGGCGGACTTGGCCTGGTCCTCGATCACGTCGGTCAGCGGACAGGCCGCCGACGTCAGGGTCATGTCGATGGTCGCGATGTTCGCGTCGTCGATGTGCACGCCGTAGATGAGGCCGAGGTTGACGACGTCGATGCCCAGTTCGGGGTCGACGACGTCGAGGAGGGCCTCGCGGACCTCCTCCTCGGAGGCGGGC
Source organism: Streptomyces sp. SolWspMP-5a-2 (assembly GCF_900091845.1). Classification (GTDB taxonomy): domain Bacteria; phylum Actinomycetota; class Actinomycetes; order Streptomycetales; family Streptomycetaceae; genus Streptomyces; species Streptomyces doudnae. The sequence continues at coordinate 22,739 of NZ_FMCI01000370.1, forward strand.
TTCATTCCCACGGTCTCGGTGTCGCTCATGCCGTCTTCCTTTCGAACGCCTGGGCCGTCGCGTCCTTCCAAGCCATCCAGCTCAGCAGTGCGCACTTGACCCGGGCCGGGTACTTGGAGACCCCGGCGAACGCGACCGCGTCCTCCAGTACCTCCTCCATCGCGTCGTCGGGCTCGATCCTGCCCTTGGACTGCATCAGCTCCAGGAAGGTCTCCTGGACCTTCTGCGCGTCCGCGAGCTCCTTGCCGACCAGCAGATCGTTGAGCACCGACGCGGACGCCTGGCTGATCGAACAGCCCTGCCCCTCGTAGGAGACGTCCGTGATCGTCGTGCCGTCGTACTTCACACGCAGGGTGATCTCGTCGCCGCACGTCGGGTTGACGTGGTGCACCTCGGCGTCGCCGTCCCTCAGACCACGCCCGTGCGGGTGCTTGTAGTGGTCCAGGATGACTTCCTGGTACATCGAGTCCAGCTTCACGATCTCAGCACGCCCCTCAGCCGAAGAAGTTCCGTACGTGCTCCAGGCCGTCGACCAACGCGTCGATCTCGGCCGGCGTGGAGTACAGATAGAACGACGCTCGCGTGGTCGCGGGAATTCCGTACCGCAGGCAGACCGGCCGCGCGCAGTGGTGGCCGACCCGGACCGCGATGCCCTCCTCGTCGAGGACCTGACCCACGTCGTGCGGGTGGATGTCACCGAGCGTGAAGGAGATCGCGGCGCCCCGGTCCTCGGCCGTGGTCGGGCCGATGATCCGCAGGTCGGGCACCTCGGCGAGACGGCGGACGGCGTACTCCGTCAGCGCGTGCTCGTGGGCGAGGACGCGGTCCATGCCGATCGCGTCCAGGTAGTCGATGGCCGCGCCGAGACCGACCGCCTGCGCGATCGGCGGGGTGCCCGCCTCGAACTTGTGCGGCGCGGGGGCGTACGTCGACGAGTGCATCGACACCGTCTCGATCATCTCGCCGCCGCCGAGGAACGGCGGAAGGTCCTCCAGCAGCTCCTGGCGGCCCCACAGCACGCCGATGCCGGTCGGACCGCACATCTTGTGGCCGGTGAAGGCCACGAAGTCGGCCTGGAGCGCCTGCACGTCGAGCGGCATGTGCGGGGCGGCCTGGGAGGCGTCGATGCAGACCAGCGCGCCGACCTCCTGGGCCCGCCGCACGATGGCCTCGACCGGGTTGACGGTGCCGAGGATGTTGGAGACCAGCACGAAGGAGACGATCTTCGTCTTCTCGTTGATGACCTCCTCGATGTTCGACAGGTCGAGGCGGCCGTCGTCGGTGAGGCCGAACCACTTCAGCTTCGCGCCGGTGCGCTGCGCGAGCAGCTGCCACGGCACGATGTTGGAGTGGTGCTCCATCTCCGTGATGACGATCTCGGTCTCGTGGTCGACCCGGTAGGGCTCGTCGGCCCAGCCGAGCATGTTGGCCACGAGGTTGAGGGACTCGGAGGCGTTCTTGGTGAAGATCACCTCGTCGCGGCTGGGGGCGTTGACGAACGCGGCGACCTTGTCCCGCGCGCCCTCGTACAGTGCCGTGGCCTCCTCGGCGAGCACATGCACACCGCGGTGGACGTTGGCGTTGTACCGCTCGTAGTACTCGCTCAGGGCGTCCAGCACCTGGCGCGGCTTCTGCGAGGTCGCCGCGTTGTCCAGGTACACGAGCTTGCGCCCGTCGTGGACCTGACGGTCCAGGATGGGGAAGTCCTTGCGGATCGCCTCGGTGTCGAGGAGGCCCGGCATCTGTGTCACGCGGATGCGCCGCCCTTCGTCGTGTACGCCTCGTAGCCCTCGTCCTCCAGCTTGTCGGCCAGCTCGGCGCCGCCGGACTCGACGATCCGGCCACCGGAGAAGACGTGGACGTGGTCGGGCTTGATGTAGCGCAGGATGCGCGTGTAGTGGGTGATCAGCAGGGTGCCGACCTCACCGGACTCGCGGACCCGGTTGACGCCCTCGGAGACGATGCGCAGGGCGTCGACGTCGAGGCCGGAGTCGGTCTCGTCGAGGATCGCGACCTTCGGCTTGAGCAGCTCCAGCTGAAGGATCTCGTGGCGCTTCTTCTCACCGCCGGAGAAGCCCTCGTTGACGTTGCGCTCGGCGAAGGAGGGGTCCATGTTGAGGCGCTGCATGGCCTCCTTGACCTCCTTCACCCAGGTGCGCAGCTTGGGGGCCTCGCCGCGGATCGCGGTGGCGGAGGTGCGCAGGAAGTTGGAGACCGAGACGCCGGGCACCTCGACCGGGTACTGCATCGCCAGGAACAGGCCCGCGCGGGCGCGCTCGTCGACGGACATCTCCAGGACGTCCTCGCCGTCGAGCAGGACGGTGCCGCCGGTGATCGTGTACTTCGGGTGACCGGCGAGGGAGTAGGCGAGGGTCGACTTGCCGGAGCCGTTGGGGCCCATGATGGCGTGCGTCTCGCCCTGCTTCACGGTGAGATCGACGCCCTTGAGGATCTCCTTCGTGGCGTTGTCGGCCTCGACGGTGACGTGCAGGTCTCGGATTTCAAGCGTTGCCATGGGTGCCTCAGGACTCCTGGGTGAGGGAGGCGTGGACGTCGACAAAGACGCTGCCCCCTTCGATCTTTACGGGGTAAACGGGGACGGGGCGCGTCGCGGGCAGGCCGGACGGCTTGCCGGTGCGGAGGTCGAACGCGGAGCCGTGCAGCCAGCACTCGATCTGGCAGTCCTCCACCTCGCCCTCCGAGAGCGAGACGTTCGCGTGGGAGCAGATGTCATGGATCGCGTACACCTCTCCCCCGGTGCGGACGACGGAGACGGGCGTGCCGTCGAGTTCCACCCGCCTGGGGGTGTCCTCGTCCAGCTCGCCCAGCTCGCAGGCGCGTACGAAGGTGGTCATGCGACCGACGCCTCCAGCTCCTCCGCGATCTTCGCGAGGAGGCGCTCCTCGATGTCCGGGACGCCGATCTGCTGGACGAGTTCGGCGAAGAAGCCGCGGACCACCAGGCGGCGGGCGTCCTTCTCCGGGATGCCGCGCGCCATCAGGTAGAAGAGCTGCTCGTCGTCGAAGCGGCCGGTGGTGGAGGCGTGCCCGGCGCCGACGATCTCGCCGGTCTCGATCTCCAGGTTCGGCACCGAGTCGACCCGCGCGCCGTCCGTGAGGACGAGGTTGCGGTTCATCTCGTAGGTGTCGGTGCCCTCCGCCCTGGCCTCGATCAGCACGTCGCCGATCCAGACCGCGTGCGCGTCCTGGCCCTGGAGGGCGCCCTTGTAGACGACGTTCGAGGTGCAGTGCGGGGTGTTGTGGTCGACGAGCAGGCGGTGCTCCTGGTGCTGCCCGGCGTCGGTGAAGTAGAGGCCGAACAGCTGGGCCTCGCCGCCGGGGCCCGCGTAGGCGACCCGCGGGTGCAGCCGGACCAGGTCGCCGCCGAAGGTGACGACGACGGACTTGAAGGTGGCGTCCCGGCCGACCAGCGCGTTGTGCTGGCCGACGTGGACGGCCTTGTCGTCCCAGTCCTGGACGGAGACCACGGTCAGCTTGGCGCCGTCGCCGAGGATGTAGTCGACGTTGGCGGCGAGCACCGCGTCACCGGTGTGGTCGATGACGACGACGGCCTCGGCGAAGGCCCCCAGCTCGACGACCTGGTGGCCGTAGGCGACCCCGCCCTCGCCGTGCACGGTGATCCGGATCGGCTCGGTGAGCACCGTCTCCTTGGGGACGGTGACCACGGAGGCCAGCTCGAACGCCGAGTGGGCCTGGGCGGCGACCCGGTCGGCCGGGACACCGCCGCGGCCGATCCGGGCGTCGTCGCGGCCGACGAGTTCGACGCCGACGCCCTCGGGGGCCTCGACGGCGGTCTTCACGCCCTCGCCGGTCGCGACGGCGGTGCCGTCGTGCAGTCCGCGCAGGCGCTCCAGCGGGGTGAACCGCCACTCCTCCTCACGGCCGTGCGGGACCGGGAAGTCCGCGACGTCGAAAGAGGGGGGCGCGCTCATGCGGGTCGCGACGGTCGACTCGGCGGCCACCGCGATGGCGCCGGCGGTGGTGGAGCCCACCGGGGAGTTCTGAGCCTCAGCCATGGCTGTCGTAGTGCTCGCTTTCTAGGACGGGACGGGCGGGAGGGTGCGGCGGGCGCTCAGCCGACCGCGCCTTCCATCTGCAGCTCGATCAGCCGGTTGAGTTCGAGGGCGTACTCCATCGGCAGCTCCTTCGCGATCGGCTCGACGAAGCCGCGCACGATCATGGCCATCGCCTCGAACTCCGTCATACCGCGGCTCATCAGGTAGAAGAGCTGGTCGTCGGAGACCTTGGAGACGGTCGCCTCGTGGCCCATGGACACGTCGTCCTCGCGGACGTCGACGTACGGGTACGTGTCGGAGCGCGAGACGGTGTCGACGAGCAGGGCGTCGCAGAGCACGTTCGACTTGGAGCCGTGGGCGCCCTCGCCGATCTCGACGAGACCGCGGTAGGAGGTGCGGCCGCCGCCGCGCGCCACCGACTTGGAGACGATGTTCGACGACGTGTTCGGCGCCATGTGGACCATCTTGGAACCGGCGTCCTGGTGCTGGCCCTCGCCCGCGAAGGCGATGGAGAGCGTCTCGCCCTTGGCGTGCTCGCCCATCAGGTAGACGGCCGGGTACTTCATGGTCACCTTGGAGCCGATGTTGCCGTCGACCCACTCCATGGTGGCGCCCTCGTAGGCGACGGCGCGCTTGGTGACCAGGTTGTAGACGTTGTTCGACCAGTTCTGGATGGTCGTGTAGCGGCACCGCGCGTTCTTCTTGACGATGATCTCGACGACCGCGGAGTGCAGCGAGTCGGACTTGTAGATCGGGGCGGTGCAGCCCTCGACGTAGTGCACGTAGGCACCCTCGTCGACGATGATCAGGGTCCGCTCGAACTGGCCCATGTTCTCCGTGTTGATGCGGAAGTAGGCCTGGAGCGGGATCTCCACGTGCACGTTCTTCGGCACGTAGATGAAGGAACCGCCGGACCACACGGCCGAGTTCAGCGACGCGAACTTGTTGTCGCCGACCGGGATGACGGTCCCGAAGTACTCCTTGAACAGCTCGGGGTGCTCGCGCAGGGCGGTGTCGGTGTCGAGGAAGATGACGCCCTGCTCCTCCAGGTCCTCACGGATCTGGTGGTAGACGACCTCGGACTCGTACTGGGCCGCGACACCGGCCACCAGGCGCTGCTTCTCCGCCTCGGGGATGCCGAGCTTGTCGTACGTGTTCTTGATGTCCTCGGGCAGGTCCTCCCAGGACTCCGCCTGCTTCTCCGTGGAGCGCACGAAGTACTTGATGTTGTCGAAGTCGATGCCCGAGAGGTCGGAGCCCCAGTTCGGCATGGGCTTCTTCTCGAACAGCTTCAGGCCCTTGAGCCGGAGCTTGGTCATCCACTCGGGCTCCGACTTCTTGGCGGAGATGTCGCGGACGACGTCCTCGTTGATCCCGCGCTTGGCAGAGGCACCGGCCACGTCGGAGTCGGCCCAGCCGTATTCGTAGGTGCCCAGGCCCTCGAGCTCGGGGTGGGCGGTCTCCTCGATGGGGAGCGTCATGCGGGGTTCCTCCCGGCGGTGCTTGCGGATGCGTGATCAGTGGTCGGCAGATTCTTGGGGATGAACGTCGTGCAGACGCCGTCACCGTGCGCGATGGTCGCCAGCCGCTGGACATGGGTGCCGAGCAGCTGGGAGAAGATCTCCGTCTCCGCCTCGCAGAGCTGGGGGAACTTCTCGGCGACATGGGCGACCGGGCAGTGGTGCTGGCAGAGCTGCTCGCCCCGTTGCGGGAACGGCGCGCTGCGCGCCGTAGCAGCGTACCCGTCCGCGCTCAACGCCTTGGCCAGGGCCGCCGTGCGGTCCTCGGGGGCCGCGGCGGCGATGGCCTCGCGGTAGGCGGCGGCCTGTTCGGCGATCCGGGCGCGGGCGAAGGCGACGACCGCCTCGTCCCCGCCGCAGCGCTCCTGGATCCAGCGCAGGGCGTCGGCGGCGAGCTTGTCGTAGGACTGGTCGAAGGCGTCGCGGCCGCAGTCGGTGAGGGCGAAGACCTTGGCGGGCCGCCCCCGGGTGCGCGCGCCGTAGACCCGCTGCTCGCGGGCCTCGACGACGTCGTCGGCGACCAGGGCGTCCAGGTGGCGCCGGACGGCGGCCTGGGTGAGGCCGAGGCGCCCGGCCAGCACGGCGACGGTGGAGGGGCCGTGGTCCAGGATGGATCGCGCGACGCGGTTGCGGGTGGACCGCTCACCGGTCGCGAGCTCCTCCTGCGGGGCCCCCGTGGGGGTCTCCCGAGCCTCGCCGACGTTTTTCACAACGCCATTGTTGCGTAATTCCTCAGGGCCGGGCAAGCCACGGCGGGGCCGACCGGCGGTGCCCTGCGTCACTTAGGTTTACCTAATCTGACCTGCGGAAACGATCACCGGCCGAGCACGGCACTGGCGTGACCAGGCCCCTTCCGGGAGACTCGGGCCCCATGCCCACCCCGCCCCGACCGGCCCCCTCGTCACCCGGGACAGCCTCTCCGCCGAGCTGCGCCGGCTCGGCGTGGCGCGCGGCGACACCCTGCTGACGCACTCCTCCCTCTCCCGCCTCGGCTGGGTCAACGGCGGCGCCGTCGCCGTCGTCCACGGGCTCCTGGACGCCCTCGGTCCCGACGGCACCCTCGTGGTCCCGGCCCACTCGGGCGACCTCTCCGACCCCGCCCTGTGGACCAGGCCCCCGGTGCCCCGCGACTGGTGGGAGCCGATCCGCGCCAGCATGCCCGCGTACGACCCGCGCACCACCCGCTCGCGCGGCGTCGGCGTGCTCCCGGAGACCGTCCGCACCTGGCCGGGCGCCCTGCGCAGCGCCCACCCGCACACCTCCTTCGCCGCCCTCGGGCCGCGGGCCGCGCACGTCGTCGAGGGGCACGCCCCCGACTGCCGTCTCGGCGAGCGCAGCCCGCTGGCCCGCCTGGAGGAGCTGGGCGCCCGGGTGCTGATGCTGGGCACCGGGTACGACACCTGCACCGGCTTCCACCTCGCCGAGTACCGGATCCCGGCGCCGCTGGTCCCCATCGGCCGCCCGGCGCCCGGCGGCGGCTGGGACGTCCTCACCGAGGTGTCCATCACCTCGGAGCGCTTCGACGAACTCGGCCACGACTTCGAACGCGACCGGCCCGTCGCGCGCGGCCGGGTCGGCGCCGCCGAGACCCGCCTGTTCCCGCTCGCGGACGCGGTGGCCTACGCCGAGCGGTGGCTCGCGACGCACCGCTCACGGGCCGAGGAACCCCCCTCGGGTGGAGATCCCGCACCCGCCGCACCCGGACCCGGGCCGCGTCCCTAGACTCTGGACCCATGCGAAGCGAGCCCGTGGTCCAGGTGCAGGCCCTGGTGAAGAGGTACGGCACCAGAACCGCGGTGGACGGCCTCGACCTGGTGGCCGAGGCGGGCGTGACCGCCGTCCTCGGACCCAACGGCGCGGGCAAGACCAGCACCGTCGAGATCTGCGAGGGGTACCGGAAGCCGGACGCGGGGACGGTCCGGGTGCTCGGGCTCGACCCGGTGCGCCAGGCCGCCGAGCTGCGCCCCAGGATCGGCGTCATGCTCCAGTCCGGCGGGGTCTACTCCGGCGCGCGGGCCGACGAGATGCTGCGCCACGTCGCCCGGCTGCACGCCCACCCGCTGGACGTGGACGCCCTCGTCGAACGCCTGGGCCTCGGCTCCTGCGGCCGCACCGCCTACCGGCGCCTGTCCGGCGGGCAGCAGCAGCGGCTCGCCCTGGCCATGGCGGTCGTCGGGCGGCCCGAGCTGGTCTTCCTGGACGAGCCCACCGCCGGGCTCGACCCGCAGGCCCGACGCGCCACCTGGGACCTGGTGCGCGACCTGCGCGCCGACGGCGTCTCCGTCATCCTCACCACCCACCACATGGACGAGGCCGAACAGCTCGCCGACGACGTCGCGATCATCGACGCCGGGCGGGTCATCGCCCACGGCTCCCCCGAGGAGCTGTGCCGCGGCGGCGCGGAGAACACCCTGCGCTTCGGCGGACGTCCCGGCCTCGACGTCGGCTCCCTCCTCAAGGCGCTCCCCGCGGACTCCAGCGCGGTGGAGCTGACGCCGGGCTCCTACCGGGTCGCCGGGGAGGTCGACCCGCAACTGCTGGCGACGGTGACCTCCTGGTGCGCCCAGCACGGGGTGATGCCGGACCGCATCTCGGTGGAGCGGCACACCCTCGAAGACGTCTTCCTGGAGCTGACCGGCAAGGAGCTGCGCTCGTGACCACCACCGCAGGCCCGTACGCACCGCGGCCCGGCGCGGCCCCGCTGCCCCGCATGATCGCGGCGCAGGCGGCCCTGGAGACGCGGATGCTGCTGCGCAACGGCGAGCAGCTGCTGCTCACCGTGGTGATCCCCACCCTGCTGCTGGTGCTGTTCTCCTCCGTCGACATCGTGGACACCGGCGCGGGCCCGTTCGTCGACTTCCTCGCCCCCGGCGTCCTGGCCCTGGCCGTCATGTCCACGGCGTTCACCGGACAGGCCATCGCGACCGGCTTCGAACGGCGTTACGGCGTCCTGAAGCGGCTCGCCGTCTCCCCGCTGCCGCGCTGGGGCCTGATGACCGCGAAGACGCTGTCGGTGCTGGTCACCGAGGTGCTCCAGGTGATCCTGCTGACGGCCGTCGCGTTCGCCCTGGGCTGGTCGCCGCACGGAGACCCGTTCTCCGTGCTGCTCCTGCTGGTGCTGGGCACGGCCGCCTTCTCCGGGCTCGGCCTGCTGATGGCGGGCACCCTGAAGGCGGAGGCGACCCTGGCCGCCGCCAACCTGGTCTTCCTGCTGCTGCTGGTGGGCGGCGGGGTCATCGTGCCGCTGGACAAGTTCCCGCCGGGGGTCAGGGACGTGCTCGGCCTGCTGCCGGTCTCGGCCCTCTCCGACGGTCTGCGCGCGGTGCTCCAGCACGGCGCCGGAACGCCCTGGGCCGACCTGGGCGTCCTGGCCGGCTGGGCGGTCGTGGGCCTGACGGCGGCGGCCCGCTTCTTCCGCTGGGAGTAGCGGCGCGGCAGCGCGCGGCGGGTCGCGGTGAGCAGCCCGGCCGACGGTGGCGCCGACGGCCGTCGCACCCGGCGCGGCGCGGCCGCGGGGGACCCTCGTGAAAGCGTGCACAAGCCTCGCCCTACGATGGTGGACGTGCCGAACCTGACCCGCGCCGACGCCGTGGCCGCCGCCCGCAACCCGCTCGCCTTCATCGCCGCCCGCTGGACGCCCTCCCCCGCGACCGTGCGCCGCGCGGCCCTGGCCGCCCTCGTCATGTCGGTGGTGATCGTGGTCACCGGTGGCGCGGTGCGGCTGACCGGCTCCGGGCTCGGCTGCCCGACCTGGCCCAAGTGCACCGAGGACTCCCTCACCACGACCAGCGCCATGGGCGTGCACGGCGTCATCGAGTTCGGCAACCGCATGCTGACGTACGTGCTGTGCGCGGCGGTCGGGTGGGCGATCGTCGCGGCCCGCGCCGAGAAGCCCCGCCGGCGCGGTCTGACCCGGCTCGGCTGGGCGCAGTTCTGGGTCGTGATGGGCAACGCGGTCCTCGGCGGGATCGTGGTGCTGGTCGGCCTCAACCCGTACACGGTCGCGGCCCACTTCCTGCTCTCCTCGGCGCTCATCGCCGTCGCCACGGTGATGTGGCAGCGCACCCGTGAGGGTGACGGCGCGCCGCGTCCGCTGGTCGGCAAGGCGGTGCGGCAGCTCGTGTGGTTCCTGGTCGCCGCGTCGGTGCTGCTCATCGCGGTGGGCACGGTGGTGACCGGCTCCGGTCCGCACGCCGGTGACTCCAGCGAGGTCGAGCGGATGCCGCTGGACTGGGAGACGGTCAGCAAGCTGCACGCCGTGCTGGCGTGGATCGTCGTGACGCTGACGTTCGCCCTCTGGTTCGTGCTGCGCGCGGTGGACGCCCCGAAGGAGCCGGCGGACCGCACCCGCGACCTGTTCCTGATCCTGCTCGCGCAGGGCGTCATCGGGTACGTCCAGTACTTCACCGACCTGCCCGAGGTGCTGGTCGGCCTGCACATGCTCGGCTCGGGCCTGGTCTGGATCGGGGTGCTGCGGGTGCTGCTCGCGCTGCGCGAACGGCCCGCCCTCACCGGCCCCGTGGAACTGCCCGGCCAGGCCGCCGAGATGACGGCGGGCACCCGGGGCTGACGGCCGCGGCCGACCTGACCCGCCCGGCCCGGACGACCGCCGAGACCCCGTGAGGGCCGGCGGTCGTCCCGTGTGGGGTCAGGTGTTGCGCGGACCGCCCACCTGGATCCCGGCCATCCGGGACCACTCGTACGGGCCGGTGCGCACCTTGGCCGCGAACTCGCCGTCGAAGCTCTCGTGGACGGTGACGCCCGCCCTGGCCACGGCCTGTTCGGCGATCTCCTGGCCGGGGGCCACCAGGTCGCCCCAGTCGCCGTCCTCGCCGACCAGCACGATCCGGCTGCCGCGCTCCCCGATGTAGGCCACCTGCGCCTCGGCCCCGCCGTGCGCCGCGGCGAAGGTCTCGATCCGGCGGGCGAGTCTGGCCACCGTCCGCTCCGCCTTGGGGTCGGTCCCGTTCCCGTCCTGCTGCGTGTCTGCCATGGCCAGGATGCTACCGACGGGTAGGGGATACGGCGACGGGCGGGGTGCGTGGTGTCGACCACGCGCCCCGCCCGTCAGGGTCGGTGCCGCGCTAGCGCAGGAAGGGGTCCACCGCGACCGCCACGAAGAGCAGCGACACATAGGTGATGGACCAGTGGAACAGCCGCATCTCCTTGAGCTTGCCGCCGGTCCGCTCGGACTTGGCCCGGTTGTGGAGGGCGTGCGCCTCCCACAGCCACCAGCCGCCCGCGGCCAGCGCCACGGTCGTGTAGAACCAGCCGGTGTACCCGAGCGGGGTCAGCAGCAGGGAGACGAGCACCATCACCCAGCTGTAGATGACGATCTGCTTGGCGACCGCCTTGTTGGAGGCGATGACCGGCAGCATCGGGACGCCGACCCGGGCGTAGTCGTCCTTGACCTTCATGGAGAGCGGCCAGTAGTGCGGCGGCGTCCAGAAGAACATCACCAGGAAGAGGACGACCGGCGCCCAGGAGACCGAGTCGGTCACCGCGGACCAGCCGATCAGCACCGGCATGCAGCCGGCGATGCCGCCCCAGACGATGTTCTGCGAGGTGCGCCGCTTGAGGATCATCGTGTAGACGACCACGTAGAAAAGGAGCGCCCCGAGGCTGAGCCAGGCGGACAGCCAGTTGACGGTGAGTCCGAACAGCAGCGTGGCGACCACCGCGAGGGTGATGCCGAAGGCGAGGCATTCACGCGGACTGACCATTCCGGTGACCAGCGGCCGCTGCGCGGTGCGGTCCATCAGCGCGTCGATGTCACGGTCGATGTACATGTTGAGCGCGTTGGCACCCCCCGCCGAGAGGTAGCCGCCGAAGCAGGTGAGAAGCACCAGCTTCAGGTCGGGCACGCCCTGTTGGGCGAGGAACATCACCGGAACGGTGGTGATGAGCAGGAGCTCGATGATCCGCGGCTTGGTCAGCGCCACGAACGCTTTGACACGGGCCCCGAACGGCCGGTGACCCGAGCTCCGGCTCGCCCCGGGCGCACCCTTCCCCAGAGCCTTATAGGCCTGGGTGGTGCCACCAGGACGGGATTCGACGGCCGTCACGCACACCCCTACAGAGACATCCCAGCAAGCCCCGCCCCGTGAAGTCCCGGTAAAGGCCCGCGCGTACCACGCCACTGTAGACGTTGCCCACACCCCGATCTTCGCGGGGGTGGGGTCGTGTTGGGGAGGCCCTTCTTCGGGGCGCGGAGAGGCTCGATTGAGCACTCGGATGAGCAGGTCCGTATTCAGTTGCCGAAGCCGATCGTGACCAGTCGAGAGGCGGATCCCCGAGAGTCCCGGCAGTCTGGAATGACTCGAAAAAATGCGCGTTCTCACGGGGGTAGGCTCGACAACGGCCGGTGGGCGCTCCGTGCACCGGCATTCGAACATGTGGAGAGGAGCCCTGACTCAGGGTGAGCACCAAGCCGACCACCACAGACCTCGAGTGGACCGAGTTGGACCAGCGGGCCGTGGACACCGCCCGCGTCCTGGCCGCCGATGCCGTACAGAAGGTCGGCAACGGCCATCCCGGTACGGCGATGAGCCTGGCTCCCGCCGCCTACACCCTCTTCCAGAAGGTGATGCGGCACGACCCCGCCGACCCGGAGTGGGTCGCCCGCGACCGCTTCGTGCTCTCCGCCGGGCACTCGTCGCTGACCCTCTACACGCAGCTCTTCCTGGCCGGTTTCGGCCTGGAGCTCGACGACCTGAAGGCGTTCCGCACCTGGGGCTCGAAGACCCCCGGCCACCCCGAGTACGGGCACACCGCGGGCGTCGAGACGACGACGGGACCGCTCGGCCAGGGTGTCGCCAACGCGGTGGGCATGGCGATGGCCGCCCGCTACGAGCGCGGTCTGTTCGACCCCGAGGCCGCGCAGGGCGAGTCGCCCTTCGACCACTACATCTACGCCATCGCCGGTGACGGCTGCCTCCAGGAGGGCATCTCCGCCGAGGCGTCCTCGCTCGCGGGCCACCAGCGGCTGGGCAACCTGATCCTGCTGTGGGACGACAACCACATCTCGATCGAGGGCGACACCGAGACGGCCGTCTCCGAGGACACCGTCGCGCGGTACGAGGCGTACGGCTGGCACGTGCAGCGCGTCGCCCCGAAGCCGGACGGCGACCTCGACCCGCACGCCCTCTACGACGCCGTCGAGGCCGCGAAGCGGGTGACGGACAGGCCGTCCTTCATCGCGATGCGCTCGATCATCGCCTGGCCCGCCCCGAACGCGCAGAACACCGAGGCCGCGCACGGCTCGGCGCTCGGCGACGACGAGGTCGCCGCGACCAAGCGGGTCCTGGGCTTCGACCCCGAGCAGACGTTCCAGGTCGACGACGCCGTCCTCAAGCACACCCGGCAGGCGCTGGAGCGCGGCCGTGAGGCCAAGGCCGCGTGGGAGGCGTCGTTCCAGCAGTGGCGGAGCGCCGACGCGCAGCGCGCCGCCGAGTTCGACCGGATCAGCGCGGGCGAGCTGCCCGCGGGCTGGGAGGAGAAGCTCCCGGTCTTCGAGACCGGCAAGGGTGTCGCCACCCGGGCCGCCTCCGGCAAGGTGCTCCAGGCGCTCGGCGCGATCGTCCCCGAGCTGTGGGGCGGCTCGGCCGACCTGGCCGGCTCGAACAACACGACGATCGACAAGGACAGTTCGTTCCTCCCGGCGGGCAACCCGCTGCCGGAGGCGGACCCTTACGGCCGCACCGTGCACTTCGGCATCCGCGAGCACTCGATGGCCGCCGAGATGAACGGCATCACCCTGCACGGCAACACCCGTGTCTACGGCGGTACGTTCCTCGTCTTCTCCGACTACATGCGCAACGCGGTGCGGCTGTCGGCGCTCATGCACCTGCCGGTCACCTACGTGTGGACGCACGACTCCATCGGCCTCGGCGAGGACGGCCCGACCCACCAGCCGGTCGAGCACCTCGCGTCGCTGCGCGCGATCCCGGGCCTGAACGTGGTCCGCCCGGCCGACGCCAACGAGACGGCGATCGCCTGGCGCGAGATCTTCCGCCGCCACACCAAGGTCTTCGGCAAGGGCGCCCCGCACGGTCTGGCCCTCACCCGCCAGGGCGTGCCGGCGTACGAGGCGAACGACGACGCCGCGAAGGGCGGCTACGTCCTGTTCGAGGCCGACGGCGGTGCGCCCGAGGCCGTGCTGATCGCCACCGGCTCCGAGGTGCACCTCGCCGTCGAGGCGCGCGAGCTGCTCCAGGCGGACGGCGTCCCCACCCGGGTCGTGTCGATGCCGTCCGTGGAGTGGTTCGAGGAGCAGGACCAGGGGTACCGGGACAGCGTGCTGCCGCCGTCGGTGACGGCACGGGTCGCGGTGGAGGCCGGTATCGGTCTCACCTGGCACAAGTACGTCGGGGACGCCGGTCGCATCGTTTCCCTGGAGCACTTCGGCGCTTCCGCGGACGGCAAGGTCCTCTTCCGCGAGTTCGGCTTCACTGCCGAGAACGTGGCCGCCCAGGCGCGGGAGTCCATCGAAGCCGCGCGGCGCTGACGCCCACCCACGACACGTAGGAGATGTAATTCCATGACAGACGCACTCAAGCGCCTCTCCGAGGAGGGCGTCGCGATCTGGCTGGACGACCTGTCGCGCAAGCGGATCACGTCCGGCAACCTCGCCGAGCTGATCGACCAGCAGCACGTCGTGGGCGTCACCACCAACCCGTCGATCTTCCAGAAGGCGATCAGCGGCGGCGACGGCTACGAGCAGCAGCTCAGCGACCTCGCCGCCCGCCGGGTCACGGTGGAGGAGGCCGTCCGCATGATCACGACGGCGGACGTCCGCGACGCCGCCGACATCCTGCGCCCGGTCTTCGACACCACCGGCGGCCAGGACGGCCGGGTCTCCATCGAGGTCGACCCGCGCCTGGCGCACGACACCAAGGCGACGGTCGCCGAGGCCAAGCAGCTCGCCTGGCTGGTCGACCGCCCCAACACGCTCATCAAGATCCCGGCCACCAAGGCGGGTCTGCCGGCGATCACCGAGGTCATCGGCCTCGGCATCAGCGTCAACGTCACGCTGATCTTCTCGCTGGAGCGCTACCGCGAGGTCATGGACGCCTTCCTGGCCGGTCTGGAGAAGGCCAAGGAGCGCGGCCTCGACCTCTCGCTGATCCACTCGGTGGCGTCCTTCTTCGTCTCCCGGGTCGACACCGAGATCGACAAGCGGATCGACGCGCTGGGCACCGACGAGGCCCGCGCCGCGCGCGGCAAGGCCGCCGTCGCCAACGCGCGGCTCGCCTACCAGGCGTACGAGGAGGTCTTCTCCTCGGACCGCTGGACGCCGCTGGGTGCCGCGGGCGCCAACAAGCAGCGCCCGCTGTGGGCGTCGACCGGCGTGAAGGACCCGGCCTACAAGCCGACCCTGTACGTCGACGACCTGGTGGCGCCGAACACGGTGAACACCATGCCGGAGGCCACGCTCCAGGCGACCGAGGAGAGCGGCGAGATCACCGGCAACGCCGTCGTCGGGACGTACGCGCAGGCCCGCGCCGACCTCGACGCCGTCGAGAAGCTCGGGATCTCGTACGACGACGTGGTGCAGCTCCTGGAGGACGAGGGCGTCGAGAAGTTCGAGGCGTCCTGGAACGACCTGCTCAAGTCCACCGAGGCGGAACTCAAGCGCCTCGCCCCGTCGGAGGGCTGAAACGTTGTCGAGCAGCAACCCGCTGCGTGACCCCGCAGACCGACGGCTCCCGCGCATCGCGGGGCCGTCGGGCCTGGTCATCTTTGGCGTCACGGGCGATTTGTCACGTAAAAAGCTGATGCCCGCCGTGTACGACCTCGCCAACCGGGGGCTGCTGCCGCCGGGCTTCTCCCTGGTGGGTTTCGCACGCCGCGAATGGCAGAACGAGGACTTCGCACAGGAGGTCCACGACGCCGTCAAGGAGCACGCGCGCACGCCGTTCCGTGAGGAGGTCTGGCAGCAGCTCATCCAGGGGATGCGCTTCGTCCAGGGCACCTTCGACGACGACGACGCGTTCGAGCGGCTGCGCGCCACCATCGAGGAGCTGGACAAGGCCCAGGGCACGGGCGGCAACTTCGCCTTCTACCTGTCGGTGCCGCCGCGCTCCTTCCCGGTGGTCATCCAGCAGCTGAAGAAGCACGGTCTCGCCGACCAGAGCAACGGCTCCTGGCGGCGCGCGGTGATCGAGAAGCCGTTCGGCCACGACCTGAAGTCGGCCGAGGAGCTGAACAAGGTCGTGCACGAGGTCTTCGCGCCCGACCAGGTCTTCCGCATCGACCACTACCTCGGCAAGGAGACCGTCCAGAACATCCTGGCGCTCCGCTTCGCCAACACCATGTTCGAGCCGATCTGGAACCGGTCCTTCGTGGACCACGTCCAGATCACGATGGCCGAGGACATCGGCATCGGCGGCCGGGCCGGGTACTACGACGGCATCGGCGCCGCCCGTGACGTCATCCAGAACCACCTGCTCCAGCTCATGGCGCTGACCGCCATGGAGGAGCCCGCGGCCTTCGACGCGGACGCGCTCGCCGCCGAGAAGACCAAGGTCCTCGGCGCGGTGCGGCTGCCGAAGGACCTGGGCCGCGACACCGTGCGCGGGCAGTACGCGGCGGGCTGGCAGGGCGGCGAGAAGGCGGTCGGCTACCTCCAGGAGGAGGGCATCGACCCCAAGTCGAAGACCGACACCTACGCGGCCGTGAAGCTGGAGGTGGACAACCGCCGCTGGGCGGGCATCCCCTTCTACCTGCGCACCGGCAAGCGCCTCGGCCGCCGGGTCACCGAGATCGCGGTGGTCTTCCAGCGGGCGCCGCACTCCCCCTTCGACCACACGGCGACGGAGGAGCTGGGCAAGAACGCGATCGTCATCCGCGTCCAGCCCGACGAGGGCGTCACGGTCCGGTTCGGCTCGAAGGTGCCCGGCACCTCGATGGAGATCCGGGACGTGTCGATGGACTTCGCCTACGGCGAGTCCTTCACCGAGTCCAGCCCCGAGGCGTACGAGCGGCTCATCCTCGATGTGCTGCTGGGCGACTCGAACCTCTTCCCGCGCACCGAGGAGGTCGAGCTGTCCTGGAAGATCCTCGACCCGATCGAGCAGTACTGGGACAAGCACGGCAAGCCCGCCCAGTACCCGTCCGGCACCTGGGGGCCGGTCGAGGCGGACGAGATGCTGGAGCGAGACGGACGGAGCTGGCGCCGGCCATGAAGATAGACCTCACGGACACCACGGCCAGCAAGATCAACAAGTCGCTGGTCCAGGGCCGCCGCGCCATCGGCACCCCCGCCGTCGGCATGGTGCTCACCCTGGTCATCGTCACCGACGAGGAGAACGCGTACGACGCCCTCAAGGCGGCGAACGACGCCTCCCGCGAGCACCCCTCGCGCACCCTCGTCGTCATCCGGCGCGTCTCGCGCACCTCCCGCGACCGCACGACGTCCCGCCTGGACGCCGAGGTCAGGCTGGGCGCCGAGGCGGGCACCGGCGAGACGGTGGTGCTGCGCCTGTACGGCGAAGTCGTCAACCACGCGCAGTCCGTCGTGCTGCCGCTGCTGCTGCCGGACGCCCCGGTGGTGGTCTGGTGGCCGGTGGAGGCGCCGCTGGATCCCGCGAAGGACCCGCTGGGCGCGCTGGCCCAGCGCCGGGTGACGGACACCTACGCGTCCGAGCAGCCGGTCCGGGACCTCACCGCTCGCGCCGACACGTACACCCCCGGCGACACCGACCTCTCCTGGACCCGCATCACGCCCTGGCGCTCGATGCTGGCCGCCGCCCTCGACCAGGTCACCTGCGAGGTCGCCGGGGTCGAGGTGGAGGGCGAGGAGTTCAACCCGAGCTGCGAGCTGCTGGCGATGTGGCTCGCGGACCGGCTCGACGTGCCGGTGAAGCGGTCGCTCTCCTCGGGCCCCGGCCTCACCGCGGTCCGTATGCACACCGACTGCGGCCCGATCGTCCTGGACCGCGCCGACGGTTCGCTCGCGACCCTCTCCATCGAGGGCCAGCCCGACCGCGCGGTCGCGCTGAAGCGGCGCGAGACGGCCGAGCTGATCGCGGAGGAACTGCGCAGGCTCGACCCGGACGACACCTACGCGTCGGCGCTGCGCTTCGGCGTGGACCGGCTGAGCGCGGAGGCGGAGAAGGCGGAGGCCGAAGCGCAGGCCGAGGCCGAGGCGGAAGCCGGGAAGGCCGCCGCGAAGAAGGCGGACGGCGACGGGAGCGCGGAGTCCGGACGGGCTCCGTCGGCCTCGTCCGCCGCCCCGTCGGCGACGGCCCCGAAGGCACCCGCCAAGAAGGCCGCCGCGAAGAAGGCGACGGCGAAGTGAACACGCCGCAGCTGGTCGTGCACCGCGACAAGGAGCTGATGGCGCAGGCCGCCGCGGCCCGCCTCATCACGAAGATCGTGGACGCGCAGGCCTCCCGGGGCTCCGCGTCCGTGGTCCTCACCGGCGGCCGCAACGGCAACGGCCTGCTGGCCGCGCTGGCGACGGCACCCGCCCGGGACGCCGTCGACTGGACCCGCCTCGACCTGTGGTGGGGCGACGAGCGGTTCCTGCCGGAGGGCGACCCGGAGCGCAATGTCACGCAGGCCCGCGAGGCCCTGCTGGACGCGGTGCCGCTCGCCCCGGAGCGCGTGCACGCCATGCCCGCCTCCGACGGGCCGTACGGCTCGGACGTCGACGCGGCGGCCGAAGCGTACGCGGCGGAGCTGGCGCGGGCCGCCGGCCCGGAAAGCCACGGACCGGTGCCGACCTTCGACGTGCTGATGCTCGGCGTCGGCCCGGACACCCACGTGGCGTCGCTCTTCCCGGAGCTGCCCGCGGTCCGGGAGACGGAGCGCACGGTGGTCGGCGTGCACGGCGCGCCCAAGCCCCCGCCGACCCGGGTGAGCCTCACCCTGCCGGCGATCCGGGCGGCCCGCGAGGTGTGGCTGCTCGCGGCGGGCGAGGACAAGGCGGAGGCGGCGCAGATCGCCCTGTCCGGCGCGGGCGAGATCCAGGCCCCGGCGGCGGGCGCCCAGGGCAGGCAGCGCACCCTGTGGCTGCTGGACGCGGCGGCGGCCTCCCGGCTGCCCCGCTCGCTGTACCCGCCGGCGTCGCCGTAGGGCGGACCGGTGGCACGGTGACCGACGGTGCGGCGGAGGCTCTCGGGCCTCCGCCGCACCCGTGCGTGGTGGGGCCGCCGGGACCTGGTCCCGGCGGGGTTCCCTAACGGCCGCGCAGCTCGCGGTACTTGGCGACCAGCGCGGTGCTCGACGCGTCCAGGCCGGGTACCTGGGCGCCCTCGGTCAGGGCGGGTTCGACGCGCTTGGCGAGGACCTTGCCCAGCTCCACGCCCCACTGGTCGAAGGAGTCGATGTTCCACACCGCGCCCTGCACGAACACCTTGTGCTCGTAGAGGGCGATGAGCTGGCCGAGCACCGACGGGGTCAGCTCCCGGGCCAGGATCGTGGTGGTGGGGTGGTCGCCCTTGAACGTCTTGTGCGCGACCAGCTCCTCCGGGACGCCCTCGGCACGGACCTCGTCGGGCGTCTTGCCGAAGGCGAGGGCCTGGGTCTGCGCGAAGAAGTTCGCCATCAGCAGGTCGTGCTGCGCCTTCAGCCCGTCGCTCAACTCGGCCACCGGCTCGGCGAACCCGATGAAGTCCGCCGGGATGAGCTTGGTGCCCTGGTGGATCAACTGGTAGTAGGCGTGCTGCCCGTTGGTGCCGGGCGTGCCCCACACCACGGGCCCCGTCTGCCAGTCGACCTCCTGCCCGTCCCGGCCCACGT
>NZ_FMCI01000268.1 GCF_900091845.1 Streptomyces sp. SolWspMP-5a-2
AGCCGCCCCCGCCTCCGGTGTGCCGGGGTCAGAGCACCGGCGACCCCGACTCCCCGGCGTCCGGCCCCCGTTCGCCCGGTGGGCCGGGGCCGTATCCCGCCGTGACCGGTGCCTCCCACGGCACGCCCGCCCTCCCGCCCTCCGGTGGCTCCACCGACGCCGGGGCGGCCGGACCGCCGGCGCACTGGGACGACCTGGTCTCCGCCACCGTCCCCGCCCCCCGGCGCGGGCCCGCGACCGCGCTCGCCGCCGAGCGGGCACGGCAGGCCCGGATGGCCGTGGTGGGCCCGGTGACCGAGCGGTGGGCGCCTGAACAGGCCGTACCCGTGCACGAGAACTGGCAACTGGCCGCGCCCATCGGCCCCGCGACCGACCTGTGGGCGCTGGGCGCGCTGCTGTACCGGGCGGTCCAGGGGCACGCGCCCTACCCGGAGGAGTCGACCGCCGAACTGGTGCAGATGGTCTGCTCGGAGCCGCCCGCCTTCGCGGAGGAGTGCGGCCCGCTGCGGCCGGTCGTGGAGTCGCTGCTGCGCCAGGACCCCACCGACCGCCTGGACTTCGAGGAACTGCGGGGCTGGCTGCGCTCGTTGGTGCGCTCCGCGCCCGAACCCGACGCCGGTGTGCACCTGGTGGCCGCGCCGCCCGTCGACATCAGCAGGCTGCCGGTGGTGCGCCGACGCGGCGAACTGGTGCGCAGGCGGCGGGCCGGGCTGCCCGCGACCACCGCGCACGGACGGCACAAGCGGGGCCGGCAGGAGGAGGGTTCGCCGCGCAAGCTCGGCCGCAACCTGCTCCTGCTGGTGCTGCTCCTGCTGGCCGGGGCGGTCGCGTACGCGATGGTGTTCATGCCGAAGGCGGACCAGGAGGGCACCGGCCGGGGCGCCAAGGGCGGCGCCGCGGGGGAGGCGAGCCCGGGGCCCGAGCGGTCGTCGGCGAGCGCCGAGCCGTCGTCCGGGGAGAGCGCGCCGCAGGGCGGGCCGAGCCCGTCCCGGTCCGGGGGCGCCACCGAGACCCAGACCGACGGCGCCGCGCCCGGCTTCACCCTGCGCAAGGACTCCACCGGGTTCCAGATCGCGGTGGCGAAGGGGTGGACCCGCACCCCGAAGAACGGCAGCGGCCAAGTGGTCTACTCGCACGGCGACTTCGAGCTGATCGTCGTCCCCGGGCGGGACAGCGCGCAGTCCTACGGCGGCGCCCCGATGGACTACCAGCGGGACGACGAGCGGGAGTTGCAGCCCTACCGCGACTCGAGCTGGGCCACCGCGACCGGCCTGAAGGAGATACAGGTCGGCGGACGGACCATGGCCGAGGGCCAGTTCACCTGGACCGACGACTCCGGGCACGATCTGTACGTGCGCAACCTCGCGATCCTGATCGCCGGGCGGTACCACGTGGTGCAGGTGCGCGGACCGGAGTCCGAACGGGACGAGGTGACGCGGCTTTACGAGCAGGCCTCGCAGACGTACGAAGTGACCGGCTGACCCGGTTTTCCGCCGGTCTCGCCCCAACGCGCTCGGTGACCTGCCGAATCGGCCGGTCCACGGTGCGTGACGTCGGCGAAAGGTTGTCCTGGACGCGGGGAAGCGACAACCGTCACAGAGCTGTCTCCTTGGCACCCCCCTGGTTCCCTGAGTGCCGCCCGGTCCCTAGTCTGACCCTGTCAAGAGCATTGCGGGGCGACGTGAATCAGATGCAGGGCCAGCTCGTGGCGGGCCGTTACCGGCTCGTCGAGTCGATCGGCAGCGGGGGCATGGGGCGCGTATGGCGCGCCCATGACGAAGTGCTGCATCGGGCTGTCGCGATCAAGGAGTTGACGGCCGCGCTCTATGTCTCCGAGAGCGACCGCGACCGGCTGCTCGCGCGCACCCGCTCCGAGGCCCGCGCCGCCGCGCGGATCAACCACTCCGCCGTCGTCACCGTGCACGACGTGCTGGAGCACGACGGCCGCCCGTGGATCGTGATGGAGCTGGTCGAGGGGTACTCGCTGGCGGACGCGGTCAAGGAGCGCGGGCGCATCGAGCCCGCCGAGGCCGCCCGGATCGGGATGTGGGTGCTGCGGGCGCTGCGGGCCGCGCACACCGCCGGGGTGCTGCACCGGGACGTCAAGCCGGGCAACGTCCTCATCGGGCACGACGGCCGGGTGCTCATCACCGACTTCGGCATAGCGCAGATCGAGGGCGACTCGACGATCACCAGGACCGGCGAGGTCGTCGGCTCGGTCGACTACCTGGCCCCGGAGCGGGTGCGCGGCCAGGACCCCGGCCCGTCCTCCGACCTGTGGGCGCTGGGCGCCACGCTGTACACGGCGGTGGAGGGCAGATCGCCGTTCCGCCGCACGTCACCGCTCTCCACCATGCAGGCGGTGGTCGAGGACGAGGTCCCCGAGTCCCGCCACGCCGGTCCGCTGGCTCCCGTCATCGGCGCGCTGCTGCACAAGGACCCCGCGGCCCGCCCCGACGCCGCCGAGACCGAGCAGCTCCTCGCGGAGGCGGCCGAGGGACGCCGCCCGCAGGACGCCCAGGCGTACCTGTCGACCCAGCACGGCGCCCTGGAGGCCAACACCGCGCCGACCACGCACGTCCCCGTCGCGGCGGGGACGCCGTACCCGCCGCAGGCAGCCGGGCACCCCGGCCCCGGTGGTCACCCCGGCGGCACGGGCCCCATGTCCGACCCAGACGCGTCCCGGGCCCGGCGGCGGCGCGGGCTGCGCTACGTCCTGCTCTCGATGGCGATCGCGATGGTCGTCGCGGGCTCCACCGTGGTGGTGCTCCAGCACTGGGGGAACGGCCGCGACGACTCCCCGGGGACCGGCGCGCCCGCGGACCCGACGCCCTCGGCCTCGCCGTCGCCGAGCGGCGAGCCGGGCGGGGACGTGCCCTCCGACTGGCAGCGCTACGACGACCCGTGGGGCTTCAGCGTCTATCTGCCCGCCGGGTACGAGCGGCAGGTCGTCGACGTCAACGGCGACCTCAGGCAGGTCGACTACACGCCGGACGGCGGCGAGCACTTCGTCCGCATCGCCATCGACACCTCGCCCGACTTCAACGACGCGTACGCCCACCAGCTCGACCTGGACCAGCAGTTGCACCGGCTGGTCGACTACCAGCGGGTGAAGCTGGAGAAGAACATCTACCGCGACCGCCCCGGCTCGCTCTGGGAGTACACCTGGTCGGCGCAGGCCAAGGACACGCCGTTCCCCGGGCCGCGCCGGGCGATCGAGGAGACGTACATGTCCCGCGCCGGGCACGAGTACGCGCTCTACGTGTCCGCGCCCGCCGCCGACTGGAAGACCGCCGCCCGGCAGTTCACGTCGATCCTGCGCGGCTGGCAGGAGACGTCCGCCTCCTGAACGCGTCGGTCGTGCGCCGGTTTTGGCCGATCGGCGCCCCGGAGCCGGTTCGTCCGGTACGGCATGATGGGACGTATGGGGACCGAGGGGGACCACGGCCGGGTCATCGCGGGCCGGTACCGGCTGCGGGCGCGGCTCGGGCGCGGGGGCATGGGCGTGGTCTGGCGGGCCTACGACGACCTCCTCGGCCGCCAGGTCGCCGTCAAGGAGATCCCCCTCGAACTCGACGACACCGCCTCGGCCGAGGAGGCCCGCCGGGTGCGGGACCGCGCGCTGCGCGAGGCCCGCGCGGTCGCGCGGCTGCACCACCCGCACATCGTCGTCGTCCACGACGTCGTCGAGGACGGTGAACGGCCGTACCTCGTTATGGAGTTACTGGAGGGCGGCTCGCTCGCCGACCGGATCGCGGCACGCGGACCGGTCGACGCCGCCGAGGCCGCCCGGATCGGGATCGCGCTGCTCGGCGCGCTCGCCACCGCCCACGCGGCCGGTGTGCTGCACCGCGACCTCAAACCGGCCAACGTCCTCCTCGACCCGGCCGGCGACCGGGTCGTCCTCACCGACTTCGGCATCGCGCAGGTCGCGGGGGCGCCCACCCTCACCGAGAGCGGCGCGTTCGTCGGCTCGCCCGAGTACACGGCGCCGGAGCGGATGTCGGGGGCGCCGACCGGCCCCGAGTCCGACCTCTGGTCGCTGGGCGCGCTGCTGTGCACCGCGCTGAGCGGTGAATCCCCCTTCCGCCGCGACTCGTTGGGCGGCATCCTGCACGCCGTCGTCACCGCCGAGATCCGCCCGCCCGCGCAGGCCGCCCCGCTGCTGCCGGTGGTCCGGGGCCTGCTGGAGCGCGATCCGCGACAGCGGCTTGACGCGGCCCGCGCCCAGGAGATGCTCCGGGTCTACCTCGCCACCGGCCGCACCCCGGCCCCGCCGCCCTGCCGCCCGTCGGGCGACCGGGCCGCCCACGAGGCCCCCGACCGTCCGGTGCCGCCCGTGGTCCCCGGCCGGGGCCGCTCCGAACGGCGGTTCCTGGTACTGGCGTTGCTGGTCGCCGCGACGGCCGGAGCGGGCGTCTCGGCGGCGGCCCTGCTGATCAGCGAGGGCCACCGGCACGGCGGTCCGGACGGCCCGACCGCCGTGACCTCCGCCCCGACGGCGGGCCCGACGACGGCGACCGCCTCCCCGAGCGGCTCGGGCACGGGGAGCCGCACCCCCTCGGGGCGGCCCGCGCCGTCCGGCTACCGGGTCGTCCACGACCCCGCCGGTTTCTCCCTCGCGGTGCCCGAGCGCTTCACCCGCGCGACGCGGGACGGGCGTGTCCTCTACCTGTCGCCGGGGGAGACCTTCCGGCTCGGCGTCGAGGTCGGCGCACCGGAGCGCGGCGGCCCGCTCGGCGTGCTGCGCAGGGCGGCCGCCGCCGGTCCCTCCCTGCACCCCGGGTACCGCGACGACCGGGTCACCGGGACGACCCGGCACGGATTCCCGGCCGCGCTGCGGGAGTTCACCTGGGACGGCACATCCGCGACCGGCGGCCCGCGGCACATCCGCGACCTGTGCTGGGAGGAGGGCGGCCGCCTCTACGACGTGTGGATGTCGGCGCCGACCGGGCGGGCGCGGGAGGCCGGGGAGTACTTCGACGTCGCGGTGGACACGTTCACCCGCACCTGAACGCACCCCAGCCCGGACCCCACGCCATCTCCCCTCCCCGCGCCCGGGAAATCGCCCCAGTGTCCGGGACCCCGTCCCGACACCGTGCCAGGGCCCCCGTCCCGCGCCCGGGACCTCGCCCCCGCACCCCCCTCGTGACCGAAACCCCACCCCCCCGTGCCCGGAACTACGCCCTCCCCCCCCGCGAACCAGCCGCATACCGGGAGATATGCGGCGTCCCGCGTCACGGGTCTGTGACCGCGGTCCGCGCGTGGTGGCTGGCGCGGCGCCCGGCGCGGTATGGATGGTTCATGAACAGCGACGGGGGAGCCCCGAGAGGGCGGTCGGACGAGCCGACGAGTTTCGCTCTGCAACCGCCCGGTCCGCCGGTCGCCGTACCGGTCCCCGACAACCCGTACGCGACACCCGCCCCGGTGGTCGCGCCCCGCCAGGCGTCCCCCGGGGAGCCAGGCGACC
The DNA here is from genome assembly GCF_900091845.1 of Streptomyces sp. SolWspMP-5a-2. Lineage (GTDB taxonomy): Bacteria > Actinomycetota > Actinomycetes > Streptomycetales > Streptomycetaceae > Streptomyces > Streptomyces doudnae. The sequence continues at coordinate 5,471 of NZ_FMCI01000268.1, forward strand.
CCGGTTCCGGGCGGCTGATCGGCGGCCGCTACCGGCTCCTCGACAAGCTCGGGCACGGCGGGATGGGCACGGTGTGGCGGGCCAGGGACGAGACGGTGGACCGGGAGGTCGCCGTGAAGGAGCCCCGCGTCCCCGACACCCTTCCCGAGCGGGAACGCGCCACCGCCTACGAGCGGATGCGCCGCGAGGCGCGTGCCGCCGCCCGCCTCGACCACCCCGCCGTGGTCGGCGTCCACGACGTCGCCGTCGTCGAGGGCCGCCCGTGGATCGTCATGGAGCTGGTGCGCGGCCGCTCGCTGGGCAGCGTGCTCCAGGAGGGCACCCTGGACGCGCGGGAGGCGGCGCGGATCGGCCTCCAGGTCCTCGGCGCGCTGGAGGCGGCGCACGCGGCGGGCATCCTGCACCGGGACGTGAAGCCGGACAACGTCCTGCTCGGACGGCACGACCGGGTCGTCCTCACCGACTTCGGCATCGCGCAGATCGACGGCGAGACGGATCTGACCGACACCGGCGGCTTCGTCGGCTCGCCCGAGTACATCGCCCCGGAGCGGGTCCTCGGCCACCGTCCCGGCCCGGCCTCCGACCTGTGGTCGCTCGGCGTGGTGCTGTACGCGGCGACGGAGGGCGTCTCGCCGTTCCGCCGCAGCAACACCCCGGCGACGCTCCAGTCGGTCCTCAACGCCGTGCCCGCGCCGCCCGCGGGGGCACCGGGACCGCTGGCCGAGGTGCTCGACGGACTGCTCCGCAAGGACCCGGCGCTGAGGCCGGACGCGGCCCGGGTCAGGGCGCTGCTCACCGAGGTCGCCCACCCTCCGGCGCCGGTGCCGACCCAGGAGGTCCGGGTGGTCACCCGGGGCCTGCGGCTCGGGCGCAGGGCGTGGACGGCGCTGGGCGCGGCGGTCGTCGCGGCGGCGCTGGCCGGCTATCTGGTGGTGGCCGACCCGTTCGCGGGCCCGCTGCCTGACGGCTGGACGGAGCGCGGCCTCGGCAGCCGCGCCGGCATGACGATCGCCGTGCCGACCGCCTTCACCAAGGAGGAGATCCCCGACTCCGACGGCACCGACGCCCTGTTCAGCGATCCGAGCGGCGCCGTCTGGATCCGCGTCGACCGGGACATCAAGGCCGAGGACACGAACGACGAGATCCCCGGCACCGCCCTGGAGAGGGCGGTCGCGGACTGGGGCGTCGTCAAGGGCGGCCGCTACAGCTGGGACATCGCCGCCAAGCCGGTCCCGGTGGGCAAGCCGCAGGGCGCGAGGTACCGGGACCGGGACGCGGGGGAGAACACCGTCCGGTACACCACCGCGGACTCCACGGCCCCCCGGCCGCGCGAGGCACGGGCCCTCTACTACCGCGCCGGGAACGGCGACATGTACACGATCTGGATCGACTACCCGGGCGCGGGCCACTTCACCGAGGAGGGCCGCAGGATCGCCGCGACGGCCCTGGCCAACTGGGACGTCCACACCCTGTGACGGCGGGTGTCCGGCCCGGGGCGGGCGGGGTCAGCCGCTCCGGGGGAGCGCGCACCGGCGCAGCAGGGCGCGCAGCAGCGCCGTGCGGGCCACCCGCAGCGCGAACCGCCCCGGGCCGCGCCGCCCGGCGCCGGTTTCGCGTACCGGGGCAGCCCGTTGCGGCGCCACTTGGCGGGCGGGAGCGCGGCGGGCAGCGGCGGCAGCGGCGACGCCCAGGGTCCGAGCCGCAGTTCGCCGCCCCAGTCGCCCGAGGTGAGGCGGGTGACCGGGATCCGGGCGACGAAGCCGACGTCCCCGTCGCGCCGGGCGGTGAACGACGCGGCGGTGCCCGTGCCGTCGTCGAGGACCACGCGCAGGGCGCCCTCGGGGTAACCGGCCAGCGTGCACAGGCCGTTGATCTCCAGCTCGGCCGCGGGTGCGCCACCGGCCCAGCGCACGCCGTCGACGGTCAGGTGGGAGAGCACGGCGTGCTTGCGCTCCCCCAGGTCGAGGGTGAGGTTGCCGTGCGGCCGCGTCGTGTAGAGGGTGACGGCGCGCAGGGTGTTGCCGTCGGGCACGACATGGGTCCTGGTGGCGCCGGAGACGTCGCCCGCCCGGGTGCGCCCGATGCGGGTCTCCCGGCTGAGGCCCTGCGCGCCGACCGCGAGGGAGACGTCCCAGAGGCCGTCGGTGAGGGGCGCGCCGCCCGCCGCGGTGGTGACGTCGACGCGGGCCGTGAACCCGGCGAGGTCGTAGGCGAACCGGCCCCCGTCCTCGTCGGCGCCGAGCCCCGGGGTCGCGGCGGGGGTGACCGGCAGCCGGTGCTCCACGCCCGACTCCCGTTCGCGCAGGACGAGTTCGGTGCCGACGTCGAGGGTGGGCACCCGGTGCAGATAGGCGTGACCGGCCAGGTGGAGGGTGGCGCCGTCGAGTTCGGCCCGGGTGAGGTGATGGCGGACGCCGAGCCGGTCGGTGACGTCGTAGCAGTGGTCGGGGACGGCCCGGCCGGGGTCGCGCAGGAACGGGTAACGGGCGTAGGCGCGGCCGTTCTCGACCAGGAGCGGGGTGGCCGCCCCGCCGCGTTCGAGGTCCCGCTCGAAGGCGACGAGGGCGATCAGCTCGTCGAGCATGCGGTGGCTCACCAGGTGCAGCCGCAGCCGGGCCATCGCGGAGAGCCGCTCGCGCATCCCCTCGTGCAGCAGCGGCTCGACGGCGTCGGCGAGCCGGGCGAGCATCGCGCGCTGGGTGGCGCGCGGCTCGTGGACCAGGTGTCCGGCGACGATGTTCCGGACGTCGACCGTGAGGTGCCGGTGGGCGAGGTGGTCGCGGCCGGGGCCCGCCGGGACGTGGTCCAGGAGCAGGCGGACGACGCGGGGCAGGAACCGCACCCGGGGTTCGCTCCCGCGCAGCCGCCGGGTGATGTTGCCGCCGTCCTCGCGCTGCACCCAGTAGAGGCAGTCGTAGTCGGCGACGACGGAGATTCCGTCGGCGTGCAGATAGGCGGCGCCGGTGAACACCTGGTCCTCGCCGATCGGCAGATCGGTCGGGAATCGCAGCGCGTGCCGTTCCAGTAATGCGCGGCGGAACAGTTTCATCGGATTGAGGGTCCACCACACGCGGGAGGAGAACACGTCGGTGCGCGGCTGGTTCCGGTCGAACATGGACGCCGGTGCGCCGCGTCCGCCGACGCCGACGGTCCGGCCCAGGACGACGTCGGTGGCGTGGCGCTCGGCGGTGGCGACCATGCGTTCCAGGGCCTCGGCGCCCAGGTGGTCGTCGGCGTCGAGGAAGAAGACGAACCGGCCGCGGGCGTGGTCGAGCCCGAGGTTGCGGGGTGCGGACGGGCCCCCGGAGTTCTCCTGCCGAAAGATCCGCAGGAGGTCGGGGTAGAGGGCGTTCAGCCGTTCCAGTTCGGCGGCGGTGCCGTCGGTGGAGCCGTCGTCCACGACGATGACCTCCAGCACGTCCCGGCCGATGGTCTGTTCGGCGGCGGAGGTGACACAACGCGTCAGATAAGGCATCGCGTTGTACGCGGCGATAATCACCGAAACGGTGGGGCCGGGCATGGTCGCGCTCTCCAATTGTGCGGGGGAGCGTGAACGTATCACGCGGCCGATTCCTATTCCGTGGCCTATCGATATTGAATGAACATGTTCTTTTGTTTCCGTCGCCATTTATTTTCCGGTCCGCTCCGGGCGCGAACCGGTCGTGCGTCCGGTCGGAGATCCGGCGGGGAGCCGATCGTGAGTCCGGCGTGGGTCCGGCGTGGGTCCGGCGTGGATCCGGTCGGGCCGGGGTGCGCGCGGGATCGGGTCCCCGGCGTGCGGGAGATCGGTTGTCGCGGGGCGTGCGCCCCCGGACAACGCGCTGATCAGGGGGTTCGTTGCCAGTGCCCACTGGCGCCGTGTGTGTGGTCGGTGAAGCCGCGTTACCGACGGGTACCCAAAGCCTCCGTCCCGGCATAACCTGCCCGTCATGACGGACTCGCAGGCCCCGGAACTGACCGGCACCAACCCGCTCGCCCCCGCACCCGAGGGCGCCCGCACCGCCGCCGACGTGGTCACCCCCGAGCTGATCGCCCAGCTCACCAGGGGTGTGGTCGGCTCCGGACGCACCGCCAACCACACGCCCTTCACCGGTGAGAAGCTCGCCGACCTGCCGGAGTCGACGCCCGAGGACGTCGCGAGCGCGTTCGCGGCGGCCCGCCGGGCGCAGGCCGTCTGGGAGCGGACCCCGGTGGCCCGGCGGGCGGCCGTCCTGCTGCGCTTCCACGACCTGCTCCTGGCCCGCCAGGGCGAGGTCCTCGACCTCATCCAGCTCGAGACCGGCAAGGCGCGCCTGCACGCCCACGAGGAGGTCCAGGCCGTCGCCGTCGCGGCCCGCCACTACGGCCGCAAGGCGCCCGCCTATCTGCGGCCCAGGCGGCACACCGGCGCCGTGCCGACCCTCACCAAGGTGACCGAGCTGCGCCATCCGCGCGGGGTCGTCGGCCAGATCGCGCCCTGGAACTACCCCCTGGAGCTGTCCGTCGGCGACGCGCTCCCCGCCTTCGCCGCGGGCAACGCCGTCGTCATGAAGCCCGACACCGAGACCTGCCTGACCGCCCTGTGGGCCCGCGACCTGCTCGTCGAGGCGGGGCTGCCCGTCGGCGTCTTCCAGGTCGTCCTCGGCGAGGGACCCGTCGTCGGACCCGAGGTGGTCCGGCACGCCGACTACGTCTCGTTCACCGGCTCCACCCGCACCGGCCGCGAGGTCGCCCGGGGCGCGGCGGCCCGGCTGGTCGGCGTCTCCCTCGAACTCGGCGGCAAGAACGCCATGCTGGTCCTGGAGGACGCCGACGTGGAGAAGGCGGCGGCGGGCGCGGTCCGCGCCTGCTTCTCCTCGGCCGGCCAACTCTGCATCTCCATCGAGCGGTTGTACGTCCACGAGTCGATCGCGGACGCCTTCCTCGACCGCTTCGCCGCCCGCACCAGGGCGATGCGCCTGGGCCGCTCCCTCGCCTACGGCGCCGACATGGGCTCCCTGGTCGGCGAACGCCAGCTGGAGACCGTCACCCGGCACGTCGAGGAGGCCGTCGCCCAGGGCGCCACCGTCGTCACCGGCGGGGTGGCCCGCCCGGACATCGGCCCCTACTTCTACGAGCCGACCATTTTGGACGGCGTCGAGGACGCGATGGCCGTGTGCACCGAGGAGACCTTCGGACCCGTCGTCTCGATCTACCGCTTCGGCACCGACGAGCAGGCGATCGAGCACGCCAACTCCACGCCCTACGGCCTCAATTCGTCGGTGTGGACGCGCAACGCCCGGCGCGGCGCCGCCGTCGCGGCCCGGCTGCGCACCGGCACCGTCAACGTCAACGAGGGCTACGCGTCCGCCTACGGCAGCGTCCAGTCCCCGATGGGCGGCATGAAGGACTCGGGCCTCGGCCGCCGGCACGGCTCGGAGGGCATCCTCAAGTACACCGAGGCCCAGACGGTCGCCACCCAGCGGGTGCTGCCGATGGCGCCCTCGCTCGGCATGGACGACGAGCAGTACGCGCGGTTCATGAGCCGCAGCCTGCGGGTGATGAAGGCCCTGCGCCTGCGGTAGCCGCCGCCCGCGAACCCACCATCCGCACGGACACCCGACGAGGAGCACACGTGCCCCAGGACACCTACGACTACGACGTCATCGTCGTCGGATCGGGCTTCGGCGGCAGTGTGACCGCCCTGCGCCTGACGGAGAAGGGCTACCGCGTCGGGGTCCTGGAGGCCGGGCGCCGCTTCACCCGGGAGTCCCTGCCCCGCAACTCCTGGGACCTGCGCAACTACCTCTGGGCGCCCCGGCTCGGCATGTACGGCATTCAGCGCATCCATCTGCTGGGCAACGTCATGGTCCTGGCCGGGGCGGGCGTCGGCGGCGGGTCCCTCAACTACGCCAACACCCTCTACGTGCCGCCGAAGCCGTTCTTCGACGACCCCCAGTGGCGCGGGATCACCGACTGGCAGGCGGAGTTGACGCCGTACTACGACCAGGCGCGGCGCATGCTCGGGGTCCGGCTCAACCCGACGATGACCCCCTCCGACGTCCACCTGAAGGCGGCGGCCCAGCGGATGGGCGTCGGCGACACCTTCCACATGGCGCCGGTCGGCGTCTACTTCGGGGACGGCGAGGACGCCGGCGGATCGCCCGCCGTCCGCCCGGGGGAGTCCGCGCCCGACCCGTACTTCGGCGGCGCGGGACCCGAACGGAAGGCGTGCGTCGAGTGCGGCGAGTGCATGACCGGCTGCCGCCACGGCGCGAAGAACACCCTCAACGAGAACTACCTGCACCTCGCCGAGAAGGCGGGCGCGGTCGTCCACCCCATGACGACGGTCGTCTCGGTCACCGACGACTCGCGCGGCGGGTACGCCGTCGCCACCCTGCCGACCGACGGCGGCCGCCGCTCCCGCGGCCGCACCCTCACCGCCCGCCGGGTGGTCCTCGCGGCCGGCACCTACGGCACCCAGACCCTGCTGCACCGGATGAAGGCGGGCGGACAACTGCCGTACCTCTCCGACAGGCTGGGGGAGCTGACCCGCACCAACTCGGAGGCCCTGGTCGGCGCCCAGACCGACGACCGGCGCTACCGCAGGGCCACCGGACAGGCCCGGGTCGACTTCACCCGCGGGGTCGCCATCACCTCGTCGATCCACCCGGACGCCGACACCCACATCGAACCGGTCCGCTACGGCAAGGGCTCCAACTCGATGGGCGGCCTGTCCATCCTCCAAGTGCCGTACACCGAGGGCTCGTCGCGGGTGCTGGCCTGGCTGCGCCAGTCCGTCAGGCACCCGCTGCTGGTGCTGCGCTCGCTCTCCAATCGGCGCTGGTCGGAGCGGACCATCATCGGCCTGGTCATGCAGTCGCTGGACAACTCCCTGACGACGTACCTGAAACCGGACGGCGTCGGCAGGGGCCTGCTCACCGCGCGGCAGGGCCACGGCTCGCCCAACCCCAAGCAGATCAGGGCCGCTTCGGAGGGCGCCGCCGCGATCGCCGCCGAGATCAACGGCTTCGCGGGCTCCAACGTCGGGGAGCTGATGGGCACTCCGCTCACCGCCCACTTCCTCGGCGGCTGCCCGATCGGCGCCTCCCGGGAGAGCGGCGTCATCGACCCCTACCACCGCCTGTGGGGCCACCCCGGGATCTCCGTCGTCGACGGCTCCGCGGTCTCCGCCAACCTGGGCGTGAACCCGTCCCTCACCATCACCGCGCAGGCCGAGCGGGCGATGTCGTACTGGCCCAACCGGGGCGAGGAGGACCCCCGTCCGGCGCAGGGCGAGGAGTACCGGCGCCTCGCCCCGGTCGAGCCGGTCGCCCCCGCGGTCCCGGCGGAGGCGTTCGGCGCGCTGCGGCTGCCGTTCCTCGGCATCCCGGCGGTCCCGCCGAAGAAGTGACCGGCGCGGGACGGAGAAAGGAAGGACCCGCGTTCCCCTCCGAACGCGGGTCCTTCCTCCGTACGGCGGTCATCTCCCGCCAGGATCAAGCGGGTCAGGCGACGGCCGAGCCCCTGCGGCGCCGCACGGCGAGGACCGCACCGGCCCCGGCGACCACCGCGACACCGCCCACCAGGCCGATCACCGGGAGCGCCGAACCGGCGCCGGTCGCGGCGAGGTTGCCGGTCGGCAGCGCGGAGACGTCACCCTGCGGCCGCTTCACCGAGCCCTTGTCGCCGCCCTCGTTCGGGGTGGCGGTGCCCGGGTCGGGGTTGGCGGCGCCGGGCTTCAGGACCTCGAAGTCGTACTGCGCCCAGCCCTCGGCGATGCACTCCTGGCCCTCGACGTCGTCGACGTAGGCGCCCGAGCCGAAGGAGTAGGCGTCACCGGCCGGGGCCTTGGCGCCGATGGAGACGCGCAGGCTGACGGTCTCGGTGGCGCCCGGCTTCAGGTCGTCGACGTAGAAGAAGTAGTCGCCGGCCCAGTCGTTGTCGCCGATGCGCTCCCAGGAACCCGACTGCGGGTTCTTGAACTCCAGGTCGACGTACGGGCTGAGGTACTTCGCCTCGTCCAGCTCGTAGTTCTCGATCTCGGCGTAGAAGGCGACGCCGTCGATGGCGGCCTTCGAGTCGTTCCTGACGGCCAGCTGGAAGGCGTGGAAGCCGTCGCCCGCGACGATCTTGCCGGGCAGGCCCTTGATGTCCGCGGACACCTTCGCGCCCGAGTAGTCCTCGTCGAGGTCCTCGCAGAACGGGACGTCCGGCGGGGTCGGTTCGGCGGACTCGGAGGGCTCGGGCGAGGCCGAGCCGGTCGGGGAGGCGCCGGCGGACGGCGACGAGGTCACCGACTCGCTGGGGGCGGGCGTCTCGCTCGGCAGTCCGGTCTCGGACGCGGTGGGGGAGGCCGGTTCGCTGGTGGGAACCTCCGTCGGCTCCTCGGTCACGGACTCGCTGACCGACGGCGACGCCGACTGCGACGGCTCCTCGTCCGCGGACGCGAGCGGCGCGGACAGCAGCGCCAGCGGTGCGATGACGGCGGTGGCGGCGGCCACTCTCATGGCGCGACGGATTCTCATGAAGCCCCCCGGGCTTTCGGTGCCACTGGCTGTGGCTGGTGACAGCTGTTGATCTCAGTGGTGTGACCGCTCGAACCTGTGAATGGTTGCCCGCACATTCACAGAACCTTTATGTGACCTGCGTCGCACCCGCACATCCGGCGGTCGGCGCTCCCCCGAGACGGGCGAAGGCCCCGCGGGACGTGTGCCGCGGGGCCTTCGCCGTCGGCACCGGTGCCGGGGGGGGTGACACCGGTGCGCGGGAAGCGGCGCCGGGGGGTTGCGCCGCTCGTCGTGTCGTTCTGGGAGGGGCCGGGCGGTCGACCGAACGGGGCCGGGCGGGTCGGTTCCGGCGGCCGGCCCCGGGCGTCCCCGGAGCCGACCGTTCTCTTGCGTGACCGGGCTGCTGTCCCCTGCCGTCCGGTCACGGATGCCGGAGCGAGGTCCCACGACACACGGCACGTTCCATGTGTCTCATCGCTCCAGCGAGCCACGCGTGGATGGTGCGGGCCCGCCCCTGGCTGGCACGGACATCGGGACCAACGAAGCGGTTCCCGGGGCGGTCACGCTCCGTACGGGTGAGACGGAGCCCGAACTCAGATGCGACCCCGGCACAGCTCCAGGAGCGTCATCGCCAGGCCGGTGCCCGGCCTGCCGAGGGCGTCGCTGTAGTGGCCGAGCACCTCCATCTCGCGGGAGAGGTTCACCCGCCGTCCGCCGGAGGCGATCCGCGCGTCCTGGATCACCGCCGAGACGGCCATCCGTTCCTGGATCAGCCCGATGATCCGGTCGTCGAGCGCGTCGACGCGCTCCCGCGCGCCGGTGATCACGTCGGCGGCCTCGGAGGTGCGGGCGCCGGTCTTCTCCGCTGTGCTGAGGGTCATGTCGGGGGCTCCTGGTCGTCTGGGTCGGACGGTGCCCCGGAGGCGACGGCCCCGGACAGACGGCAGACGCCCCGGGCCTTGTCGGCCCGGGGCGCCTGGGAAGTCGCTCGGCGTTCAGCTCAAGCAGGACGACCATGGCAGCCGGCGGACCGGTTGCCATAGGTAAAGAGGAAGGTCGTCTGGGTGAGCATGCGGTCAGTATGCCACGGGGAGTCCGGCACCCGGCCGCCTCGGTAGAATCGGTGGACACACAGACCCTCGCCCCACCGCCGGAAGGCTCCCGTGTCACCAGCGACCCCTACTGCCGCCGCCCCCGACACCGTCCTGGTCGTCGACTTCGGCGCGCAGTACGCCCAGCTCATCGCCCGTCGCGTCCGTGAGGCCCGGGTCTACAGCGAGATCGTGCCGAGCACCATGCCGGTCGCGGAGATGCTCGCCAGGAACCCGGCGGCGATCATCCTCTCCGGCGGTCCCTCCTCCGTCTACGCGGAGGGCGCCCCGAGCCTGGACCGCGCGATCTTCGAGGCGGGCGTCCCCGTCTTCGGCATGTGCTACGGCTTCCAGCTGATGGCGACGGCCCTCGGCGGCACCGTGGACGACAACGGCGCCCGCGAGTACGGCCGCACCCCGCTGACCGTCTCCAAAACCGACTCCACCCTCTTCGAGGGCACCCCCGCCCAGCAGCCGGTGTGGATGTCCCACGGCGACGCCTGCTCGGCCGCGCCCGAGGGCTTCACCGTCACCGCCTCCACCGACGTGGTCCCGGTCGCCGCCTTCGAGAACGACGAGAAGAAGCTGTACGGGGTCCAGTACCACCCCGAGGTCATGCACTCCACGCACGGCCAGCAGGTCCTGGAGCACTTCCTGTACCGGGGCGCGGGCATCACCCCGAGCTGGACCACCGGCAACGTGATCGAGGAGCAGGTCGCCGCGATCCGCGCCCAGGTCGGCGACAAGCGCGCCATCTGCGGCCTCTCCGGCGGCGTGGACTCCGCCGTCGCCGCCGCCCTCGTCCAGAAGGCCATCGGCTCCCAGCTGACCTGCGTCTACGTCGACCACGGCCTGATGCGCAAGGGCGAGACGGAGCAGGTCGAGAAGGACTTCGTCGCCGCCACCGGCGCCAACCTCAAGGTCGTCGACGCCTCCGAGCGCTTCCTGAACGCGCTGGCCGGGGTCTCCGACCCGGAGACCAAGCGCAAGATCATCGGCCGGGAGTTCATCCGCGTCTTCGAGCAGGCCCAGCTGGAGATCCTGCGCGAGGACGGCCCCGAGGTCGCCTTCCTGGTGCAGGGCACCCTCTACCCGGACGTCGTCGAGTCCGGCGGCGGCACCGGCACCGCCAACATCAAGTCCCACCACAACGTCGGCGGCCTCCCCGACGACATCGAGTTCGAGCTCGTCGAGCCGCTGCGCCAGCTCTTCAAGGACGAGGTCAGGGCGGTCGGCGCCGAGCTGGGCCTGCCGGACGAGATCGTCCAGCGCCAGCCGTTCCCCGGCCCCGGCCTCGGCATCCGCATCGTCGGCGAGGTCACCAGGGACCGCCTCGATCTGCTCCGCGAGGCCGACGCCATCGCCCGCGAGGAGCTGACGGCGGCCGGTCTCGACCGCGAGATCTGGCAGTGCCCCGTGGTCCTGCTCGCCGACGTCCGCAGCGTCGGCGTCCAGGGCGACGGCCGCACCTACGGCCACCCGATCGTGCTGCGCCCGGTCTCCTCCGAGGACGCCATGACCGCCGACTGGTCGCGGCTGCCCTACGAGGTCCTCGGGAAGATCTCCACCCGCATCACCAACGAGGTGCGCGACGTCAACCGGGTCGTCCTCGACGTCACCTCGAAGCCGCCGGGCACCATCGAGTGGGAGTAGGCCCTACCGCCTGCGGAGGGTGCGCACCGGTCCGCCCGGCCGCCAGACCCGCGTGACCAGGTAGGTCTCCTCCTCGACGCGGGTGCGCACCACCTCCGTCAGCTCGGTGCGGAAGAGGTGGAACGGCTCCGGCGGTTCCACCTCTGCCGCGTACGCCCCCTTCACCACCGGGTCCACCACCTCGTACGCCCGCCCCGCCACCCGGACGTCACCACCGCCCATCCCGGTGCCGTCCCCCGGGTTCGCCTGGAGCGCGAAGCGCGGATCCCGGCGCAGATCACCGGCCTTGACGGAGTCCGGCATCATGCCGAACCACAGCTCGCCGCCCGTGAAGCGGACCTCGAGGCCGCTGGTGCGCGGGGAGCCGTCCCGGCGCAGTGTCGCCAGGACGTGGTGGGGGTAGGGGGCGAAACGGGCCTCGACGGTGCGCGCCAGCTCCGGTTCGGCGGCCGCGAAAGCCGTCCAGTTCCATGTCATGCCGCGAGTCTCGCCGGGAAACCCGACATCCTCTGTCGTGAATCAGCCGCGTGCGTCATCTTTACAGCACAATGCTGTTCTCCTGCGCTGACCGACGGTAATTTCCGCCCCCTGTAGAGCACCCCAGTGCCGGAGGACCACATGCACGGGCCGACCCCACCGCTGCCGCTCCCCACGGACCGGCTGCAGTTCGCGATGCCGCCGATGCACGAATCGCTCGACGACGAGCGGCGACACCGCAAGGAACGGCTCGCGGGCGCGCTGCGGATCTTCGGCCGGCTCGGCTTCGAGGACGGTGTCTCCGGGCACATCACCGCGCGCGACCCCGAGTACAGCAACTGCTTCTGGGTCAACCCGTTCGGCATGCCGTTCAAGCACGTCACCGTGAGCGACCTGGTGCTCGCCAACTCCGAGGGGCAGGTCATCGAGGGCCGCTACCACGTCAACCAGGCCGCGTTCACCGTCCACGCCCAGGTGCACGCGGCCCGCCACGACGTCGTCGCCGTCGCGCACTGCCACTCCGTGCACGGGCGCGCGCTGTCCGCCCTCGGCGAGCTGCTCGACCCCATCTCCCAGGAGAGCTGCGCCTTCTACGAGGACCACGCCCTGTACGACGCGTACACCGGCGTCGCCGTCGACGCCGACGAGGGGCGGCGGATCGCCGGCGCGCTCGGCTCCCGCAAGGCCCTCGTGCTGCGCAACCACGGGCTGCTCACCGTCGGCGACTCCGTCGACGCGGCGGCCTGGTGGTTCCTGTCCATGGAGCGCTCGGCGCAGGTCCAGCTCACCGCCAAGGCCGCCGGACGCCCCCTGCTCATCGACCACAAGCTGGCGGTCGCGACCCGGGAGCAGCTCGGCGGGGACCTCGTCGCCTGGATCAACTACCAGCCCGTCTGGCAGGACGTCAGCCGCAGCGAGCCGGACCTGCTGTCCTGACGGACGGCGCCCGCCGTCACCCGCACGCGTGGACCGCGAAACGGAGCAGGACGTTTCTAGGGCACAATTCGCTCTCGGTACAAGGGAGTTGCGAACGGAGAGGGTGGGGGGATGGGGGACAGCGCGGTGAGCGGTGCGGCCCGGACGTCCGAAGCGCGGGGGAGCCTCGCGCATCTGGGCGGGTGCACCTGCGGAGGCTGCCCGCACGGGGCCCGGGAGGGGCACCGGCTGGCCGTGGCCGCGTTCCGCTCCCTGCGGGACGAGTTCGCCGCCGGACGGGGGCTGCCCGCCGGGGTCGCGCACTCCGCCTTCGCCTCCCGGCAGTGGGTCTCCGAGGAGCTGACCCAGTCCGCCGGGCTCGTCGCCGACCGGGGACGCGCCGAGGGCGACGCCTGGCTCGCCGGGCTGTGGCCGCGCACCGTCGGCGCGGTGTGGGGCTCGGTCGTGGTGCTGCTGCTGGTGCAGGCGCTCACCGCGATCGGCGCCGGGTGGAGCAGCGCGCGCACCGGAGGGCTCCTCGCCGCCGCCGTGGTGGGCGCCGCGCTCACCGCCGCCGCCTGGTTCCACCGGGGCAGGGGCGGGGTGCTCGCCCCCGTCATCGGCGAGGACAACCGGCTCTCCACCTCGCGGGCCGTCGCCGCGGCGTGGGTGCTGTTCGTCGCCTACGCGGTGCTGGTGCTGGCCGGGCGGCTGGCCGCCGCCTCCGACCACCGGGAGCGGGACGCGCTGATCGCCGGGCTCGACCTCGCCCGGGGCGCGGGCGTCGTCACGGTGCTCGCCGTGGTGTGCGCGATCGCGGTGCTGGTGCGCCGGGTGGTCGGGCTGCGGGTGCTGGGGCAGCGGTTGCAGAAGGTGCGGGCGGACCGGCCCCGGGCCGCCGACCTGCTCACCGACGACTCCGGGCGTGGCACCTTCGCCGACATCCAGTACGTCGTGATCGGCGCGGTCGCCCTCGTCTTCGCCGCCGTCCGGCTGGCCCGGCGGCCCGACCAGCTCCCCGACCTGCCCTGGGGGCTCGCCGTCGTGGTGCTCGTCTCCGCCGCCACGTACGTCGCCGGGAAGTACGCGGAGGGCGGCCGGCCGGTGGTCCTCTCCGTGGTGCGCTCCCGGGAGGCCGGGGACCTCGACGGTCCCATCAGGACCGGCGACGACATCGAGATCAGGGGCGCCGGGTTCGTGCCCCCGGGCGCGCAGGGCGCCGACCGGCTGGCGCGGATGGTGGTGCGGATCGGGACCGTCGACGTGCGGGTGCCGCTGGTGCCGGTGACGGGCGGGTTCAGCAACCCCAGGGACGCCGTGCTGACGGTGCCGGTGCCGGTGGACGTCGAACCGGGCCGGGTGGAGGTGCGCGTCGTCACCGCGGCCGGGGTGGAGACCCACGGCTACGCCATCGACGTCACCGACTGACCCGACGGCCGGTCACGACCGTCCTCTTGGGGCCGGTTCCGACCGCCTCTCTCCGGCCGTCCCCGTCCGATTCTCCCGCGGATTGAGCGTCGGGTTTGTTCAGTCCGTATCGTTTCCAAGGGGGCGGCACTCGGGGCGAGAGGCGGCTGTTATGACACATGGCATGCGTACGGACACGGGCGGTCCGTACTCCGGCGGCGGGTCCGGGGGAGTGCGGGAGACCGCCGCCCGGTACGCGCTGCTCCCGTTGCGGATCTTCCTCGGGGTCACCTTCGTCTACGCGGGCCTCGACAAGCTGACGGACAGCGCCTTCCTCAAGAGCTCCGGGGGCGGCTCCATCGGGGAGACCATGCGGGCCGTGCGGGACTCGTCGGCGATCCCCGCCCTGGTCGACCTGGCGCTCAGAAACCCGGTCGGCTTCGGATACGCCATCGCCTTCGGCGAGTTGGCGGTCGGCATCGGCACCCTGCTCGGACTGCTGGCCCGCCTCGCGGCGCTTGGCGGGGCGCTGATCTCGCTGAGCCTGTGGCTGACCGTGAGCTGGGCCACCAGCCCCTACTACTACGGCAACGACCTGGCCTACCTGATGGCCTGGCTCCCGCTGGTGCTGGCCGGGGCGTCCGTCCTCTCGGTGGACGCGTGGATCAGGCGACGGCGGCGCGGCGCAGACTACTGACGCCGGGCGCCGCGTTCCCGTCCGCCGCGCGGTGCCGTGGCGGACGGGAACCCCGGGGTGAGGCCGGGGCGGACCAGAACGCCGGGGCGCGGTCAGGGCCGGTCGGGCGGTGCGTCCGCGGGGCCGTCCCGGCGCGGTGCGCGGCGCCGCCGTGCCGCCTGGGCGACCACCGCCGCCGCTCCCGCCAGGCAGAGGCCGCCCACGACGATCGGGACGATCGCGAACCAGGGCGCCTCCCAGAGGCCGGCCGCGTCGCCCGCGTACGTCACGCCCGCGAGCGCGAAGGCCATCCCCGCCAGCAGCTTCCCGGGCTGGAACTCATGACGCGGCACGGGTCACCTCCGCCTGGCCGAGGCCGACCTCCAGGGTGAGGACGAGCGTGCCGACGCTCCGCTCCGGCACCAGCGTCACGTTCTGATGTCTGGCGGGCCGCACGTCCACGTCCTTCGCGTTCTCTCCCGGCAACTGGATGTCTCCCGCGCCCACGTCGATGTTCAGCTCCAGGGTGGCGTCCTTCGGCGCGACCACCTTGAGCTGCCCCAGGCCGACCGACGCCGACGACGTCACCGTCTGCCCCTTCGCCAGCTTCAGCCCGCTCAGGTCCAAGGTGCCCACACCGGTGCCCAGTTGGTAGCGCGGCCGGACCTCCGCGCTCGCCGCGGGGTGCCAGGTGGTGCGTATCCAGTGCGTGTCGATGTCCTTCGGGAGCGTCGACGCCAGGGCCACCAGGGCCGCGGTGAGCACCGCCAGGATGATCGACCCCGCGCCCGTGCGGCCCAGCAGACAGCTCACCGCGATGCCCAGGCCGAGCACCACCAGGGCGCAGGCCAGGCCCGCCTGGAGGCTGGTGGTGAGCGGGTGGCCGTCCCAGGCGGCCCGGGTGCCGAGCGCGCCCGCCCCCAGCGCCAGCAGGAAGACCCAGCCGCCGATCCGGCGCGGACCGCGCGGCCGGGGCGCCGGGCGCCGCCGGTCGGCGAAGTCCCGCCAGACGTCGCCCAGGCCGATGGTGACCGCCGCCGCGATGTCGCGCTCCCGTGAGTCCCGCGGGCCCCAGAGGTAACCGGTGCCGCCGTGGTGCCCGCCGTCCTTGACGATCGGATCGCGCCACCAGGACGGGTAGCCGCCGGTGACGGGCGGGGCCTTGGCCTCCGGCGGGGCGTCGGCGGCGGCCTGGGCGGCCAGCGGATCGGGGTCGGGGGCACCGCGCTGGTGCGACCAGTAACCAGCGCCCGCGAGGAGCAGGGAGAGGATCACCGCGAACGTCAGCACCCCGCCGTTGCCCAGCATCGACAGGAACACCCCGCAGCCGACCAGCGCGAAGAGCACCGCGGCGAGCGCCTGCCCGTCCACCCGGCCGGTGAGGAGCTTGCGCAGCTCGTTCTTCTCCTCGTCCTCGTACGGCAGCAGGAGCCAGGCGAAGCCGTAGAAGACCAGGCCGATGCCGCCGGTCGCGGAGAGCACCGCGAGCGTGATGCGGAAGATGACCGGGTCCATGTCGCACTGGCGGCCCAGGCCGGAGCAGACACCGGCGAGCACCTTGTGCCGCTGGTCGCGGCGGAGCCCGGTGGGCGGCTCGGGGGCCTGCGGCGTGCCGGGCCCTGGGCCCGGGGCCGTCGCGGCGCGCTCGTGGTCTGTCATGGGTCCATGGTGACGGGCGGGGCGCGCGGACGGGAGCCGGGACGACCCTGGTGGAACCCTGAGATCGTCCCTGAGAGCGGCCGGGGGAGGGGCGCCGCGCGGGCCCCGGCGGCGGGCGGACCCGGCGGTCCGTGAAGATCAGGGGAGTATCGGGGGTCGACCCTGATGCTCCGCCACCGGCGGCGTGTGACCATCGGTGGCATGCCGGAAGCCGCAGCAGCGCCCCTCGCCGAACCGCGGTCGCCGCGCAAGCTCTACCGCAGCAGCGACGGACGGTGGCTCGGTGGCGTGGCGCGGGGACTCGCCGGGCACCTCGGGCTGCCCGTCGCCTGGGTGCGGCTCGTCTTCGTCGGGCTGTTCCTGGCCGACGGCCTCGGCGCCCTGCTGTACGCCGCGTTCTGGTTCTTCGTGCCGCTGGGCGTCGGCGGGGTCGGCGAGCAGCGCACCCTGTCCCTGGTCAGCACCGAGACGTCCCCCGACGGACGGCGCAGGCTGGTCGCCCGCCGCCCCGACAAGGGCCAGATCGTCGCCCTGCTCCTCATGGTCGTCGTGGCCATGGTCTTCGTCGGCAGCGTCAACGTGGGCAACGGCGCCAAGGCCTACCTGCTGCCCCTGGTGCTCGTCGGCGCCGGTGTCGCGCTGGTGTGGCGGCAGGCCGACAACGCCCGGCGGGCCCGCTGGGTCGAGGTCGGCCGCCGCAAGCGGACCCTCAGCCTGCTGCGGGCCGCGGCGGGCGTGGTGCTGGTCACCGCGGGCGTCAGCGGCGTCTTCGTGCTCCAGGGCTCCGCCGCCCACCTCGGCTCCGTCCTCCAGGCCGCCCTCGCCGTCCTGGTCGGGATCACGCTGCTGGCGGGCCCCTACCTCGTCCGGATGACCCAGGACCTCTCCGAGGAACGCCTGATGCGCATCCGCGCCCAGGAGCGCGCCGAGGTCGCCGCCCACGTCCACGACTCCGTGCTGCACACCCTGACGCTGATCCAGCGCAACGCGGAGAACGCGGGCGAGGTCCGCAGGCTCGCCCGCGCCCAGGAACGTGACCTGCGCACCTGGCTCTACAAACCGGAGGGCACCGGCAAGGACGAGGCGGAGGAACCGGCCGACCTCGCCGACGCGGTCCGTGGCAGCGCGGCCGAGGTGGAGGACAAGCACGGCGTCCCCATCGAGGTCGTCGTGGTCGGCAACTGCCCGCTCGACGAACGGATCGGGGCACAGATGCAGGCCGCGCGCGAGGCGATGGTCAACGCGGCCAAGTACGGTGGCGAGGGCGGCGCGGTACAGGTCTACGCCGAAGTCGAGGGGAAGAAGGTCTTCGTGTCGGTCCGCGACCGTGGCCCCGGCTTCGACCTCGACGCGATACCCGCCGACCGCATGGGCGTCAGAGAATCGATCATCGGCCGCATGGAGCGCAACGGCGGTACGGCGCGGCTGCGCGCGGTGCCGGGGGGCGGCACGGAGGTCGAGCTGGAGATGGAGAGGGCGGAGACGTCATGAGTGACCCGACCGAGGCGAACGCGACGCCGTCAGCGGCCGAGCCCGCGCCGAGCGCCGAGCGAGGTCCCGGGGGACGCCACGCGCGCGTGGTCCTCGTCGACGACCACCGGATGTTCCGCACCGGGGTCCAGGCCGAGATCGGCCGCACCGACGAGACGGGCGTGGAGGTCGTCGGCGAGGCGGCCGACGTCGACCAGGCGGTCACCGTCATCACCGCGACCCGCCCCGAGGTCGTCCTCCTCGACGTCCACCTGCCCGGCGGCGGCGGGGTCGAAGTGCTGCGCCGCTGCGCCCCGTTGATGGCCGACGCCGAGCGCCCGGTGCGCTTCCTCGCGCTCTCCGTGTCGGACGCGGCCGAGGACGTCATCGGTGTGATCCGCGGCGGCGCCCGGGGCTACGTGACCAAGACGATCACCGGCACCGACCTGGTCGACTCCGTCTTCCGGGTCCAGGAGGGCGACGCCGTCTTCTCGCCCCGGCTGGCCGGATTCGTCCTGGACGCCTTCGCCTCCACGGACGCGCCCCCGGTCGACGAGGACCTCGACCGCCTCACCCAGCGCGAGCGCGAGGTGCTGCGGCTCATCGCGCGCGGCTACGCCTACAAGGAGATCGCCAAGCAGCTGTTCATCTCGGTGAAGACGGTCGAGTCGCACGTCTCGGCGGTGCTGCGCAAGCTCCAGCTCTCCAACCGCCACGAGCTGACCCGCTGGGCGACGGCGCGCCGCCTCGTCTGACGCCCCGGGCCCGGCTCACACCACCCGGGTCGCCCCCGCGAACGGCATCTCGTCGACCGGCGCGAGACGGACCGGCGCCGACGGGTTGGGGGCGTGGATCATCCGGCCGCCGCCCACGTAGATGCCCACGTGGCTGATGCCGGAGTAGAAGAACACCAGGTCGCCGGGGCGCAGATCGGCGCGGGAGACACGTCGGCCCGCGCCGATCTGCGCGTACGTCGTGCGCGGCAGCGACACCCCGGCCGCGCGGTACGCCGCCTGGACGAGGCCCGAGCAGTCGAAGGCGTTCGGGCCCGTCGCGCCCCACACGTAGGGGCTGCCGAGCTTGGCGTAGGCGTACGCGACGGCCGCTGCCGACCGGGCGTTGGGCGCGGCGGACGCCGTGGACCCGGCCGTCCCGGACCCGGACGACGCCAGGACGGCGCGCGCGGCGGTGCCCGAGCGGGAGGCGCGGCCCGTGCCGTCCTCGCCGACGAGCGCGCGGTCCGCGGACGGGAGCCCGGCCAGCAGCGCGCGGGCCCGCCGCAGCTTGCCGTCGATCTCCTTCTTGCGCCGGTCGAGTTCGGCCTGCCGCGCCTTCAGGGTCCGCAGCTCGACCCGCGCCGCCCCGCGCAGCCGCCCGATCTCCCGCAGCCGCTGCCGGACGGTGCCGACGGCCGCCGCCTGCCTGCCGCCCGCGTACCGGGCGAACTCGGCGCCGTCCAGGTACCGGTCGGGGCTGCTCGACAGCATGAGCTGGAGCGACGGGTCGAGGCCGCCGTCGCGGTACTGGGCGGCGGCGTACGAACCGAGCGCCTCCCGGGCCGTGTTGAGGTCCTCCGTCCTGCGGGCGGCCTCGTCGCGCAGGGTGCCGAGCCGCTTCCCGGCCGCGTCCGCCGTCTCCTTGGCGCCGTTGTACTTCTCGGTCGCGCTCTCGGCCTGCCGGTACAGCCGGTCGACCTCCTTGCGCACCTGGGCCGGGTTCGCTTCCGGATCGGCGTGGCCGGTCCCGTCGAAGGCGGTCGCCGTCGCCACGCCCGCGAGGGCGAGGGTGAGGGCCGCCCTTGCGGTACCGCCGGTGACCGATCGCCGGCTGGGCTTGCGGTGCGCTGCCACGTGGACTGCACGTCCTTTCTCCGACCGCCCGGGGGGTTTCACGCGTCCGGCGGCGGCCCGCACAGGGGGAGCGGGCCGCCGCCGGACCTTCTCGGCGGTGGTGTCCGACTGCCGCCCCTGGTCCGGGCGGCGGTGGGGAGCCGGTCACCTGGGGGAGGACGCTAGGCCCGGAGGTGACGGCCCGGTAACGCGATGTACGGAACTGAAAGAAGGAGACCGAACGACGACCGCACCCGACCGGATCGCGGACACGAGGCGGGCCGGATCACGCGGAGCACTGACCGAACGGACGATTCCGGGTCACGGGACGGTGACAGAGTGCTATGCGGCGCATATATCCATCACCGGGCGGTGGGGGTGCGCCGCGGCGCACCCGCCGGAGGCCTCCGGCCGCGTCTGGTGCGTGCCCTGGGCCTCCCCGGCCGGCCGCGTCCGGCGCTGGCCCCGGGCCTTACGGCCGCGCCCGGCGCG
>NZ_FMCI01000267.1 GCF_900091845.1 Streptomyces sp. SolWspMP-5a-2
TCCTCGGGGCCCGCCGCCTTCGGCACGTCGGCGCGGCCGATCCCACCGGTCCGCGAACGGCTCGTGGCGCGTTCGCCGCCTGCCGTGCGTCGGCGCCGGACCGCCCGGTGCGCCCGCCTGCCGACTGCGGGCGACGGGCGGACGGCGGAGGGCGGAGGCGGCGGGCCTCGGGCATGGGGCGGCGGGGTGCAAGGCGGCCGGTTGCGCTCGCCGCCCGCACGCCGACCGGCAGGCGTGGAGACGGCGGGTGCAAGACGGCCGTTCGCCCTCGTGGCCCGCACGTCCTTGTCCCGCACGTCCTCGTCCCGCACGTCCTTGTCCCGTACGTCCTCGTCCCGCACGTCCTGGTCCCGCACCGGTCGCCGACGCACCGCGCACCGCGCACCGCACACCGGCATCGACACCGGGCGGCCGGCCTGTCGGTGTCCAGCAGCAGGCGGCGTCCGGCTCCGGACCGCCGTCCGGTCGGTGGCCGGTGGCGGTCACCGGCCGGACCGGGTCCGGCCACGCACCGCCCGCCCACGGCCGCCCCGGCCCCGCCCGTCCAGAGCCTCGCCCCGAGCGGCACCGCTCCCCCGCGCACCACGTCCCGCCGCGGCACGCCCCCTCCGGTTCGTGTGCCACGGCCCTGCCGATCCACGTCCCGCCGTCCCCCGCAGGAAAGGTCCGCGCATCACCATGTCCGACGACACTCTCGGGGCGGTCAGACCGGCTCCGTCGGTCGCGGAGCGGCTCGACCGTCTCCCCGTCCTGCCCACCCACCGCCGCATCACCACCGTGATCGGCATCGGCCTGCTCTTCGACATGTACGAGAACAACCTGTCCGGCACGCTCTCCCAGGTGCTGCGGACGGACTTCGCCCTCACGGCGACAGACGTGAAGCTGGTCCTCGCGTCGGTGTTCCTCGGCCAGTTCTTCGGGGCGATCCTGATGGGGCGTCTCGCCGACCGGCTCGGCCGCCGCCGGGCGTTCCTCGTCAACCTGGCGATCTACTCGTTCTTCTCGCTGGCCGGGGCGTTCTCGCCGTCCGTCGGCTGGCTGATCGCGACGCGGTTCCTGGCCGGGATCGGCATCGGCGCCGAGCAGACGCTCAGCGACAGCTACCTCGCCGACGTGCTGCCCGCCCGGCACCGCGGCCGGCTGATGGCCTGGGCGTACACGCTCGGGTTCTGCGGGGTCCCCGCGGTGGGGCTCACCGCCATGTGGCTGGTGCCGCTCGCGCCGTTCGGGGTGGCGGGCTGGCGCTGGCTGTTCGCGCTCGGCGCGGCCGGTTCGGCGGTGGTGTGGGCGTGGCGGCGGGGTCTGTTCGAGTCGCCCCGCTGGCTCGCGGCGGTCGGCCGGCGTGCCGAGGCCGAGGCGCTGACCGCGCGTCTCGAGGCGGAGGCCAGGAGCCTCGGCAAGCCGCTGACCGAGCCCGCAGCGGGCCGGGACGCGGACCCGTCGGGCGGCGCGCCCGAGCCGGGCGGACGCGGGGTCGACCCCGGGTCCGCGGTGCCGTCCGGCCCGTTCCTGCGGCAGTTGTTCTCGCCGGGGCTGCGGCGCCGCACGGTGCAGTGCTGGCTGCTCTGCCTGCTCTCGACGGTCGGCTACTACGGCTTCGGCACGCTGGCCCCGCTGGTGCTGGCGGCGAAGGGCTACGACGTGGTCCAGGGCCTGGGCTACACCGCGACCGTCTTCGTCGGCTATCCGGTGGGGGCGCTGCTCGCGGTGCCGCTGATGGACCGGGTCGAACGCCGGTTCCTGGTGGCCCTGTCGGCGCTCGGCATGGCGGTGGCGGGCCTGGGCTTCGCGTTCGCCGGGTCGGCGTCGACGGTGATCGCCTGCGGTTTCGCGTACACGCTGGTGAGCAACGTCTTCTCCAGCGCCTCGCACGTCTTCCTGGCGGAGCAGTATCCGACGCGGATCCGCGCCCAGGCGTCGGGGACCGCCTACTCGCTGTCCAAACTGACCGCGGCCGCCCTGCCGTTCGCGCTGCTGCCGGTCCTGGAGCGGGGCGGTCCCGGGACGCTGTTCGCGACGATCGCCGCGGCCATGGTGGCGCTGGCGGCGGCGGTGGTCCTGCTCGGTGCCCGCGGCGCGGACCGCACGGACGAGGCCGGGGCGCCGGTCGGCTCGTCCTGATCGGGCACCCCGAAGGCCGCCGCGATGAACCGTGCGAAGACATGGCGGAGTTCGGGGGCGCTGCTGCTGTACGGAGTGCTCGTCTGTGCGCACATGGGGGTTCTCCCAGGACGGGGCCGCCGCCGCGGATTCGTCGTGAATTCGGGGCGCGGCCGTGCCGAATCCAATCGGACGGTGCACGTGAGAACGTTCGGTCCAGCGCGCGCCGAGCGGGCCGCGCAAGGGAATTAGAGCAGACCGAAATGGACGCGAAAAGAGTTCCGGATAAGCGTCAGAACCGGGTCAGGACGGCGTCAGAATCGCGTCAGGGGGCGCTGCCAGAATTCACTGCGAGATCGTGCGGATGAATTGTATTTCCTGGAGGAGAGCGTGCCGGAGAGCACATTGCGAAGCTACAAGCTCTACATCGCGGGAAAAGACGTGGACAGCGAGGAATGGGTCTACACGGTTGAGTCGCGCTCCCTTCTGGAGGATGTCTTCACCAGTGTCGGCCTGAAGCGCGAGCTGGAGCGCAACCCGGAGTCGGAGCAGAAGACGCACCCGTACGTGGCGGGCCGGTGCGCCGTGGCGGGCGACACCGCCGTGGCGCTGGCCAGCGAGGCCGCGGCGGCCGCGGCCCCGGGCTGGGCGGCGGTGCCGCTGGACCGGCGGATGCGGCTGGGGTCGATGTTCCGGGAGGAGCTGATCCGCCAGGAGGACACCTTCATCGAGATGCTGGTGGCGGAGGGGCACCCGGTCAGCCTGGCCCGCTGGGAGCTGAGCTGCCTGCTACAGATCTACAGCGAGGAGAGCCTCGGCTGGTACCGGGAGCAGATGCACACGGAGATCGCGCACGGGGACCGCCGGCTGATCGTCCGCCGCCAGCCGGACGGCGTCGTCGCCTTCCACCCGCCGCAGAACGCCCCGGCGCCGAGCGCCGCGCTGGCCGTGCTGGCGGTGATGGCGGGCAACGCGGTGGTCGTGCGGGCGCCGCGCAGCATCGCCCTGAGCACCATGTGGCTGCTGCGTGACGTGGTGGGTCCGCTCCTGGAGGAGATCGGCGCGCCTCCCGGGGTCCTCAACGCGATCTGCGCCAACCCGGGCCGGACGCTGAACCAGTGGCTCGAGGACCCGCTGATCGACGACATCTTCTACATCGGCGGCAGCACCGAGGGGCTGCGCTTCCAGCAGGAGTGCGTGGCGCGCGGCAAGAAGCCGATCCTGGAGCTCGCGGGCAACGACGGCATCGTCGTCTGGCGGGACGCCGACATCCCCCGGGCCGCCGAGGCGATCTGCGAGGCGTTCTACGGCTCCGGGCAGATCTGCATGGTGCCCAACTACGTGCTGGCGCACCCTGAGATCGCCGACCGGCTGATCGCGGAGGTCGCCGCGTGTGCCGCCGCCGTGCGTCCCGGTTATCCGGAGGACCCGGACGTCCTGCTGTCGCCGGTGCGGCGCAGCGAGCGGTTCTTCGACCTGCTGCGCCAGTCCTACGGGCAGGGCGCGCAACTGGTGACCGGCGGCAGCCGCACCGAGGTCGACGGCACCCCGTCGGACACCGGCGTCTTCCTCCAGCCGACCGTGCTGCGGATCGACGGACTGGCGGACGCGCGCAAGCACGACGTGGTCCGGCAGGAGACCTTCTTCCCGCTGCTGCCCATCGTGGTGCTCGACCCGGCGGGCGACGAGGACCTCCTCGACCATCTGATCGACTTCGTCAACACCAACGAGTACGGGCTGCGCAACTCGCTGTGGGCGGAGTCCGAGACGGTGATCTCCGCGTTCGTGCAGCGGATCGGCAACGGCGGTCTGCTGAAGATAAACGACTCGCACATCGGCTTCCTGCCCTACCTGCCGAGCCACGGCGGCACCGGTCTGACCGGCGGCGCGTTCGGCGAGGCCAACTACCCGATGCTGAAGACCTCGCACCTCCAGGGGGTCAGTGTCGCCCGGGGCGTCCGGCCGCGGGACGCGGTCTTCGGCAGCTGACTTTCCCACCCACGACCGGAGGTCTTCCGTTGTTGCGTTCCCTCGACACCGCCCGAGAGCTGTGCCAGCAGTACCATCCGGGGCTGATCAAGGCGCTGGAGAGCATTCCCTACGAAGAACGCGAGGCGGCCGGGAGTCCGGTGATCGGCCTCTTCCGCGACCACGGGGGCGCGGGCCTGATGGTGCCGCGCGCGTACGGTGGTCTGGGGGCCGACCTGCTGGACGCGATCCGGGTGCAGCGGGCGCTCGGCTCGGTGTCGCCGTCCCTCGCGGCCGCCACCGCCATGCACCACTTCACCGCGGCCATGCTCTACGAACTGGCCGGTACCGCAGGACGTCTGACGGCCAGTCAGATGAAGGTGCTGGGCGGGATCGCGCCCCGGCGGCAGCTGATGGCGTCCGGCTGGGCGGAGGGCAAGACCCAGCAGAACATCCTCGTCCCGTCGGTGACCGCGGTGCCCACGGACGACGGTTACCTGCTGACCGGCAGCAAGAAGCCGTGCAGCCTGGCCGGTTCGATGGACCTGCTGACGGTGAGCATCGCCGTGCCCGGCCCGAACGGACCCGAACTCGCCCTGGCCCTGGTGCCCGCCGACGCTCCGGGGATCACCGTCAGCCCGTTCTGGGGCAACGACGTCCTGGCCGCCGCGGAGAGCGACGAGGTGCGCCTGGAGGACACCCCGGTCGCGGCCGACCTCGTGATCCGCACCTCGTCCGACGACCCGCACCGGCTCGACGACCTCCAGACCACCGGGTTCGTCTGCTTCACCCTGCTGATCTCGGCCGGGTACGCGGGCGCCGCCGCCGGGCTGGTCGCCACCGTGCTGGAGCGCGGGCGCGGCAGCGAGGGCGACCGCGCGGCCCTGGCCATCGGCTGCGAGGCCGCCTTCGCGCAGTTGGAGGGCGCGGCGCGCGCGGTCCGTGACGGGCTGGCGGGCGAGGCGGCGGTGGCCGAGGTGCTCGTCGCCCGGTACGCCGCGCAGCGCGCCCTCGCGCACGCCGCGGACCAGGCCCTCGACCTGCTCGGCGGCATCGACTTCATCCGCGGCTCGGACCGCAGCCGACTGGCCATGGCGGTGCGCCCGCTGGCCTTCCACCCGCCGGGTCAGTCCTCCGCCGCCGAGCCGCTGCTGTCGTGGTTCACCGGCGGCCCGCTGGAACTCTCCTGACCCCCACCCCCTTCCTGGAGCAGCGTCATGACCGCCCTGACCACCGCGACATCCGCCCCCGACACCGAGGAGAAGATCCTCGGTCTGTACCGGGCCCATCTCAGCAAGGGCCGGGCCACCGTGGCCGAACTCTTCGGCAGCCACATGGAGGTCGAGTCCTCCGGCGCCTGGCTCACCACCAGCGACGGCGAACGGTTCCTCAACGCCGGCGGCTACGGCGTCTTCCTGATGGGCGCCCGGCATCCGCTGGTCGTCGAGGCGGTCGCCCGCCAGCTGCGCACCCACCCGACCGCGACCCGCATCCTGCTGGAGCCGACGGTGGCACGGGCCGCCGAGGCGCTGCTGTCCGTGGTGCCCGCCGGTCTGGAGCGGGTCCACTTCGCGCTCTCCGGCGCCGAGGCGGTGGAGGCCGGACTCAAGCTCGCGCGGGCCTCGGGCCGCCGCCGCACCGTCGCCATGCGGGGCGGCTACCACGGGAAGACCCTGGGCGCGCTGTCGGCCACCGCCAAGGAGGTCTACCAGAAGCCGTTCAGGCCGCTGCTGCCGGACTTCACCCACCTGCCGTTCGGTGACGCCGACGCGCTGCGGACTGAACTCGCCGCGCACCCCGGCGAGGTGTGCGTGATCTTGGAGCCGGTACAGGGCGAGGGCGGAGTCATCATCCCGCCCAAGGGCTATCTGCGTCAGGTCGAGGCGCTGGTGCGGGAGTTCGACGGCTTCCTGATCCTCGACGAGGTCCAGTCGGGCTTCGGACGGCTGGGCGAGTGGTGGGGCGCCGACATCGAGGGCGTGCTCCCCGACGTGCTGCTGGCCGGCAAGGCGCTGGGCGGCGGGGTGGTGCCGGTCTCCGCGGTGATCGCCACCCGGCAGGCGTTCCGCCCCTTCGACCTCGACCCGTACATCCACACCGGGACGTTCGCCGGTCAGCCGCTGCTGATGGCCGCGGTGCAGGGCGCGGTCCGGGCCGTCGGCGAGGAGCACCTGGTCACCCGGGCGATGGAGCTGGGCGCCCGACTGCTGCCCGCCATCACCGAGATCGCCCGGCGCAACCTGGGCGACCTCCTCGTCGAGGTGCGCGGCAAGGGGCTGCTCATCGGGGTCGAGCTGACCGAGGCGGGGCTCGCGGGCGAGCTGCTGATCGAACTCTTCAACCACGGGGTGGTGGCCAACCACTCGATGAACGGCAGCTCCGTGGTGCGCTTCACCCCGCCCGCCGTGCTCGACGACGCGGACGTCCGCCATCTGCTCGACGGCTTCGACCTGGCGACCCGTGACCTGATCCGCAACTCGACGACCATGCCCGAAGGGCGATGATCCGCCATGCGACACGTACTCCTGGAGGCCCTGGTCCCCGGCGCGAAGGCCGAGGACGTCCTGCACGCGGTCCGGCGGTGGGAGCGCTATCCCGAACTGGCCCCGCACGTCCAGTCGACGACCGTGCACGCGACGTACCCCGAGCCGGACTGCACGTCGAGCTGGGAACTGCACTTCCGCAGCGGCCTGTTGCGCTGGACCGAGCGTGACGAGTTCCTGGTCGACGCGCTGGAGATCCGCTTCGAGCAGACCGAGGGCGACTTCGACACCTTCCGCGGCACCTGGTCCCTCGTCCAGCACGACGACGACGTGAGGGTGCGCTTCGAGGCGGACTTCGACTTCGGCATCCCCAGCCTCGAAGGCATCCTCGACCCGATCGCCGAGCGCGTCGTGAAGGAGACCGTCGCGTGGGCGGTGGCCGGGATGCACCCGGGCACCGAGATCCTCGGCGGGATCGCGGGCCCCGAGACCGCCCGCCCCGGCGCCGCGACCCCCGCGTAGCCGCGGCCCCTGCGGCGCGGACGGGGTGAACGGCTGTGCCCTGACGCCCCGTTGGGCGCGGACGGGGTGAACGGCTGCGCCTCGCCGACCCGTTGGGCGCGAGCGGGGTGAACGGCTCCGTCCCCGCTCCGCGCGCCCCACCGCGCCTCCTCCCCTCCCGTCCCCTCCCGTCCCCACCCGTCCCCACCCGTCCCCTTTCGGTCCCTCCCCCGGACCGGCCCACTGAGGAGTCACCCATGGACCAGGCCAACCCCTTCGAGACACCACGCACGTTCACCCTGCACCGGGCCGAGTACCTGGTGGGCCTCGCGGTGTCGACCGTCCTGATGGTCGTCCACTACGACGAGATCCGCTGGCTGCCCGCGGTAGCCCTGTTCCTGTACATCGACGTCATCGGCTACCTCCCGGGCGCGCTGGCGTTCCGGCGCAGCGACGGGCGGCCGATCTCGAAGACGTACTACACGCTCTACAACGTCATGCACAGCCTGATCACCCAGGGCGCGGTCGTCGGTCTGTGGTGCTGGCTGATCGGCCCCGAGTGGGCGCTGCTGGTCATCCCGTTCCACCTCTGCGGCGACCGGGGCCTGTTCGGCAACTTCATGAAGTCCTACGCGCTGCCCTTCGAGCCGGTGCGGCAGCAGGGCTACCTGCGGCTCCTCGACGACCTTGGCCTCGCGCACCCCAAGCCGGTCGGGCACGCGACCGAGCCGACCCCGGTGGGTCACGTCCCGGCGCAGATCCCGACCCGGCCGGCCGGCTGACCGCGCCCCACCCCTGCATCCACGCCCGACCGAAGGAGAGGTCACCGCTGTGACCACCGGAACCGACACACCGGACGCCGTGGGCGTCCCCGCCGCCGCGCCGCGGCCGGTCGCCCGCGAGGCCGACTGGGACGAGGCCCCCGGCCTCCTCGACGGCGCCAAGAGCCTCACCCTCGGCCCCGCCGACTGCGACCTGGCCTACTGGATCACCTCCGTCGCGCAGGGCACCCTGCGCGACCGGGGCGAGACCGGCCACCACGCCGACGCGACGGTGCCCCGCTTCCTCACCGAGCCCGGTCCGCTGCGCGAGGCGCTGATCCTGGAGTTCGGCTTCCGCGGCCTGTCGGAGGAGATCGCCACCCGGCTGCTCGGCCACTACGTGCCGATCGCGCCCGGGGTGCCCGAGATGGAGTTCTACGCGACGCAGCTCATCGACGAGGCCCGGCACGCCCGGGTGTTCCGCAACCACCTGGTCGAACTGGGCATGCCCGCGGCCTCGTTGCTCGACGACATCGACGCGCTCGCGGCCGACTACCGCCGTGACGTCCTCCAGCCCGTCGTGGACTTCACCCTGGACGTGGTGCGCGACAAGGGGGACTTCATGGGCGGCGTCGCCGTCTTCGCCATCGTCATCGAGGGCGTGCTCGCCCCCGCCGCCGAGCTGAGCGAGCGCAAGTGGACGCCGCTGTCCCCGGCGACCGGCGAGATCTCCCGGGGCACCGCCATCGACGAGATCCGGCACCTGACCGTGGCCAGCACCATCCTGCGCGACCACCTGAAGCGCGACCCCGGCTCCCGCGACCACATCATGGAGATCATCCAGGCCGGGGTGAAGCTCTGGGACGAGGTCCCGGACCGGGAGTACGTCATCCACCGCGAGGAGCTGTTCCAGCAGGGCATGGCCGCCCACGCGGACCTGATCGGCGACTACGAGATCTGGCCCGGGGTGAAGATGCTGGAGACGACCCCGGAGCAGCGCTACGACATGGCCGACCGGTGGACGGAGGAGATGGCCGAGGTCCGGATGGCGTACATGGGCCTGCCGGTGGAGGCGCTGGCGGGCGGCGGCACCGTATGAGCGGGGCCGCCACGGCGCCCGCGGCGGTGATCGCGGGCATCGGCCGGTACCTGCCGCCGGACGTGGTCACCAACGACGACCTGACGGCGCGGCTCGACACCTCCGACGCATGGATCAGGTCGCGGACCGGGATCGCCTCCCGGCACGTGATCGCGCCGGGCACGGCCACCTCGGACCTCGCGGTGGAGGCGGGACGGCGGGCGCTGGCCTCGGCGGGCGGCGGCGGCGCCGAGGCCGTGGTCCTCGCCACGACCACCCCCGACCAGCCCTGCCCCGCCACGGCTCCGCTGGTCGCCGACCGGCTCGGGCTGCGCGGGGTCCCCGCGTTCGACGTCTCGTCGGTGTGCAGCGGCTTCCTGTACGGGCTGGCCACCTCGGCGGGGCTGATCGCCTCCGGCACGGTGGGCAGCGTCCTGCTGATCGCGGCGGACGCCTTCACCACGATCATCGACCCCGCGGACCGGGGCACCGCGGTGATCTTCGCCGACGGCGCGGGCGCCGTGCTGCTGCGCGCCGGGCGGGCGGACGAACCGGGCGCCGTCGGGCGGGTGGTGCTGGGCAGCGACGGCTCGCTCGGCGGGCTGATCGAGGTGCCCGCGGGCGGTTCGCGGCAGCGCTCCTCGGGGGTCGCCCCCGAGCCGGGCGACGAGTTCTTCCGGATGCGCGGCCGCGAGACGTTCCGGCACGCGGTGGGCCGGATGACCGAGTCGTCGCGGGCCGCCCTGGCCGCCGCGGGCTGGGAGGACCCGCTCGACGCCGACCGGTTCGCCGCCCACCAGGCCAACGCCCGCATCCTCACCGCCGTCGCCGAGGAGCTGGGCATCCCGCAGGAACGGCGGCTTTCGAACATCGAGTGGACCGGCAACACCGGGGCCGCGTCGCTGGCGGTCCTGCTGGCGGAGGCGACCGAACGCGGCACGCTGCGGGCCGGTCACCGCACGCTGCTCACCGCCTTCGGCGGGGGGCTCGCCTGGGGGGCGACCGCCCTGGTGTGGCCCGAACTGAAGACGCTCGACGACTGACCGACCCCGCGGCGCACCCGTGCCGCGCCCCCTCCCGCCGCACCGGGCGGCGGGACCCGTGCCGGTCCGCGCGCCGGACCGGCCCGACAACGAAGGATGACACCGTGTTCGAGACCCTCAAGGAAATGCTGGTCAGCAAGCTCAAGGTCGCTCCGGAGCAGGTCACCCCGGAGGCGACGCGGGAGGACGTCGAGCTGGACTCGCTCGCCGTGGTGGAGCTGTCGCTGCTGCTGGAGAAGGAGCTGGGCCTGCAGATCAGCGACGACGAGCTGCTGGAGGCGGCGACCATGGGCGACATGGCGGACCTGATGGTCGAGCGGAGCGCCTCGGCATGACCTCCGGTGCCGACGTCGCGGTCACCGGCCTCGGTCTGGTCACACCGGCCGGGTGCGGTACCGCCGCCTCCTGGGCCGGTGTCCTCGACGGCCGGCCCACCGCGGCTCTCGATCCCGAACTCAAGGGCAACCCGGTCCAGTTGTCGTGCCGGGTGCCCGGGTTCGACGCCGACGTCCTGCTGGGCGCGCGCCGCGCGCTGCGCCTCGACCCCTTCACGCGGTTCGCCCTGGTGGCGGCCCGCGAGGCGATCGCGGACTCCGGGCTCGACCCGGCGGAGTGGGACGGGGCGCGGGTCGGTGTGGTGCTGGGGTGCGCCGACGGCGGCCCCGGCACCGTCGAGGCCCAGCACCGCACGCTCCTCGACGAGGGCGCGCACCGGGTCTCGCCGCTGCTGCTGCCCATGCAGCTGCCGAACATGATGGCGGGTCAGACCGCCATCGAGTTCGGCGCCACCGGGCCCAACCTGGTGGTGGCGACGGCGTGCGCCTCGGGCGCGACGGCCATCGGGGTGGCGCGTGACCTGCTGCTGCTCGACCGGTGCGACGTGGTGCTGGCCGGGGGCGCGGAGGCGATGATCACGCCGCTGGTGATGGCGGGCTTCGCGCGGATGGGCGCGCTCTCGGGCCGGGAGGACGATCCGGCCACCGCGTCCCGCCCGTTCGACGCGGGGCGGGACGGCTTCGTCGCGGCGGAGGGCGGCGCGGTGCTGGTCCTGGAGCGGACCGCGGACGCGCGGGCCAGGTCGGCGCGGATCCGCGGCCGGGTGGTCGGGTACGGGGCGGGCGCGGACGCCCATCACATGACGAGCCCGCATCCGGAGGGCGCGGGCAGCGAGGCGGCGGTGCGGGCGGCGCTCGCCGACGCGGGAGCGGGCCCGGGTGACGTCGGGCACGTGAACGCGCACGGCACGTCCACCCCGCTCAACGACCTCGCCGAGGGGCGGATGCTGGCCCGGGTCCTGCCGCACGGTCCGGTCGTGACCTCGACCAAGGGGGTCACGGGACACATGCTGGGCGCCGCCGGTGCCGTCGAGGCCGCGCTGACGGTCCTCGCCCTGGAGACGGGGGTGGTGCCGCCCACCGCGGGCCTGTCGACGCTCGATCCCGGGCTGGACATCGAGGTGGCGACCGCCCCGGCCAGCTGCCCGGACGGCGTGGCCCTCAGCAACTCGTTCGGGTTCGGGGGCCAGAACGCGGTCCTGGCCCTCGCCAGGGCCTGACAGCCGGGGCAATCGGGGGCGGGTGGGCCTTCACGGTTTCCGATCACCGCGGTGCCGGTTCCTCCGCGCGGCCCGGTCCTGGTACCTCCCCACCAGGACCGGGCCGCGCGGGTGTTCCCGTCCCGCCCCGTACCTCGCTCCCCCAACGCGCCTGTCTGAGAAGCCCGTTGGCAGGCCCCGTCCTTCGCGCGACGGCCCCGGCTCCGCTGTCCCGGAGTCGGGGCCGTTCCCGTCGCCCCACCGGGCCGCGAGCGCGACGGTTCCCCGCGGGCGCGGGGTGCCGTCGCATCGGCGGCTCAGTGGCGCTCCGGGGGGGCGTCTGCGGCCCGAAACGGGTCGGCCGCTCCCCGCCGGCCGACCGGCGCGGGGGCGGACGCGGGTGGTGCCTGGTGTCACAGAGCGGCCTCGGGCACCAGGGCGCGGGGGTCGAGGGCCGGGTCCTGGTTGAGGATGTCCTGCAGCAGCCTGCGCAGCTTGGCCGAGGGCTCCAGGCCCAGCTCGTTCACCAGCCGCAGCCGCGCCCCGTTGTAGGCCTCCACCGCCTCCGCCTGCCGGCCCGCCCGGTACAGGGCCAGCATCAGCATCTCGGTGAGCCGCTCCCGCCAGGGGTGGATGGCGCTCATCCGCTTCAGCTCGCTGATGGTGTGGACCGGATCGGCGAGCTGCATGCCCAGCCAGAGGGTGTCCTCGACGACGGCGAGGTACTCCTCCGACAGCGCCAGGGCGACGCTCTGGCACATGGGCCCCTGCGCGACCCCCTGCAACGGCTCGCCGCGCCACAGCGACAGGGCCTCGCCGAAGAGCCGGTAGGCGCGTTCGGGGTCCCTGCGCATGCATTCCTTGGCGCGGGAGGAGAGGTCGCGGAAGCTCTCGGCGTCGACCGCACCGGCCCGCAGGTCGAGCGCGTAGCCCGAGGACCGGGTCAGCAGCTCCGGCGCGGTGTGGGCGGGTCCCGCCAGCTTCTGGAGCGTCCTGCGTAACCGGTAGACGTGCGCCTGGAGCGAGTTCTCGAAGGTGGCCGGCGGATTCTCGCCCCACAGCTCGCCGTAGAGCTGCTCGGCGGACAGGGGCTGTCCCGGACTGATCAACAAGGCGGTCAGCAGGGTGCGCTGGAGGCTGCCGGTCATGGTGTGCGTCCGGTCTCCCGCGCGTATCTCCAGGGGGCCGAGGACCCGGAAGAACAGGCCGGTACCCCGCGCGCCGAGCCGTTCCGCTTGCACCGCGGACACTCCCTCAGTGCTTTTACTCAACTTATCCGTACGGAAAAAGTTGTGCATTTGTTCTTTCCTCCGATCGCGCCACGCGGATACCTCATCCATTGACTCCGCAGACCCCGTTTTCCACAAGAGGATGAAGACCGACCACAGCAGTAACCGGACAGCACACTTCCGGACGCGATATGACACCGGCACTGATCCACTCAAGAAACATTCCCGCGAAAACATGGACATTACGCCGTTCGGACAGGCCGAGATGGCCGAGTACCAGGTGACAGCAGTTGGCCGATTCGAACATCCAGTCGCCCGGCGGGCAATAAATACCTTCCCAATTACCTCTGAGGTAATTGACGGCCGACGATTTATGGGATCATTGACTCGCTATTAACCCGGCGGAGCGCTCACGGCGGGCCCTGCGCCATGTCCCGCTCACCCGAGCGGACCCTTTCACGAGATTCCGTCTGCATTCCGCCGTGCCCGATAATCAGGTCCCGCTGTGGCTCTCCCCTCCGTTCGGCGCCCGTTCCGCTTAATCTCCGCGGCCGCTCGGGTCACCGGGTGCGGGACGCCCCGCGCGGGACCCGCCGCGGGGGCACCGCCGCGGACCTCCTGCACAGGGAGGCGTCCGGACGGACCGGTCGAATGCGAACCACGTTCGAGATACCGACCAGATCGGCGCGCCGGTCACCCCCGCTTCCCCCGGCGTCCGGCCGCTGACCGTTTCCGTGATTTCGCTGTGGGAGTCCTGTCCGAACGGTCCCCGTCCCGCGGCGGCCCCGTGCGGCGGGTCCGGGTGCGCAGAGCGCGGTGCGGGGCCGCTCCGAAGCTGGAGCGGCCCCGCAGGAAAGGGCGTTCGCACGGCGCCGACGGGCGCCCGGTCGGGTCCCGGCTAGGCGGTCGCCACCAGACGCCTCAGATGGCGGCCGAGGCTGTGCTGGACGGCGGCGGCGTGGTCGAAGAGGTAGAAGTGACCGCCCGGATAGGTGGTGGAGCCCAGGAAGGGGGTGCCCAGGCGCTCCCAGGCGTCCATCCCGGCCGCCGGGAGCAGCGGGTCGTCCGCTCCGCCGTAGGCGGCGACCGGGCAGGGCGCGGGCGCCCCGTCGTCCCGGAAGCGGCTCACCGCGACGAGGTCCCCGCGCAGGGCGGGCAGGAGGGTGGCGAGCGTGGCCGGGTCGAGGGAGACCCCGCTCGGCATCATGCCCAACTCCGCGACCCGGTCGACGAGTTGCTCGTCGGTGAGGTCGGCCACGCTCTCCCGTCCCGCTCCGGGCGCGGGGCCCGGTGCCCAGCCGGACACCCCGAGGAGGGCCGGGGCGGGCCCGCCGTCGGCCGCCACGGCGACCGCGAGCCGGTAGCCGAGGAGCGCGCCGAAGCTGTGTCCGAAGACCAGGTACGGACGGTCGTCGAGTTCGCCCTCGAAGGGGTCCCTGAGCGCGTCGACGAGGGCGTCCAGGTCGTCGTACGGCTTCTCGCGCAGCCGTTCCTGGCGTCCCGGGAGCTGGGCGAAGCGGGTGTCGAAGTCCGGCGGGAGGGTCGCCGACCAGGCCCGGTACTGGGCGGCGGAGCCACCGGCGTGCGGGAAGACGAAGACGGTGTACGGGGCGTCGGGACCGGTCTCCGAGGCGGTGAACCAGCGCGCCGGCGGCGTGCTCACGCGCCCTCCGGCACGGCCTGCCGGACGGCGGGCAGCAGCACCTCGGCTATCTCCTGGAGCTGGGCCTCCGGGCGCAGCGACCCGATCCGGATGACGATGTGCCGGGCACCCTCGCGGACGTAACCGGCGAGCCACTCGGCGCAGCTCTCGCTGGAGCCCCAGGCGTAGGCCTGGATGGCGGACATCTGCTCCAGGGTGCGGCCGTAGTAGTGCTCGATGTAGTCCTCGAGACCGGCGCGGGCCCGGCGTTCGTCGGCGTCGACGCTGATCGTCGCGTACAGGCCGGGGGTGACGGCGCCGTCGGGGCGTCCGGCGTCCCGGCGCAGTTCCTCGATCCGCCGCCAGGCCGTGCCGTACGCCTCGGAGGACGGCAGGAAGGGCATCCAGCCGTCGTAGAGCCGGGCGACCCGGTCGAGCACCCGCGGGGTGTCGCTGCCCGCGAGCCAGAGCGGCGGTCCGTCGGGGCGGGGCGGGCTGACCAGGCGGTCGAGGCCGGACGCCTGCCAGTAGCGGCCGTCGAACGCCTCCGGGGCGCCGGGGCGGTCGCTGGCCCAACAGGTGCGCCACAGCGCGGTGATCTCGTCGAGCCGTCCGGCCCGGCCCGCGAACGAGGCGCCGACCGCGGCGAACTCGTCCTCGGTCTCCGGGACCGGGAAGCCCGAACCGACGCCGAGGACCAGCCGGGCGCCGGTGATGTGGTCGAGGCTGCTGACCATGTTGGCGCCGATCAGCGGGTGGCGCAGGGCGGGTGTCAGGGCGGCGGTGCCCAGGGTGATGGAGCGGGTGGCGGCGCCCACGGCGGAGAGCACGACGAGGGGGTCGAGCCGGGGGCGGGCGGTGAGCGAGTCCCCCGTCCACAGCGAGTCGAACCCGAGTTCCTCGGCTCGTCGAGCGAAGTCCAGGAGCGGCGAGGCACTGTAGTCACCCAGGATCGCCTGCTCTCGGGTGGGCAGCAGGACCCCTGTACGGACCGGCCGGCGGACGACGCTCATCGAGCACCTCTTCCTTCTCTGATCAAGGGAACGGTGGTGCCGATCCAACCAACAGCGGCTGACAGGCTGCTGACGGTCCGTCTCGTACCGGTCAGGTGCACTAGAGTCGGCCCTCCTTCTGTCCGTGGAGCCATCCGTACGACCGCGAGGAGCCCGCAGTGACCCAGCCCGCCGCGCCTCTGGACGACCTGCTCGATCTGATGCCGTTCGCGAGGACCACCGGGGTTCAACTGGCTGAGGCGGACGCCTCGTTGGTCCGGGGCAGCCTGGCGTGGGCGCCGGAGCTGTGCACGGCCATGGGGGTGCTGCACGGCGGCGCGCTGATGACGCTGGCGGACAGCGTGGGGGCGGTGTGCGCGTTCCTGAACCTGCCGCCGGGCGCGACGACGTCGACGGTGGAGTCGAAGACGAACTTCTTCCGCGCGGTGCGCTCGGGCACCCTGCACGCGGTGGCCAGGCCGCTGCACACGGGCGGCTCGATCGTCGTCGTGCAGACCGAGCTGTCCGACGACGACGGGCGCGCGGTCGGTATGACCGTCCAGTCGCAGGCCGTGCGCGGCGGCGACCGGGGCTGACCGGGACGGGGCTCCCCGCCGCGCCGGCGGCGGGGAGCCCGGGTGGGTCCGTGCGTCAGCTGAAGACGTGGGCCAGGTAGTCGAGGAGCACGTCGCCGTCGCCCGTCACCCGGATGCCGGGGGCGGTGGGCGGGACGCGTCGCTTGAGCAGGGGCAGGAGCAGTTCGCCCGGGGCCTCGACGGTCACGTGGGGGCGCGCTGAGCCGGGTTCGAGCAGGGCCGGGCCCTCGGGCAGCAGGCCGAGCAGCCACTGCCCCGGTCCGCCGCCGGAGTCGAGGGCGCGCACGAGGATGCGTTCGCCGGACGTCCGCAGGCGGGTGAACTGGGGGTCGAAGAAGGCCGCGGAGGCCGGTTCGGCGACCAGGGCGAGCAGGACGCCGACCAGTTGCTCGGAGACCTCCCGGTCCAGGGCGGGGGCGGCGCCGAGCACGGCCTCGGCGTCCAGGCGGTGGATGCCCGCCTCCAGCGCGCCCCAGGCGGCCCAGAACCGGGCGCGCTGTTCGCCCAGGCACGTCCAGACCGGGCGGTCGGGGCCGCCGGACTCCAGCGCGTCGAGCAGGGCGGCGGCCGCCCGGTCGAGGGGTTCCCTGCCGCCCTCGGCGATCCGGATGCCGACCGGGCTCTTGGCGTGGGCGTGGGTGAGGGTGTCGACGTAGGCGGGCCAGGGGGCGTCGGGGTCGACCTCCTCGTCGGCGACGTCCCCGAGGAAGGCGTGCGGGGGCCGGAAGTCGGTCGTGCCGCCGGTCAGCAGGCCCGCCGCCCAGGTGAAGCCCGCGTGCAGATGGGCGGCGAGGTCGGCGGCGGTCCAGCCGGGGCAGTCGAGGACCGGGGTCCCGGGGTGGAGACGGGCCAGCGCGGTGGTCAGGTGTCCGCTCTGGCGGCGGATCTCCGCGCAGAGCCGATAGTGGTCGATCCAGTACACGTTCTGTCCTCGGACGGTGGGTGACGGGGGTGCGGGGCGTGGTCAGCCGTCCCGGCGGGCGTCCTCCCGCTCGGGCGCGGACCCGGTTCCGGTGGGGAGCAGGCTCTCGATGTGGGCGCTGAGCAGGTCGACCCGCGGCTGTTCGAAGACCGCGGAGGTCGGCAGGGTGATCCGGAACGTCGCCTGGAGGACGTTGCGGATGTCGACCGCGTTGAGCGAGTCCATGCCGAGCGCGGCCAGCGGGGCGTCCGGTTCGACGTCGTCGGCGTCGCGGAAGCGCAGCACGTCCGCGAGCCGGTCGCGCACGAGCGCGTTGACGGCGGCGGAGCGGGCGGGTCCGGGTTCGGCGGGCAGGGTCGCCGGGTCGGTGGCGCCGCCGACGGGCCGGGCGGTGACGAGCGCGTCGAAGAGGGGGTTGGCGGGCCTGCGGGCGACGAGGCGGTCCCAGTCGCAGCGGCCGACGAGGATCTGTTCGCGGCCGCCGTCGAGGAGGCCGGGGAGGAGTTCGGCGGCCTCCGCCGTGTCGAGGGGCACGACGCCCTGTGCCTGCCAGCTCCTGAGCGCCGCCGGGTCCGGGTCGTCCGGGGCCCAGGGGCCCCAGTCGACGACGAGGGCGGGCAGTCCCGCCTCGGCGCGCCGGGCCGCCAGGTGGGCGAGGAAGGCGTCGCCCGCGGCGGGTCCGGTGGCCAGCGCCGAGCCGACGCAGGCGGCGGCCGTGGAGCAGAGCAGGAAGAAGTCCGCGCTGTCCAGGGCGGCCGTGGCCCGGTGCAGCAGCCAGGCCCCGTAGACCTTGGTGGTGAAGACGGTGTCCAGGTTCCGCCAGGTCTGCTCGGCGACCGGGAGGTGGTCACCGGCCGCGGCGGCGTGCACGACGCCTCCCACCACCCGTCCGGCGTCGGCGAGTTCGGCGAAGACCCGCTCGACGTCGTCGGCCGACCCGAGGTCGCAGCGGCGGACGGTCACGGTGACGCCGTCGCCCAGGTCGGGGGCGTCGGCGCCGGTGCGGCCGAGGAGCAGCAGGTCGCGGGCGCCGAGGGCGGCGAGCCTGCGGGCCAGGCGCAGGCCGACGGTGCCGAGTCCGCCGGCGACGACGTAGGTGCGGTCGGGCCGGATCTCGACCGTCCGCTCCGGACGCGGCGCGGGACCGGCCGGACGCAGCCGCCGTACCCAGCGGGTGCCGTCGCGGTGGGCGATCTCGGCCTCGGTGTCCGGCGCGGCGGACCACTCGTCGAGCAGGGGGCCCGTGGTGTCGGCACCGGGTTCCAGGTCGACCAGGGTGACGCCGTAGCCGGGGTGTTCGACGGCGAGGCCGCGGGCGAAGCCCCAGAGGGTGGCCGCCGCGGACGGGTCGGACGGGGTGTCCGTCCCGGTGCCGCCCGGCAGGATGTGGGCGCCGCGGGTGACGAGCCACAGGCGCTGTCCGTCGCCGAAGCCCGCCTCGGCCAGGGTGGCGAGCAGGGAGAGCAGGTCCTCGTAGTTGCGGGCGCACTCGGCCCGCAGCCGGTCCGCCTCCGACGTGCCCTCGGGGGCGGGGCGCCAGAACCAGGCGACGTCGCGGGGCGGGCCCTCGCGCAGGGCGGCGAGGAGTTCCCCGGGTCCGTCCGCGCGCAGGGGTTCGACGCCCGCGCCGGGCGCCTCGTCGAGGAGGCGGGCGCGGAGGTCGTCGGGGGCGCCGAGGAGCAGGACGCCGCGCTTGCCGCCGGGTGCGCCGGTCGGGCGGGCGATCCAGTGCTGTTCGTGCAGGAGCGGCAGTTCCGCGCCGTTCCCGGTGCCGCCGGCGCGTTCGGCGGCCCAGGCGGCCTCCGCGGCCCGGCGCTGCGGGGTGGGCAGCCAGTAGGGCCTGCGGTCGAACGGGTAGGCGGGCAGCGGGATGCGGGTGCGGGGCGCGTCACGGTGGTAGCCGGTCCACGAGACGGCCACTCCCGCCTCGTAGGCCCCGGCGAGGGAGCGCCGGACCATGTCGCCGGTGCCGTCGTCGCGGTGGGTGCTGGTGAGCCAGACGTGTTCGGGGTCGGTGGCGGTGGTGCGGGCGAGGGAGGTCAGGGCGGTGGAGGGCCCCATCTCCACGAAGACGTGGCGTCCGCGCCGTTCCACGGCCTGCACGCACGCCTCGAACTGGACGGGTTCCAGGAGGTGGCGGATCCAGTAGTCGGGGGTGCCCATCTCGCCCGCCCTGGCGACGCGTCCGGTGACGTTGGAGACGACGGCGAGGGTGGGCGTGCGGAACTCGACGGTGTCGAGTTCGGCGCGGAACTCGTCGGCGATCTCCCGCATGAGGGCGCTGTGGTAGGGGGCGGCGCCGCGCAGCATCGTCACCTTCACGCCCTGCTCGGTGAGCCGGGCCGCGGCGGCCTCCAGGGCGGCGGTGGCGCCGGTGATCAGGCACTGGGTGGGGCCGTTGACGGCTCCGACGGCGAGGTCGGGCCAGGCTTCGACGAGCGGTGCGACGTCGGCGGCGGGGGCCGCGACCGCCGCCATGCCGCCGGTGTGCTGGACCCGGCCGCTCAGCCGGCCGCGGGCGGCCACCAGCCGGGCCGCGTCCTCCAGGGAGAAGAGTCCGGCGGTCGCGGCGGCCGCGTACTCGCCGAGGCTGTGACCCACCAGCACCGAGGGGCGCACGCCCCAGGACTGCCAGAGCCGGGCCAGGGCGTACTCCAGGGTGAACAGGGCGGGTTGCAGGTGGCGTGCCTCGTCGACGCGTCCCGGCACGTCGTCCTCGTCGCGGACGAGGGTGCCGGGCGCGAGGCCGGTGAGGGGCGTGAAGACCCGGTCGCAGGCGTCGACGGCCTCCCGGAACGCGGCGTACTGGCGGTAGAGGGACGCGCCCATGCCGGGGTACTGGGTGCCGGTGCCGGAGAACAGGTAGGCGACCTTGGGGGTCGACGCGCGGGCGTTCGGCGCGGGTTGTCCGAGGTCGGCGAAGCGGCGGGCGAGGACGCGCGCGAGGTCGTCGCGGTCGCTCACCGGGTCGGCGATCCGGTTGCGGAAGTGGGCGCGGCCGACGTTGGTGGTCCGGCACAGGTCGGTGACGGACAGCTCGGGGCGGCGGGCCAGGTGGTCGATGTGGCGGGCGACGAGACGGCGCAGCGAGGCGCGGTTCTTGGCGGAGAGGGTGAGGACGGCGCCGGGCGGCTCCTCGGTGCCGGTGCGCCGTTCGGTGCCGTCGGCGGACGCCGTGGTCTGCGCGGGCGGTTCCTCCAGGACGACGGTGGCGATGGTGCCGGTCACGCCGAAGCTGTTGACCAGGGCCCGTCCGACCCCCACGCCCGGCCAGGGCCGTACCTCGGTGGGGACGGCGAAGGGGGCGTCCTGCCAGGCGATGACGGGGGACGGGGTGACGAGGTTGAGGTGCGGGTAGACGGTGCGTTCGCGGAGCTGGAGGATCGTCTTGATGAGTCCGCCGACGCCCGCGGCGCCCTCCATGTGACCGATGTTGGTCTTGAGGGAGCCGACGAGGACCGGGTCGGCTCCGCTGTGCGAGGCGCCGAAGACGCCGGTGATGGCGTCGGTCTCGGTGGGGTCGCCCAGCGCGGTGCCGGTGCCGTGCGCCTCGACGTACTGGATGTCCCCGGGCTCCAGTCGGCTGCGGCTCAGGGCGGCGCGCATGACTTCTTCCTGGGCGGCGCCGTTGGGGGCGGTCAGGCCGACGCTCTCCCCGTCCTGGCGGACGGCGGAGCCGCGGATGAGGGCGTGCACGGTGTCGCCGTCGCGCCGGGCGTCGCCGAGCCGCTTGAGGACGAGGACGCCGCAGCCCTCGGCGCGGGCGTAGCCGTCGGCCGTCTCGTCGAAGGTCTTGCACCGGCCGTCGGAGGAGAGCATCCCGCCGAGGGCGAGGACGGCCTGGCTGCGCGCGTTGTGCATGACGTTGACGCCGCCGACCAGCGCGACGCCGCACTCCCCCGCGCGCAGTGCCTGCACGGCGAGGTGGGCGGCGACCAGGGAGGAGGAGCAGGTGGTGTCGATCGACATGCTGGGGCCGCGCAGGCCGAGCGCGTAGGACAGGCGCCCCGAGACCCCGCTGTGGGTGAGTCCCGGGGCGAGGTAGGGGGTGAGGTCGGCGCGGTCGAGCTCGGTCGCCTCGAAGATGTAGTCGAGCGAGGTGACGCCCATGAAGACCCCGGTGTCGCCGTGGCGCAGGGAGACCGGGTCGATGCCCGCGTGCTCCAGCGCCTCCCAGGCGGTCTCCAGGGTCAGCC
Organism: Streptomyces sp. SolWspMP-5a-2; assembly: GCF_900091845.1. Lineage (GTDB taxonomy): Bacteria > Actinomycetota > Actinomycetes > Streptomycetales > Streptomycetaceae > Streptomyces > Streptomyces doudnae. Next base: position 21,046 of record NZ_FMCI01000267.1, read on the forward strand.
GCTGCTGGGGGGCGATGTAGGGGGCTTCCTTGGGCGACACGGAGAAGAAGGCCGCGTCGAACCGGTCCACGCCGTCGAGGAAGCCGCCGCGCGGGTGCTCCTCCAGCAGTCCGGTGTCCGAGTCGGCGTCGTGGCCCATCTCCCGGCGTTCGGCGGCCGGGAGCGGTCCGATGCCGGAGCGGCCCGCGCGCAGGAAGTCGGCGAAGGTGTCGACGTCGTCGTTCCCGCCGGGGCACCGCAGCCCCATCCCGACGACGGCGACGGGTTCGTGCTTCTCACGCAGCAGCCCGGCGAGCTGCTCGTCCTTGTGCCGCAGCTCCCGCAGCGCGGCGGCGAGCTCCTGCTGGGTCTCCCGCGAGGTCTGTGCCATGGTTCTCCTCAAGCCGGGACGGGGCGGTGGCCTCAGTCCGTCAGGTGGTCGATCAACTGCTCGGGGGTCGGCCGCCGGAAGAGGACCGTCGTCTGGATCTCGCAGTCGAGGGTCGACTCCAGAACCGACTTCACCTCGCTCAATTTCAGCGAGGTGAGTCCCAGGTCGAAGAATCCGGTCTCCAGCGGCAAGTCCTCCTCCTCCGTCATGAAGAGCGCGGACTTGAGTTCCCTCACCACCAGATCCTCGATTATCTCCCGGCGTTCATGCTCGGGCATGAGTGCCAATTCACGCATCACAGGAACCAGGCGCGACACACTTCCTCCGTACGTCGACACGGCTTCATCCGCTACAGGAAATCAACGGCCCCTGATACGCCGATGACACATGACTGACAGTCGGAGCACACGCCCGCCGAAATCGAAGTCGACTTTACCGGGGCAGTCTGATCGTTGTACTTTCTTTGCCATGTCGCCGAATGTTCCTGCCTCCCGAAGGAGCGCTCCATGACGCCCCGAATTCCCTGCCTCGGTCCCGAGGCGCTACCCGAATCCCTCCGCGCGCTCGACGAGGGGCGCATCATCAACCTGTTCAAGGTCCTCGCCCACGCCCCGAACGCGGTCGAGCCGATCGCCCGGGTCGCCGCCGCGCTGCTGGCCTCCGGCGGCCTCGACCCGGTCGACCGGGAGCTGGTCATCCTCACCTGCGCGACGCGCTACGAGTCCGCCTACGAGTGGGCCCAGCACATCCCGCTCTCCCGGGCCGCCGGGGTCACCGACGCGCAACGGGACGCCGTGCGCGCCGGTGACCACGGCGCGTCCGTGCTCAGCCCCGCCCAGCGGGGGCTGGTCGCGTTCGCCGCGGCGGCGGCGGACCGGCCCGAGGTCAGCGACGCCGTCTACGCGGGCGCGAGCCGCCACTACGACGACGAGCAGCTCGTGGAGACGCTGATCCTGGTCGGGTTCTACTTCCTGGTGGCGCGGGTCTCGACGGTGGTGGGCCTGGAGATCGACGCCCCCGAGGGTGAGGACGTGCTGCGCATGGCCAGGCTCATGCGGGACGGCTGAGCGATGGATCCTCGGCGCCCCGGGACGCGGTTCCGGGGCGCGCGGGGGGCCGGACGGAGGTTCCGGGAAAGGCGGGGCGGGGACGGGCGGGAAACGGCGTGCGACATTCTTCGGGGACGGCCGCTCCACGCGGCCGTCCCCTGTTTCTGCGGAGAGGGCAGGATTCGAACCTGCGTGGGCCGTGAGGCCCCACCTGAAGACTGACTCCAGGCACCCGATAAGCCACTCCGGGCACCTCTCCCTGTTTCCGTTCCCGGTGTTGTTCCGCCGGTCACGAGAACAACTATGCCGGGCAGCCCTGACGGAGTGCTGACGCATCCCTGACGCCTCGGGGCAGCTCTTTTCCGGTCTTCCGCAGAACGAGTCCCCGGTGTTTTACTCGCAGGACCAGAGAAATCTCCGGAAGGGGAACAGGAATGACTGCCGCCACGACGGACGAACCACTTCTCGGGGCCGTCCGCACCCATACCGGAAGCGAGAATCCAAGCTCCTTCCTGGCCCTCAACAGCGGAAACAGTACATACACCGTGCCCGGTCTCGACGGTGTGATCGTGTATCGCCGTACCGGCCGGTACGCGGTGCAGTTCGGCGGACCGTTCGCCGCCCCGGACGCATACGAGCCGCTCCTCGAATCCTTCCGCGGACACGTGAAAGGCGAGGGACTGGAACTCGTCGGGGTCCAGCTCCAGCGGGCGGACGCCGAGCGGTACGCCGCGCGCGGGTTCACCGTCAACCAGATAGGCGCGTCCTGGGCGGTGACGCTGAAGGACTTCACGCTGCGCGGCACGCGTTTCATGCAGCTGCGGAACAAGATCTCGCGGGCCCACCGCAACGGTCTGGAGATCAAGGAGGTGGACGCCGGGGAGTGGGGCGAGGAGATCGCCGCGATCGACGCGGCGTGGCTCGGCGGCAAGGACGGCGCCCATCAACTGGAGTTCCTGGTGGGGCAGGTGGGCGGCGAGGTGCAGCCCCTGCGGCGGCTGTTCGCGGGCACCATCGACGGCGACCCGGTCGCGTACATCTCCTACTCGCCCGTCTACGGCGAGCGCGCGGGCTGGATGCACGACCTGAGCCGGCGGATCCCGGGCGGCTCCCCCGGCCTGATGGAGGCCGTCAACGCGCACGCGATCGAGGTGTTCCGCTCCGAGGGCGTGCCGTGGCTGCACTTCGGGTTCACCCCCTTCACCGGCCTGGACGCGGCGCACGAACTCGACGGCCACAGCCCGGCGTTCCAGTGGCTGATGCACGCGCTGTGGGCGGAGGGCGCGGCGCTCTACCCGGCGCAGACGCAGCTCTCGTACAAGCAGAAGTGGGCGCCGGACGCGCTCATCCCGGAGTACGTCGCGTTCGACGGGCCGAGCGCGTCGCTCGCCTCGTTCGCCCACATCTTCCGCGCCTGCAAGGCGTTCTGACACCCCGGCGGCGCGCCGCGCCGCCCTTCCCGAGGTCCGCACGGACGAGGAGCTGACAACCGTGGCCGACGACGACGGCACCATCACGACGGAGAGCCTTCAGCACAGCATGGTGGAGAAGCTGATGGCCATCATCGGGGCCCCCGACGACGAGGACGTGGCGCGCTCCGCCGCCGAGGTCGTCAGGGCGCTCGACGCGCGTCTGACCGGCGCCTCCTGAGCGGGGACTCCGCGAGACGCCACGGAGGGCGGGACCCGGTGGATCCGGGTCCCGCCCTCCGTCGTACGGTGCCGTGCGCCCGGGGCGGGCCCGCGGAGTCCCGTCGTCCGCCCGGAGGGCGTCTCCCGGCGGGCGGGACTTCGCGGACACGACCTAGTGCCGTGACCGGAAAGGTTCACCGGCTCGCGATGCCCGGCACGGCACTAGCGGGTCGCCCCGCCCGGCAAAATCTGCCGGAACCCGGTGTACGGGACGAGCGCCTCCGGGATCCGCACCGCGCCGTCCTCGGTGACGCCCTGCTCCAGCAGGGCCGCGACGGTGCGGCCGATCGGCAGCGCCGACCCGTTGAGCGTGGCCACCGGAGCCTTGCGGCCGCCGTCCCCCTTGCAGCGGATGTCGGCGCGGCGGGCCTGGAAGGTGCCGCAGTCGGAGACCGAGGAGATCTCCCGGAAGGCGCCGCTGCCGGGCAGCCACACCTCGATGTCGTACGTCGTGCGGGCCGAGAACCCGAGGTCGCCCGCCGCCAACCGCACGACGCGGTAGGACAGTTCGAGCCGGCGCAGGCACTCCTCCGCGTGCCCGACCATCAGGTCGAGCTGGGCCGGGGCGTCCTCCAGGGCGCAGATCCTGACCAGTTCGACCTTCTCGAACTGGTGCAGGCGCAGGATGCCCCGGGTGTCGCGCCCGTAGGCACCCGCCTCGGCGCGGAAGCAGGGGGTGCGCGCGGTGAACGCGTACGGCAGGTCGCGGGCGTCCAGGAGCCGCCCGGCCAGCAGATTGGTCAGCGGCACCTCGGCGGTGGGGATCAGGAACATCTCCCGGTCCCCGACCTCGGTGCGGAAGAGGTCCTGCTCGAACTTGGGGAGCTGGCCCGTCCCGGTCATCGTCTCGCGGGTGACGAGGTACGGCACGGAGTACTCGGTGTAGCCGTGCTCGGCGGTGTGCATGTCCAGGAAGAAGGCGGCCAGGGCGCGTTCGAGGCGGGCGCCCGCGCCGCGTCCGACGCTGAAGCGGGCCCCGGAGAGCCCGGCCGCCGCCTGCGCGTCCAGGACGCCGAGGGACTCGCCGACGTCGGCGTGGTGCCGTCCGCCGCCGGCGCGCGGCGGCGGTCCGCCCCGGCGCACCTCCACGGCGTCCTCGTCGCTGACGCCGTCGGGCACCGAGTCCAGCGGGATGTTGGGGACGGACAGCAGCAGCGTCTGGAGGTCGGCCGCGGCGGTCCTGGCGGCCGACTCCGCCTCCCGGACGTCGGCCCGCAGGGCACGGGCGGCCTCCTTCTCCTCCTCCGAGGGCGGACCCGTCCGTCCCCTGGCGCGCGAGGAGGCGTTCAACTCGGTGCGCAGCCGGGTCACTTCGGCCTCGGTCTCGGCGCGGGCCCGGGTCGCCTTCTCCAGCAGCGCCGGGTCGAGGACGTACCGGCGGCGGGCCAGCCGCTCCACGGCCGCCGCCCCGGGGGCGAGCAGCTCGTTCGGATCATGCACGGGATCTCCTGGGGTGAACGTGAGGTCGCCCGTACGCCGCCGGGTGCGGACGGCGTACGGGCAGGGGTGACGGTGGGGAGGCGGGCCGCGGCTCAGCCGGCCGGCTTCGCGGGTGCCGCGCGCAGGTCGCCCGCGTACAGGTCGCCCGCGTAGCTGAGCAGAGGCGGCCCGTCGGCGGTGCGGACCCGCACGACGTGTCCGAGGAGCAGCTCTCCGTCGCCCGCGGCCTGCAGGGAGTGGAAGCGGCAGCTGTAGTGGGCGAGCGCCCCCGCCAGCAGCGGCGCCTTCGCGTAGCTGTCGGGCTGCCAGCTCAGTCCGTCGAACTGCTCGCTGCCCTGGGGGCGGCCGCTGTCCGCGAACCACCGGGCCAGGTCGGCCTGTTCACCGGCGAGCACGTTGATCGCGAAGCGGCCCTCGCGGGCGGCGAGTCCCGCGAAGGACGATCCGGTCCGCAGCACCACACCCACCAGCAGGGGCGTGCGCGACACCAGGGTGACGGTGCTCGCGGTGGTGCCGTGGGTGCGCTCCTCGGTGGCGACCGTGAGCACGGAGACCGGGGACGCCAGGTGGTACATGCCCCGGCGGCGCTCGGCGGGGTCCTGGCGCACCGGCAGACGGGCGTCGCGCACGACGGCTGCGGTCCCCATCACAGGGCCCTCCGTCCCTGAGCGGGGTGGTGCGGCGTCCCGGTGGGGGTCTGGTGGTCCATGAGTCGATCAGCTCCCGCGGATTCGGTGGATGGGGGGGGAGGCGGCGCCCCGGCGGGGCGCGCGTGCGGTGGGCGGCCGGGCTGCACGGCACCGCCCCGTACCGCTGGGCCAGGTCCCGCGGCGGC